>JANQEJ010000121.1 GCA_028278425.1 Planctomycetota bacterium | reverse complement strand
CGCCGCCGAAGCTCACGATCAGGAAGCTCTCGATCCACTCCGTGGACAAGCCGAGGCGCCGGCGCGTCTCGCGGCGGTCCTCGTCGTGCCAGCGCTTCTCCGAACCGTGGTGAACGATGCCGATGGGCGTCCGGGAGTTGCGCTCGCGCAGAATGCGCTCGGCGACGTAGTTGCTGTGCACGATGAAGGCGTCGCCGAAGCGGACCACCGAGCGGTTCAGCGGAAGCTGAAAGCGATCGCGAGCGAGCGTGATCTGGTCGATCGGCAACGCGACGGGCTGCGAGAGGTCGAGCTCGCGCCACGCGCCGTTCTCCTTCCAGCGCACGTGGCGGACGAAGCTCCCGAGCCTGCGCGCGTCGCCGTGGCGGCGCTGCTCGCGCGTGACGGTAATCCCCTGCGTTTCGATCTTCAGGAGCGGCCGGCGGCGCTCGGCGAAATCGGCGCGAAGCGTGTCCTGCCGCGAAGGCCCGGTCAGCGGACGGTCGCCCTCGCAAAGGCGCACGACGCGGTTTCCCTCGGCGTGGAGCTCGACCTCCACCGCGCTCGCGTCCTCCGCCGGAAGCCGCACGCACGCGACGTCGCTCGTCCACCGGCCGTCGCCCTGGTGCTCGTGCCAACCGCAGAGCAGGGTGCCCTCGAGCTCGTCGCAGTCGCCGGGTTCCTGCCGCGTCGTCCGCTGGCGGCGGCGGTCGAGCCAGTTCCGGCTGTAGACCCGCAACTGCTCGGCGCCGCCTTCGCGCATGGCGAGCGCGTGTCCCTTCAGGCCGCCGCGCGCCAGCGCGGGGAAGGCCTCGACCGCCAGGTCGAAGAGCACCCAGTCGTGCTGCATGACCGTCCCGCCGATGGCGCGGATCATGCGCGGCATGAAGGCGTGGGATTGTTCGTTTCCGAGCTGGTAGAGCAGGCGGTCGTGCTCCCGCGGGTCGAGCTCGTCGACCGACGCCATCGGAACGCCCTCGAGCTCTCCCCGCGCCGCGCCCGGTTCGACGAAGACGCGCACCTCGCACCTCTCGCGCAGGTACGGCAAGAGGTGGCGCGTGTAGTCCCCGATGCCGGAGCGGACCGAGGGGGATGTGGTGATGAGTGCGACCTTCAAAGGCCCGGGTCGAGGGGAGGAAACGCGAGCCCGGTTTCGGAAAAGACCACGTCTAGGTTAGGGCGGGACCGCCAGGCTTCCAGGGGTGGCCGGGGTTCTCACGCGGTCAAGATCTCGACCCCGTCCGGCCCGAGATGGATGGAGTGCTCGAACTGCGCCACCATCACGTTCGTCTCTTCGACCAACGGCGGATAGCGCATGAGGGATCCCTGCTTCGCGAGCTTCGAGATCGTGGTCTCCACGGCGTCGCGGTCGAGGTGGGAGAAGTAGCGTCGCGCGATCGGCAGGCCGCGCCACGAGTCGATCTCGCGCAGGACGCCGCGATCGAGCCCCTTCGCGTTGCGCGGCGGCCGCACCATCATGAAGACCTCCGCCTTCCCGCGCTCGCGGATGTAGCCGCGGCCGTTGCAGGCGAACGGCTCGATGGCGAAGACCATGCCTTCCCGCAGGCGGCCGCCGCCGCGCTCGCCGTAGTTCGGGATCTGCGGGGGCGTGTGCACCTTCCAGCGGCCGAGCCCGTGCCCGGTCAGGTTGCGGACCGGGTTGTAGCCGGCGGCGAGGATCGTGCGCTCGACGGCGGCGCCGATCTCGCCCACGGCGACGCCGTCTCCGACGGTTGCGATCGCCGCGGCCAGCGCGTCCTTCGAGGCCCTGAGCAGCGTCGACCAGCGACCGTCCGGCGAGAGGTCGACGGTGGCAGCGGTGTCGCAGATGTAGCCGTCGACGTGGACGCCGAGGTCGACCTTGACGCAGTCGCCCTCCTCGTACTCGACGTCGTCGTCGGGCGAGCTGCAGTAGTGCGCGGCGATGTGGTTGCGGCTCGACTGCGCCGGAAAACCCGGCGCGGCGCCGCGCTCGCGGATCGTCGACTCGATCGTCTCGAGGATCGTTCGCACCTTGACGCCGGGCTTGATGTTCTCGACGGCCCACTCGCGGCATTCCTTCGCGATGCGGCCCGCCCGGCGATGGCAGTCCAGAGCATGGGAGTCCACGTCCGCACGATACGGTCCATTCCGTCCACTGACAACGTGCAGCGGCGCGGGGCGGACCGTACGGTCTTCGCCGATGGACGCCGGCGAACGACGGTATCGCGCCCTCGGCGCTTTGGCCTTGGCCCTGGTGCTTTGCCTCTTCTTCCGGGAGACGCTCTTCGGCGGCAAGATCCTCTCGCAGGCGGACCACCTGCTCTCCTTCGCGCCGTGGAAGGAGACCGCCGAACCTGGACATCGTCCGGCGAACCATCTGCTCGAGGACCAGGCGATCTTGATGATCCCGTGGCTCGAGTTCGCGGCGGAGCGGATCCGCGCCGGAGAGTTCCCGCTGTGGAACCCCTACAGCTACGGAGGACAACCGATCCACGCGGCGAACAGCGGCGCGTTCCTCTGGCCGGGACACCTGTTCTATTACCTGTTCCCGTCGTTCGGCTTCTACGCGTGGTCGGCGCTCTTTCGCCTGCTCTTCGCGGGGTTCTTCGCGCTCCTATTCCTGCGCCGCATCGGCGCCTCGCGCGTTGCGGCGTTGTGCGGAGGGCTTTCGTTCGCGCTCTGCGGCTTTCTCGTCGCTTGGCTCAACCACCCGCACGCGAACGTCGCGATTCTCCTGCCCTGTCTTCTCTGGTTGGTCGAGCGGATCGCGGCGAAGCCGAGCTGGCGCGACGCCGCGTTCCTCGCGCTCGCGATCAGCGCGCAGTTCCTCGGCGGCCACTCGCAGACGTCGCTGCACATGCTGCTCGTCTTCGGCGCCTATTGTCTGTTCCGAACGCGCGCCGGCCCCGCGGATGCCCGCCTCGGCCTTGCCGGTTGGAAGTGCCTGGCCGCCGGGGGCCTTCTCGGCGCGCTCCTGGCGGCGCCGCAGCTCCTGCCGATGGCGGAGTACTTGAAGGAGAGCCGCGGGATCACCGTGCTCGAGACGCTGGAGCAGACCGACGAGCTTGCCGCGCTCGACGCCGCGGTCCTGATGGTCGCGCCCGACCACCACGGTGGACCGCACACGCACGACTACACCGGCCCGGAGGGCCGCAACCTGAACTACAACGAGATCATCGGCGGCTACGTCGGCCGGGTGATGCTCGTGCTGGCGCTCGCCGGCGTGGCGCTGCGCTTCCGGGAGCCGCGCGTGATCTTCCTGGCCGCGGTCGTCGCGCTCAGCGCGCTGGTGGCGTGGCAGGTGTGGCCGATTCACGACGCGTTCCGGCTCGTGCCGAAGCTCCGGAGCACGAACCCGATGCGGCTCCTGCTCTACGTCGCCTTCGGACTCTCGATGCTCGGCGCGCTCGGACTCGACGCGCTGCTCGCGCGTCTCAGGCTCCACGGCGGAAAGGCGCTTGCCGTCGGGCTCGGCTGTTTCGCCGTCGTCGCGATCGAGCTCCACGCGTGGGGCGAGGGCTACAACCCCGCGATCGAGCCCGAGCTGGCCTTCCCGGCGACGCCCACGACCGACTTCCTCACGGGCGACGACTCGGTCCACCGCGTGCAGAGCGTTCACCGCACGATCCTTCGGTCGAGCGCGAACGTCCATTACGAGGTGCAGGCGCTCACGGGCTACGACAAGATCGAGCTCCGCCCGATGTTCGAGCTGTTCGAGCTCTTCACCACGAGCACCGACAACGCCTTCATCAGTGAGATCGACCGGGTCGACCGGCTCGACGCGCTGCCGCTCGCATCGCTCCTCGGCGTGAAGTACTTCCTCGCCGAGGAGGAGCTGCCTCCCCCGCTGCGCCTCGCCCACACGTCTCCCGGCGGGGTCCGCACGTACGAGAACCCCTTCGTCCTGCCGCGCGCGTTCCTCGCGTCGAGCGTCTTGGTGATCGAGAGCGCCGAAGAGCGGCTCGCGCACTTCGGCGCGCCGACGCTGGACGCGCGCGTGGCCGTCCTCAACGAGCGCCCGGAGCACCCCCTCTTCGAGGACGTCGCCTCCCTCGGACCCGAGGACCTGCCCGGCGACGTCCTCGTCGATCGCTACGAGCCGCGCGAGGTCGTGCTCCAGGTCGACGCGCGGCGACCGGCCCTCCTCGTCCTGGCGGACGCCTGGGCCCCCGGTTGGTCGGCGACGGTGAACGGCGTCGACGCGCCGGTCGAGCGCGTCGACCACGCGCTCCGCGGAGTGTTCGTCGACGAAGGTAAATGCGAAGTCGTGCTCCGCTACGACCCGGGGAGCTTCCGCGCCGGGCTCATCCTCGCGGGCCTCGCCCTCGCCGGATGCGCGGGCCTCTTCTTCCTCGGAAGCCGCGGTCTGTAAGACCCCACAAGGAAGGGCGCCATCGTGCCGATCTTCTTTCCGGTATGAAGCCGGTCCTACTGGCCCTGACCTCCATCCTCGCGCTGACGGCGTGCAGGACGACGCTGACGGAACGTCTCGCGCCGCCGGCGCCCGCGGTCGTGCGCCACGCGTCGCCTCAGCGCGCGTGGAGCGTTGTCGACGGCGACAAGACCGTCGGCGAGGTCGTGCTCTTCCAAACGCCCAACGAGCCCGAGGCGGCGGTGTACGTCGTCCGGAACCCGTGGCAGCAGGACCTCGGCATGATCGATAGCCTCGGCCGCGCGTGGCGGTACGTGCCTCACCGCCGCAACGCGGAGTGGGTCTCCACCGGCACGGTGGCGGAGGGTGCGGCTCGCATTCTGGATGCGGAAACGCCCTGCCGTCTGGAAGAGACCGCTCTTCCGGCGGCAGACCGCTAGCGCGCGAGCGGCTCCAGGAGTCGGGGGGACGGCTGCCGGGGTGCTGGGGCTCGATCGCATGAAGGGGTAATGCGCCGAGTACGATGAGGGCAGATCGCCTGCTTCACGCCGTCGTGCCTGCCTCATGAACGACCACTCGCTCTCGATTACGACCACGGCGCTGCTCGATGGACTTCAGGGAGAGGATGCGGAGGCGTGGTACGCCTTCGACCAGCGCTACCGTCCGATCGTCGCCGGGGTGCTGCGCCGGATGGGAGTGGCCGCCGCGGAGGTCCCGGACCTCGTCCCAGGACGTGCTCGTATCGTTCCTGCGCGACTTTCGCGCCGGTAATACGAGCGCGAACGCGGGCGGCTGCGCGGCTGGATCGCGGTCATCGCACGCAACCGCGCCCGTGATCTCGAGCGCCGCGCGAGTCGGAATGCGTCCAAGCGCGGCGAGTCCGCCATCGAGCAAGTCTCCGCCGTGAACGAGCTCGAGCGGATGTGGGACGAGGAGTACGACCGACACATGGTCCGCGTCTCGCTCGACTTCCTCCGGCGCGAGGCGGACTTCGGCGAAAACACCTTCCTCGCCTTCGAGAGCGTGGAACTGCTCGGCCGCGCCGCGGCGGAGGTGTGGGAAAGCGGAGAGCCATCGGTCTCCAGGGCGAGATCGTCTCGGGATTGGATCGCCGGCTCGGTCAAACGACCGAGATCGCGTGCGCCAGCCAGTCGTCGGGGTTCTGGGCGCTTCTTTTCCACGGGGAGGCGATCACCCTCCCCGTCCACGAGGATCGTCTCGCCTCCCTGGCCTGGTCCCCCGACAGTACGCTCCTCGCCATCGGCGGGGCCTATGGTCTGTTTTGCCGGTGGGATGCCCAAGGTCTCCACCGAACCGAGAGGCCGGAGGGACTGGAGAAAGCGGTGAGCGACATAGCGTTCCACCCAACCGGTCGGTTCTGCGTGGCCGTGGAGAGACTGGGTCACGTCTCCTGGTGGGTGCCGCGCGAGACGGCCCCCCGGCGGGTTCGCCTCTACGAGGAGATAGGGGCCTTCAACTGCGTGACCTTCTCACCGGATGGGGAGGTCGTCTTCGCGGGCACCACGGAGGGCCGGATCCTGGCGCTCGACGCGGATACGGGGGACAAGCTCGCCGACTTCAAGGTCATGGACGGCGAGCTATTCCGCCTCGCGGCGGACCCACATCGCGAACGCCTGCTGGCCGTTGGAGATTCCGGCACCGTGGCCTGGCTCGATTTCGATGAGCTGGATCGGCTGATCGCTAGGCGGACGGGCTATTGGATCGAGCGGCTGCGGGAAGACGGCGAGCCCGCCCTTGCGGAGGCCGCCATGGATTGGGCCGACGGGCACCCGCGCTAGCCCCGACACGGCATCACGGAGGGGATCTCAAAAAACCGCAGGTCGCCGTAAGAGCGGCCCTCGGGCCCCCGAACGGCTCCCTACAAGGGGTCGGCCCGCGAGCCCTCGCGAGCGGGCCGACGACCGCCGGCATGGAAAGCCACCGATCACGTCTATCCGCACATGGAGATCAATCCGATGAAGCACGTTCTCAAGCTCGCAACAATCACTCTCGCGCTCTCGTCGGCTTCCAACGCCGCGACGGCTCAGGCAGCATTGCCCGTTGCCTATGACACAGCGTACGTAACGACTATGGACACATGGTTTGCCTACGACGTCGACAAATGGGCATGGGATCTGTACACGGTTTGCATCGAGAACGGTGCCGCGCCGGGGGTGCCGGGCGGGGATTTCCTGTTTGAGGTCGGGGCCCTGGTCCCAGCGACCTTCGGGCCTCCGACGGTGGATAACCACGACCCTCTCTCGTGCTTGCCGATCATGATTGGCGACACGGCCGTTTCCTTCGTGTCGAGCGCCGCCGTCACGAGCAAAGTGTCCGCCGCCCACCCGCCGCCGCCGGGTATGACTTGGTATGGGTTCGAATCCAACCCACTTCCGCAGGACGATGTGGCTGGCTCCGCTTCGTTCGTTGTCGAATTCTCGTGGTCCAACCTGCCAGCGGGTTTCGTGGCCACCGCCACGGGCAGCGCCTGGTTCAGTGACAACAGCGACGATCTTTACGGGAGCACGGTCACCGACGCCTACATCCCGACGCCTCGCCTCATCGACTATCAGGTCATCCGAAACTCCTCCTCGCCGCCGTTCAATCCGCTAGCCTATGGCGTCGACCTCTCCACCAATGCACCGCGGGTTGGCGAGATCTGGACGCCGACGGTGGACAGGGGGATCATCCCTGGGCCCGCGAGTGTTCTTGATGTCTGGTCGATCGGGATCAGCACGGTATCGGCAGAGATTCCGCTGCCGATCGGAACGCTTCTCATCGGGCCTCCGCCTGCTCTGGTCGTCTCCGCGATCGACGACGGAGTCTCCGGCCCGCAGGACGTCGACATCCCGGTGCCCGACAATTGCGGCCTTGCAGGGGTCTCGCTCTACACCCAGGCCGCCTTGCTGAGCTTCCCCGACATCTACTTCACCAACGCGATCGACACCGAGATCCTCCCGTAGTCGGCTGCTCGCGTCTCCAAGGACCGTACTCGACCGGGCTCACCCTCACAGAGGGGTGGGCCCGGCTTTGCTTGAGCCCACCCGTCCACATCGCCGCCGACGGCGTCCTGGACGAGCTCCTCGCTGAGTCTCGGCGTCACCCGCCGCGCCTCGACGTACGCGTCCGCGCCAGCCCCGGCAAGGAGCAGGAGAGCCGTCGCCACGTGGAGCATGGCTCCGAGATACGGCACCCGCTCGGATGCCGCAGCTCAGGGCGTGTACGACAGCGGCCCCGACGCGGCCTGAGATGCGAGCGGCGGTCGGTCCTCCGCTCCTGGATTAGGAAATCTCCTTTCGAGCGGCCCCACGACGCCGCGCTAAGCGCCGCACCCCCCTCCAGGACCGTGGAAAAGGCCGGGCCAGGGCCTCTGGACACGGGGTTTGGCTCCAGCCGGGGGAGGGATTCGACCGAGGAAGAAGCCTGTACCGGGTCCCCCGCCGACCGCTCCCCCGCGCCGGCACGAACCCAGGCAGATCCCCATGATCAAGCTCCAGGCAGGCGAGTACCTCGGTTCCTACCGCGTCCAGAAGTTCCTCGCCCGCGGCGGTTTCGCCTACGTCTATCTCGCCGAAGACTCGCAGGGGCGCAAGGTCGCGCTGAAGGTCGGCGACGTCGCCGGCGGCGGCCGCTACGTCACGCGCTTCATCGAGATCACGGACAAGCGCTCGCCGGAGTGGATCAGCCCCGACGAGACGCCGGGCGAAGCGGTGTTCTTCCGCAACGACGGCGTGCGGATCGACTTCCTCGACATGCACGAGATCGATCAGTTGATCCGCTCCGAGGCGGCGCTGCTCGAGGGAACGCGCCACCAGAACCTGATCAAGGTCCGCGACTCGTTCGAGCACGAAGGCCGTCCGGTGCTCGTCATGGACTACGTCCGCGGCAAGACGCTGCGCGAGAAGATCCGCGCGCTCGAGGGGATCCGCCTCAACTGGTTCCTCGCGATCGTGCGCGCGCTGCAGAAGTTGCGCGAAGAGGACAAGCTCGACTACCACGGCGACCTCAAGCCCGAGAACATCCTCGTCCGTCCGTCCGGAGGCGTCGTGCTGATCGACCCGGCGCTGCGGATGGAAGGTCGCAACGTCATCTCGACCACGCCGCACTACAACCCGCTGCTCCTGCAGAACAGCAAGGCGGACGTGATGGGCGTCGGCGTGATGCTCTACGAGATCCTCACCGGCACCCTGCCCTTCGACGAGGTCCCGTGGGCCTTCGCCGGAAGGGAGCAGGGCGGCGAGGTGGAGCGGCTCTCGCTCTCCTACTTCCTGAGCTACCCGCCGCCGAAGGAGCTCAACCCGAACACCCCAGAACCGCTGGCGCACATGGTGTACCGCTGCCTGACGGTGATGGAGTACGGGCTGGAAGAGCTGGAGCAGGACCTGGTCGACTTCCTGCGGAAGTAGCCTCAGGGCACGTCGATCTCCACCGGGTTCGTCGTGTGGACGACCCCGCCCGGGCCGAGCACCGCGACCGCGGTGGTGATGTCGAGGGGTGAGATCGAGGCGACCGTGCCCGCGTCGATGTCCATGCTCGAGGAGGCGGTCCCGGTCGGGCTCAGGAAGCCGACCGCGCCCGGGAAGACCGGCGAGCCCGCCAGGTTGAGCGCGGCGAGCGTGACCGCGTCGAAGTTCAGGGGGAGCAACGGCCACCCCGGCGCACCCACGGTGCCCGGGGAGGCGCCGGCGAGGCTGTAGAACTGGACGTAGAAGCGCCCGCCGTTCACCGCGGCGCAGTCCATGTCGAAGGACGCCTGGAGGCCGCCGCCGGCGGAGCCCTGCGAGGTGAGCTCGAGGCCCACGCCGAAGAGATAGGCGCGCCCGGAGTTGCCGTGGCCGCCGAGGATCTCGCCGCGGCCGTCGCCCGTCGTGTCGGGGATGCTGTCGTCGTCGGAGAACGTCCCCGACCCCGGCATCTGCAGGTCGTCCACCTGCACGCCGGACTGCGTGGCGGTGCGCAGCCGGATGTTGAAGCCGGGCGCGTTCGAGCGGTACCCGATCTCCTCGTCGCCGTCGCCGTTCAGGTCCTTCATCGCGTTGACGAGCCCGCCGACGGCCTCGCCGTCCGACGTCCCCTTGATGGTCAGGATGGGCGTCGGATCGACGAGGCCGGTCAGCTCGACCGTGCCGTTGTTCACGAAGCCGTCGGTGTCGCCGAGCGCTCGCCCGATCAGCAGGCGGAACCCTCCGGCGGGGGCCTGGATCAGCGCGATGTCCGGCGATTCCGTGGTGGCTCCCACCGGAGCGGGCTGGAACAGGGGCTTGGTGCCGATGCCCCCGACCGGAAGTCCGACGCTGAACACGTTGCCCTTCCGGTCGGTCGTGAACACCGTGGAGCCCGCGTCCGGACGCGTCGCGAGCCTGTGGCCGAAGCTGGTGAAGAAGACGTCGCCCGTCACGGTGCCGATCAGGCCGCCCGTCGCGCCGTTGACGAAGTGGATCCGTCCGAGGCCGGAGCTCCCGGCGCCCCAGCCGGAGTCGCTCACGACCAGGTCGCGCCGGCCGTCGCCGGTGACGTCGGCGATGACGCCGAGGTCGACGCCCACGTTCTTGCTGTCGACGTCCCCGCCGAACGTCCACACGCGGGCACCCGTCGCGCCGTTGTAGAGGAACACGGCCCCGACGTTGCCGAAGCCCGTGTCGTATTTGGGCGCCGCGATGGCCATATCGCGGACCCCGTCCCCGGTCACGTCCCCCACGTCCCCCAGACGGACGCCGAAGTCCTTGCCGATCTGGTCGCCGTCGAAGCTCTGGATCAGCGTGGCGTCGCGGCCGGAGTAGACGTACACGCGGCCGGCGAGGAGCCCGGGCGACACTTCGAAGCCCGACGCTCCGACGCCGTAGTCGGCGTACCCGTCGCCGTTCCAGTCCTCGAGCGCCTGAACGTTCGAGCCGTGCCCGCCGGAGACGGCGGGCACGGGCGCGTTGGCGGTGCTGTGGTGCGGCAGGCGCGTGAACTGGGCCCCGATGGGGCCCGCGAGGAAGAGCGAGGCGGTCAGTCCGAGGGTGAGTTGCAGAGAGTTGAGCTTCATCGCGATGTCTCCTTGTGCGGAAGAGGCTTGGAGAAGCCATCGGCGACGGCCCGATCCGCAGACACCGCTCGAAAGGAAAACCGCGATTCAGCCCCTGGGGCCCTGGGAGGCGAGCTCGAAGGCCTTCCGGAAGCGCTCCAGGGCCCGCAGACCGGCCCGCTGGGCGGCCGCGTAGCTGATCTCCAAACGCTCCGCCTGGACCTTCAGGTCGACCCCCTCGCTCATCCAGCGGACGAGCCTGCGGTCGCGTTCCGGCAGCACGGCGAGCGCCTTGGTCGCGAACCCGAGGAGCTCCCGACGCGACGCGAAGGTGGACGGCCCCGGCTCGGAACCGGGCGGCAGCGGCCGGCCCTCGGCCAGGCCGCTCGCCGTCCCGCTGAACGAGAGCCGCAGCACCTTGCCCGAGCCGCGCTTCATCGCGGACCAGTAGTCGTGGCGATCCGCCACGTAGCGCCGCGCGAGCGTGTGGAGCCACCCGAGGAACTCCTTCTCGCCGCGGTGCTCGTACGCCTCCGCCTCGGCGAGCGCGCGCGCGTGAACGCCCTGCACCAGGTCCTCCGCGTTCTCGTAGCGCAGGAGCCCCGACGCGTGCCGTTCGAGGAAGCGCTCCAGGTCGGCGCGGTAGCGCAGGAGGAGACCCTCCAGCTTCGCGACGTCGGTCATCGCTCGCCGTCCGGCAACACGAGGCGGAATCCGAAGCCCGTCTCGGCGCTGTCCGGCGCCACCGCGCGCTCGGAGCCGACCTTGAACGCGTCCCACGCGTGGGCCTTCCAGGAACCGCCGGCGACGGCGCGGGTGCCCGGGCCCGCTTCGGCCGTCGTGCCGAGCCGCCATTCGGAAGCGCTGCCGGCCAGGTCGAAGATGCCGAGCGGAGACTCGTCGACCGGATAGCTCATCACCGGCTCCGGTCCGGGACGTTCGCGCGAGTAGCGGCACTTCACCCAGCGCGGCGAGAAGCGCTGGCCGAAGACGAACTCGCGCCAGTCGCCGCCGAAGCCCGCCCACTTCCAGCCCTGCTCCGAGGGCAGGCGGTAATCGCGACCGTCGCGCTCGCCGCGCCAGCGCGCGTACGCCGCGGCGTCGTGCCAGGAGACGCCGAGGACGGGCACGTCGCCCGCAACGCCCGCGGGGAGCTCGAAGCGCCCGTTCGCGCGCGGCCACGGCTTGCCGGCGACCGGTCCGATCGGATAGCGCGGCACGCGGATCGGCGTCGGCGAGCCGTCGACTTCCGCGAGCGTCGCCGGGTCGTTCAGGAACTCGAGGTACTGCGCGCTCGTCACCTCGTGCTCCTGCATCCAGAAGCTCGCTTCGCCCCAGCCGTAGGCGGCCACCGGAACGTAGACGAAGCCCGGGGGCGTGGTTCCGTTCGTGTGCAGCGTCGCGTCGAGCGCCAGGTCGCCGCCGAACTCCTCGGTCGCGTGGTCGATGTGGAACGAGATGCGCTGGTCCTCGTGCCCCTCGAGCCGCAACAGCGCGACGTAGGCGCCGGGCGCGAAGAGGTGCGGCTCGATCGGCGTGCGGCCGTAGCTGCGCTCGCGCGAGATCGGAAGCGGCGCGGCGGTCGTGCGCACGGAGAGCCCCCCGGGCAGGACCAGCTCCGCGATCTCGCCGTGCCGCCAGACCTTCGCGGGGACCCTGCCGCGCTCCGCGAGCGCGCGCGGGTCGAGCACCTCGAGGCCGAGCTCCTTCAGGCTCGCGCCACGAACCTCGCGCTCGCCTCCACCGGCGGTCGCGAAGAGGTACGCGTGCTCGCTCGAGCCCGCGCCCTCGAGCGCCGCCTGCTCGTAGGCGTCCCGCACGGGGACGCCGTCGACGGAGAGCAAGCGGTCGAACGCGGCCACGTCGCCGAGCCCACCCGCGGCAAGGAGGCTTCCCTCGATCGGGTGCCCGGCGACCGACAGCACCAGGTCGTTCGGCACGAGCGGACCCGCGCCGGCGACGACGCGCAGCGCCCACGCGCCGGGCTCCAGCTCCGGATCGGGCCCGAACGCCGTCCACGGGATCCAGCGGTGCTCGCCGCCGTCCACGAGCTGCTCCAGGTCGCGGACCGCGAACAGGAAGACCTCGGCCCCCGGCGGAGTGGACTCGATCGAGAGCTTCGACTTCCCCTCGACCTTCGCGCCCCACATGCCGTCGGGGTCGACGCGTTGGACGGCGTCGCGGTAGCTCAAGCGCTGGCCGAGGTCCTGGTGCTCGCGCACGTCGAGGAAGCGCTGGTAGTAGTAGAGCGCCATCGCGTCCCGCAGCCCGTCGGCGTCCGGCGCGAGCTGCGCGGCTTCCGTGAGCAGCTCGAGCGCCTGCGCGACGCTCTCGTCCCCGCGGCCGTACGCGTCGAGCGCGGTCTGATGCCGCCAGAGCTCCGCCGTCTCCGCGTCGGTCAGCCGGCGTGTCCCGGAGGCGCGGGTCAGCTTGTCGATCGCTAGCTTCGCCTGCTCCCCGGCGGAGCGAAGCTCGTGATGGCTCTCCAGGATCTCACCCGCCCTGGCGACGAGGCGCCGCGCCTCGCGCTCGTCCGCGCGCCGGCGCACGCCGGCGTCCACGAACAGGAAGAGCCCCACGCCGAGAGCGACGACGACCGCCGCGGCCAGCGCGGCCGCGACCGTGCGGTGCCGCCGCACCCACAGGACCGCGACCTCGACGCGACCGGGCGGCCGCGCCCGAATCGCGCGCAACTCGAGCACGGCGCCGAGGTCGTCGCGGAAAGAGGCGGCGTCGGCGTAGCGCCGCTCGGGCGCCTTCTCCATCGCCTTCAGCACGACGACCTCGAGGTCGCGCGGTACCTCCGCGTTCAAGCTCCGCGGTCTCGGGGGCTCGTCGGAGAGGATCCGGTGCATCAGCCGCGGCATCGAATCCTCCACGAAGGGCGGCCGGCCGGTGATGCCTTCGTACAGCGTCGCGCCCAGCGAATACACGTCGGTCGCCGGCGCGACGTCGCCGTGCTCCGCCGAGATCTGCTCCGGCGAGGCGTAGCTGGGCGAGCCGGCGAAGGACTTCGTGAGGGAGACCGCGCTCGAGTCGACGATACGCGCCAGACCGAAGTCGAGCAGCATCGCGTCGCCGCCGGCGGTGATGCGGATGTTCGACGGTTTGACGTCGCGGTGCACGATGCCCTCGCCGTGCGCGCACTCGAGCGCGTCGGCGATCTGCCGCGCCCAGCGCACCATGCGCGGGATCGGCACGGGCCCTTCCGCCAGGACTTCGCTCAGGCTCCGCCCGGGCACGAGCTCCATCGCCATGTAGTTGACGGACTTCTCGTTGCCGAACCCGTGGACGCCGACGATGTTCGGATGGCGGACGCGCGCGATGGCCTGAGCCTCGCGCTGGAAGCGCACCGCCGCGGTCGGCGACGCGGCGAGCTCGGGCCGGATGACCTTGACCGCCACGAGCCGGCCGAGCGACTCCTGCTCGGCGAGGTAGACCACGCCCATGCCCCCCTCGCCGAGCCGGCGGATCAGGCGGAACTCGCCCAGTCGTTCGAAGGGCAGGTCGTCCTCGGCGGGCAGCTCCGAGCGGCCGGACGAGGGTTGCTCCGGCCGCTCCGGCGGGCCGGCGACCATCCCGTACACGCCCTCCAGAAGCGCTCTGAGCTCGTCGGAGTCGACGCCCCGCGAGCGACAGAAGGCCTCGGGCTCCTGGACGTCGCCGCGCAGCGTGGCGTCGAGGTACTCGTCGTAGAGCTCGTCCAGCGCCGCCGGGTCCGGTCTGTCGGGGTCGGCCACGGTCTCCCCGCCATCGTAACGAGGCGCGGCGGATCAGAAGGGATCGAGGCGCAGCTCGCGCCGTCCGGGCTCTAGCTCGATGCTGTACTCGGCCGTGTCCCCGGTCGAGAGCTCCACCCGCACGGTCCATTTCCCGGGGGCGAGGCCGCCGCGCTCGAAGCTCGCCGCTTCGAACTCGTCGTGAACCTGCGAAGGGATCGCGAGGCCGAGGAAGCCGCCCGAGCGCCGCAAGACGTACTCGCCGCCGCGGATCGGGGACCCGTCGCGGCGCGACAGCGTGACCGCGACGATGCAGCCGGGCCGCAGCGACAGCTCAAGGTCGTCCGCGGGCTCGTCGCTCAGCGAGATCTCGCGGTAGACCTCCTGCCAGACGTTGCCGCCCGCGCGCAGGACGTAGCAGCCGTCGAGCGGCGGCACGTCGAAGGAGAAACGACCCTCCGCGTCGCTCTCGACGCTCGCGTGCGCGACGGGCGCGCCGTCGCGCGGGTACAGCAGCGCCCGCACCGCCACGCCGGCGACGGGGTCACCCTCCTCGTCCACCAGCGTTCCGGCGATCGCGCCGCCGGGTTGGTCGTCGAACGGCGGTCGGAAGGCGAGGGCGCGCGTTCCGAGGTACGTCAGCATCAGGCCGAGCGGAATCCCGAACACGACGAGCACGAGGAGGATCACGCGCAGCCGCTGTCCGAGGAGACCCGGTCCGCCGGGGGCCGGATCACCCGATCGGGCGTCCATGGATTCGCCTCAGCCCTGGTCTTTGGTCTTCCGGCCTTGCTCGAGCCGGCGTTCCGCCAGCCGCGCGGCGGCCTCGCGCGTCGTGATGTCCTCCTCGCGCGCGATCTGGAAGACCTGTTTGAGGTTGTTGTAGATGCGGTCGATGCGCTGGAGGGCGACGTCTTCCCGGTAGCCGCCCTCGAGCAGCTCGACGGAGACGTTGATGATCCCGCCCGCGTTGATGACGTAATCCGGGGCGTACAGGATGCCGGCCTTCTTGAGCTCTTCCGAGTGGCGGAACTCCAGGAGCTGGTTGTTCGCGCACCCCGCGACCGCCCGGCACTTGAGCTTCGGAATGGTCTCGTCGTTGATCCCGGCGCCGCGCGCGCAGGGCGCGTAGATGTCGCACTCGAGGCCGTGGTGCACTTCGTCGTCGATCGCCTCGAATCCGTATTGGCCCTGCAGCTCGGCGACGCGCGCCTCGTTGATGTCGCAGATGATGACCTCGGCGCCCGCCTCCTTGAGCAGCACCGCGAGCCGTCCGCCGACGGCGCCGACGCCCTGGATCAGGACGCGCCGGCCGCCGAACGAGTCGGAGCCGTGGACCTCCTCGAGCACCGCGCGCATGCCCTGCTGGCAGCCGCGCGCGGTGTACGGGCTCGGATTGCCCGAGCTTCCGCTCTCGCGCGAGAGCCCGGTGACCCAGCGCGTCGTCTCGCGCACGTGGTTCAGGTCCTCGATGCCGATGTTCATGTCCTCGGCGGTGATGTAGGTCCCGTCGAGGCTGTCGATGAAGCGCCCCATCGCCCGGAACAGCTCGGGCGACTTCATCGTCTGGGGATCGCCGATCACGACCGACTTACCGCCGCCCAGGCCGGTTTCGGCCACCGCCGACTTGTACGTCATGCCGCGCGAAAGCCGCAGGACGTCGAAGAGCGCCTCGTCCTCGGAGACGTAGGGCAGCATCCGCATGCCCCCCAGGGACGGGCCGAGCGTGGTGTCGTGGACCGCGATGATGGCGTGCAGGTCGGTGTCGCCGTCGCGGCAGCGGACGACCTTCTCATAGCCGTCAACCTGGATTTCGGAGATCTCCATGGGGGGCTGGCGCGCGACATCCTACGCGGATCACCCGGCGGCGTCGAGCGCGCGGAAACGCCTCAAGCCCGTTGACTTATGCCGATTCCTCTTGGACGGCTTCGGCGCCTTCCTCGCCCGCTTCGGGCTCCACCTCGCGCGTGAACTTGCAGTCCGGATACCCCGAACAGGCGATGAATTCCTTGCCCCAGCGACTGCGCTTGAGGACCAGCGGCGAACCGCAGTTCTCGCACATCTCGCCGGTCTCCTTGGGCTTCTCGCGGAGCTCCTCGGGGAGCGGCTTCGCGTTCCGGCACTTCGGGTAGCCCGAGCAGGCGAGGAAGGGTCCCCGGCGCGAGCCGCGCACCACCATCTCGCTCCCGCACTTCTCGCACTCGATGCCGGTCTTCTTGGGCTCGATGATCTTTCCTTCGTCGTCGACCGAGGCGGTCGAGCGACACTTGGGGAAGGCGGTGCACGCGAGGAAACGGCCGCGCTTGCCGCTGCGGATCACCATCGGGCTCTCGCACTTCGGGCACTTGTAGTCGGTCTCGATGACCTCGGACTTCTCCCGCTTGCCGTCGACCGGCATCGTGTTCTTGCAGTCGGGGTACTTCGAGCAGCCGAGGAACTTGCCGCGCTTATTGTAGAGGATCGCCATCGGCGAACCGCACTTGTCGCACTTGATCTCGCTCAGCTCGGGGTTCTGCTTCAGGCTCTTCATGTTCTCCTCGGCCTTCGCGAGGTCGTTCATGAAGGGCTCGTGGAACTCCCCGACGACGTCCACCCACTTCAGGTCGCCGCTCTCGATCTTGTCGAGGTCGGTCTCCATGTGGGACGTGAAGTCGGTGTTGATCAGGTCGCCGAAGTGGTCGACGAGCTGGTCGGTGACGATCTCGCCGAGCTCGGTCGCGGCGAAGCGGCGCTCTTCGAGCTTGACGTAGCCGCGGTCCTGGATCGTCGAGATGATCGTCGCGTACGTCGACGGGCGTCCGATCCCCTTCTTCTCGAGCTCCTTGACCAGCGTCGCCTCCGAAAAGCGCGGCGGCGGCTGCGTCTCGTGCTCGGTCGGTACGATCCCGCTGGGCCGGTAGCTCTTGCCCGCCTCCAGGCCCCGCGGCAGCGCCTGCACCTCGCGCTTCCCGCGGTCGGTCGAGAACACGCGCAGGTGCCCGTCGAAGACCTCCACCTCGCCCTGGGAGGAGAAGCGGGCGGGCCGCGGCTTTTGGAGCCCCTCGGGGGCGTCCGCGCGGTCCGGGATGTCCTTCAGCGCGTGCTCGAACACCGCCGTGGTCACCTTCGACCGCGCCGGGGTCATCTGGCTCGCGACGAACTTGTTCCAGATCAGCTCGTAGAGCCGGAACTGGTCCTGGGTCAACGAGCCCTTGAGCTTCGCCGGCGTCCGCGCCGCCTCGGTGGGACGGATCGCCTCGTGCGCCTCTTGGGCGGCGGCGGACTTCGTGCGGTAGGCGTTCGGCTTCTCCGGGACGTAGTCCTTGCCGAAGTCGCTCTCGATCACGCCGCGCACGGAGGCGATCGCGTCGTTGCTGACGCGCGTCGAGTCGGTGCGCATGTAGGTGATCAGACCGACCGAGCCTTCCCCCGGCACCTCGACGCCCTCGTAGAGCTGCTGCGCGATCATCATCGTCTTGCGCGCGCTGAAGCGCAGCATCGTCGACGCCTTCTGCTGCAACTGGCTCGTCGTGAAGGGCGGCGTGGGGCGGCGCGTCTTCGGCTTCTCCTCGAGCTCGACGAGCTTGAGCTCGTCGGCTCCGATCGTGTCGACGACGTTCCGCGCGGTGACCTCGTCGAGATTCTTGTCGATGCGCGTCTCGGCGAGCTTGCGCAGCTCGGCTTGAAAGGCCTCGCCCTCCAGCTCGAAGTTGGCGGTGACGCGCCAGTACTTCTCGCGCACGAAGGCGCGGATCTCCTTCTCGCGCTCGACGATCAGGCGCACCGCCACCGACTGCACGCGGCCGGCGGAGAGGCCCTTGGCGATCTTCTTCCAGAGCAGGGGCGAGAGCTTGTACCCCATGATCCGGTCGAGGACGCGGCGCGCCTGCTGGGCGTCGACCTTGTCCATGTCGAGGCGCCCGGGCGTCTCGAAGGCGCCCAGGATCGCGTTCTTCGTGATCTCGTTGAAGACGACCCGGAAGATGCGGTCCTCGGGGACCTCGAGCGTCGACGCGAGGTGCCAGGCGATCGCCTCCCCCTCGCGGTCCATGTCGGGGGCGAGGTAGACGGCCTCCGCACCCTTCGCGAGCTTCTTCAGCTCGGAGATGATCTTCCCCTTGCCCCGGATCGTCGTGTACTCCGGCTCGAACGTCTCGAGGTCGATCCCGAACTTGCCTTTCGGCAGGTCGCGAATGTGGCCCATCGAGGCCTTCACGACGTAGTTGGCGCCCAGGTACTTGTTGATCGTCCGCGCCTTGGCAGGGCTCTCGACGATGACCAGGCTCTTCGACTTCTTCTTTTTCTTCGCGGCCTTCTTCTTCGTGGGCGAGGCCGACCCGTTCGATTTTGACATTCGATGATCCCTGCGGTGGACGGGTCCGCGGGGGCCCGTCAAGCTGTCCGGAGTCGAGGTAAGGAACGCCCTCCTAGTCATCGAGTCAAGTGGGCTGCTTCCGCACCACCCGCCGGAACCCAACCCCTAAGCTCTTTTTTCACAAGCAATTACGTCCGTCGAGAAGAGCGAAAAGGAAACGACTCCGTCCCCGGCGGCGCTAGCCTGAACCCCATGATCCGCCGCCTCGAAGACCGCTCCGCCCGCGCCGGCCTGCCCTGGGCAGACGCGGACGAGGTCCGGAGGCTCGCCTTCGCGTGCCTCTGGACGACCGGGCCCGATCCGGGGGGCGACGCCGCGTTCCGGCTGCGCGCGCTGCGCCGGCGGGATGACGGAAGCTGGGAGCGCTTCGACCGAGCCGTGCGTCCGGACGTGCTCGACGGCTCGGCCAGCGCGCGCATGGCCCGAGAGTTCGGCGTCACCGGGGCGGAGCTCGAGGACGCGCAGCGGATCGACGAGGCCTTCCCCGACTTCCTCGCCTTCCTCGGCGACGCGCCGGTGATCGTCCCCGACCGCGCCGCCTTCGCGAGCTGGGTGGCGCGGCTCTCCGGAACGGGCGAGGTGCCGATGCGTCCGCTCGGGCTCGCGGAGTGCGCGGCGCTTCTCGCTCCGGGGCGGCTCGCGAGCGACGGCGAGCGCCTGGCGGCGACGCTGCTCCGGACCGAGGCCTTGGAGGAGCGCCCCCGCGCGCTGGATCCCGCCGACCTCCAGGCGGCGCTGGGGGAGCTCGTGGGCCGAGCGCTCGCGCGCGACGAGGTGGTGCTCAGCGTTCTCGCCCACGGCTACTTCGACGCCTGGGAGTCGCTCTGCGGCGACGACGAGGTCGCGGCCGACGACCTGGCGCTCGTGCTGCGACTGCTCGAGCACCCGTCGGCCTGGACCGGCGGCGGCGAGCTCTTCGCGGGCGGCGGGACTCCCGCCGACGGGCGGCTGACCGCGGCGCTGGAAGCCCACGGCGACCTCGCGCTGGCGACGGACGAGGCGCGTCCGCTCTGGGGCCGAACCGCCAGAGAGGAGCGTCGCCGCGAGCCGTTTCCGACCACCGCGGACGACCCCGTCGTGCTCGACGAGGCGGACCGCCGCACGGTGGACGAGATCCTCCAAGAGCACCTGCCGCGCCTCTTCGCCGACGACGACGGCCGCGCGCCCTCCTACCGCGAGGGCCAGCACGCGGTCGCCGCGGAGGTCGCGCGCGGCTTCGGCCGGCGCGAGCTCCTCCTGGTTCACGCGCCGACGGGAACCGGGAAGACGCTGGCGTATCTGGTGCCCGTCATGCTCTGGGCGTTCCGCAACTCGGTGCGGGTCGGCGTCGCGACGTTCACGCGCGCGCTCCAGGAGCAGGCGCTCGACCGCGAAGTCCCGCTCGCGCGCGAGCTCTTGCGGCGCGCCGGCGTCTCCGGCGACCTGCGCGTCGCCTTGCTCAAGGGGCGCAACAACTACCTCTGCTGGCGCGGGCTCAAGCTGCAGGCGCCGCGGCCGATGGACTCCGCCGTCGACAAGCTCGCGTGGACCGCGGCCGCTCTCTTCGCGCTGACCGACGCCGACGGCGACCTGGACCGGCTGCCGCGGCGGCCGCCGCTCGAGCTCGACGACGCGGACCGCTGGCGCCGCGCCCTGGCGCGGCTCTTGAGCCTGGCGCGCGCGGAGCCGGGTTGCTGCGCCCTGCGCGAGGACCGCGAGGACTGCGCCGGCGACGCGTCGCGGCGACGCGCGGAGCGCTCGCACGTGGTCATCACGAACCACGCCTTCGCGCTCGCGCGCCGCGAGTTCTTCAAGCAGATGGTGTTCGACGAGTGCGAGCACCTGCACGGCCAGGCGCACTCCGCCTTCAGCCACGCGGTCTCGTTCCGCGAGCTGCGCGAGGCGCTGCTGCGGCTCCACAAGCCCGGCGGACCGGCGCGCAATCCGCTCAACCGCATCGCCGGCGAAGTGACGCCGGGGAGCACGGCGGCCGCGAGCGTCGAGGCTTGCATCAACGCGCAGGACGAGGCGCTCGCTTCGCTCGACGAGCTCCAGCGGGCGGTGTACCGCTTCAAGCTCTGGCGGGACGAGGCGGTGTCGCGGCGCGACGAGCGCGACCACCACTCGCTCTTCCGCGAGTACGTGTGCAACCACGACGAGGGCGACCTCGCCCGACCGCACGCGGCGCTCGCCGCCGCGCTGGCAGGGCTCGCCGCCTCCCTCGCGGGTTTGGCCGAAGAGCTGGAGTCCCTGGAAACCAAGGGCCTCGCGCGCATCCGCCGCTCGCTCGAGGTGGCGCGGACCGAGCTGGCGGAGCTGATCGACGGCGTCGAGGCGTGGATCCCCTACGACGACGAGGGACCGGCGTTCCGGCGCGAGACCTTCCACGACCTGGAGACCACGCCGCGCGGTCACGACGTGATGGCGGCGCGCGTGCTGCTCCCGCACGAGCACCTCGGCCGCTACTACTACCCCGAGCTGCACGGCGCCGTCCTGATCAGCGCGACGACGTGGCTGCGCGGGGGGTTCGACGCGGCGTCGAACTACCTGGGCTGCGCGCGCGCCGCGGAGCCCGCCGAGGACGAGGAGCGCGACCCGGTCGCGCTGCGCACCTTCCGCGCGCCGGAGGTCTTCGACTACCGCCGCGTGCTGGTCGCCGTGCCGCGCGACGCGCCGTCGCTGCGGCAGGGCAAGCAGGCCTACCTCGACTACGTCGCGCGGTTCGTCGGCTTCCTCGGCGAGCGGACGCGCGGCCGCATCCTCGTGCTCTTCACGAACGCCGACGACTGCGCGAAGACCGCCGCGAGGGTCACCGGCTTCTTCGCCGAGCGCCGCATCCCGTTCTGGCACCAGCGCATGGAGGGGGCGAACAAGGAGGAGCTCTCCGAGCTCTTCCGCGCGCACACGGACTCGGTCCTGTTCGGGCTCGACACCTTCTGGTACGGGGCGGACTTCCCGGGCGAAACGCTCGAGTACCTCGTCATCGTCCGGCTTCCCTACGGCGTGCCCGACCGCTACCACCACGCGCAGTGCGCGGCGCTCGGCGCCTCGGAGCAGCGGCGCACGATCTACATGCCGCGCGCGCTCGCGAAGTTCCGCCAGGGCTTCGGGCGGCTGATGCGCAAGGAGACCGACAAGGGCTGCGTCTTCGTGCTGGACGGCAGGATCCTCGAGCCGCGGCACCGCGCGTTCCTGAAGGAGCTGCCGCTTCGCACGCTGGGCTTCGAAGAGGAAGACGACGCGGCGCTCGAAGATCGCGCCGGCGCCGCGCTCGTCCGCGGCGACTCCGACCGCTGCCTGCGCGAGGCGCTCGCGCACATGGGCATGCTGGCGGACGTCAAGCGGCGCGCCCTCGACCTTTCGTTCGGGGACTGGCGCGCGGCGGAGGAGACCGGCACCTACCCCGAGCCTCCGGTCAAGCCGGAGGTCCCCGAGACCGACCTGCCCTTCTGATGGGCGCGTCGGGCTGGACGGAGATTCTCGTCCTCGTCCCCGCGGGCTGGGAGGAGCTCGTCGCGGACGCTCTGGCGCACGGTCCGTGCTCGTCGGTGGCCTACGGCCGGCCGTCGCTCGGCACCGACCCGCCGCCGGACGGCTTCGAGTACCTGCGCGCGTACGTGCCCGAGGGCGAGGACTCGCCCGCGTTGCGCGCGGAGCTCGAGACGCGGCTCGGCGGGCTGGCCGAGAGCGCGGGCGACGAAGAGCTCGCCGGGATCGCGCCGCGTTTCCGCCGGCTTCCGCCGGAGGACTACGCCGAGTCCTGGAAGAAGGTGTGGAAGCCGTTCCGCGTCGGGCGGATCTGCGTCGTGCCCTCGGGCTGGGACCGCGCGCCGAGGGAGCGCGACCTGCGGCTGACGCTCGACCCGCGCAGCTCGTTCGGCACCGGCCGCCACTCGACGACGCGGATGTGCCTGCGCGCCCTTCAGGAGCGAATGGAGCCCGGGACGCGCGTGCTCGACGCCGGCACGGGCAGCGGCATCCTCGCGGTCGCCGCGGCGCTGCTCGGAGCGGAGCGCGCCCTCGGCTTCGACCTGGACCCCGAGTCCGCGGCGCAGGCGTCCGAGCTCGCCGCGAAGAACGGCGTCGCCGCGCGGTGCGAGTTCCGCCGCGGCGGCTTCGAGGTGCTGGGCGCGGACGACGTCGGGTTCGACGCGCTCCTCGCCAACCTCTACGCCGACCTGATCCAGGAGCGCGCCGGCGAGCTCGCCGAACGACTCCGACCCGGCGGGTGGTTCGCGGTGAGCGGCTGTCCGCTGGCCCGGCGCGACGACACGCGCGCGGCGCTCGAGGCCGCGGGTCTCGCCGTCGAGGAGACGCGCTCCCGCGGAAGGTGGTGGACCTTCCTGGGTCGCCGCGAACTACGATAGATCCGTGTCCGCCACCGCGATCCGTGGTTCCGTCGCCGCGCTCACCGTCGGCCTGGCCCTGTGGATCGGTTACCGGGTCGTCGCGAGCTTTCTCGACGACGCGCCGGAACGGCCCGACACGGGCCAGACGATGATCGAGGAGATCAATGCACGGGCGGAGGAAGGCGGCGGTCCAAGCGGATCCGGTCTGCAACGCGAGGTCATCCCCGAGGACGTCGCGCGCCGCATCCTTCAGCATCTGAGCTCGGACCTGTACGTGTACGACGAGAGGGTCTACTACCGCTGGAAGGCCCACGCCGAAGAGCGCTACGACCAGGACGAGCATCCCGACGGCGACTGGACGATCACGACCAATTCGACCGGGATGCGCGGCGGGCGCGAGCCGGCGGACGAGAAGCCCGACCTGCGCGTCCTCGTCGCGGGCGACTCGCAGACCGAGGGCTATTGCAACGACGACGAGACCTGGCCCGCGCTCCTGGAGGCCAAGCTCCGCGCCGCGCACCCGGGGAAGTCGATCGAGGTGCTGAACGCCTCGTGTGGCGGCTACAACTTCTATCACCACCTCGGCTTGCTGGAGAAGTACCTCGACCTCTCGCCCGACGTGTTCGTACACGCGGTCTTCGGCGGGAACGACTTCGCGGAGCTCCTCGGTCTGCTGCACTACTTCGAGCGCATCCCGATGCCCGCGAACGCCGACCCGAGCGCGCTCGAGCTCTGGAAGCGCGAGACCGACATCCCCGGCACGTTCCGAAACCAAGCCCTGGCGCAGGCCGACCTCTTCCACCGCCATCCCGAGGAAAAGGAGCTCGCGGTCGAAGCATCGCGCAAGATCACCGACGAGATCCTGCGCCTCTGCGCGGCGAACGGCATCGAGTACGTCGGCGTCTACCTGCCGCCGCTCGCCGAATCGCAGCCCGAGCGCTACCCGGAGAGCCACCTCGCGACGATGGAGCTCCTCGCGATCACGCCCGAACAGACCGCGGTGTCGCGCCGGCTCGCCGACGGGTTCCTCGGCTTCCTGGAGGAACGCGGGGTGCGCGCCGTCGACCTTCTCGGTCCGCTGCGCGAAGAGAAGCGCGACCTCTACTGGCACAACGACCACCACCTCAACCTGGCCGGCAACCGCGCGGTAGCCGCCGGGGTCTTTCCCGCCGTCGATCCCCTCGTCCGGTAGCCGGAGCCGAAACGACCACCCCGCTCCGGGGCCCAGCGGCGGCCGCCTCAGCGGTCTTTCCCGCGCGGTCGCGCCCTAGTGCTTATGCCCTCCCGAGCGCAAACGCCGTCCGATGGTTGCTTTCCCGATGAGGCGCGTAGGCGCCTCGGGGTTCGGCCACGCGTCCAACCAACCGCGGATCGACCGAACCCGATGCGAAAAGGAGAAAGAACGTGAGAGCACATCACGCAACTCTGAGCGCGCTCCTGGTGGCGTTCTTGGCCGCGCCGGCCGCGGGTCAGGCGACCTACGACCTGGTGGACTACTTCATGCTCCAGCCGGGGCAGTGGCAGGTCTTCGAGGAGCGGCCTCCCGGTGGCACGCAGCTCGGGCTGTTCGCCGAGGTCGTGACGAGCGCCGGTCAATACACGCTGGTCCACGAGTACATAAACACCGGCGGCGTGTGGGTCGCCGGCGACGTCGAGTACTACCAGATCACACAGGATCATCTGTTGTACTACGGCGTCGTGCATCCGGTCACAGGAGACTACGAGTGGTTCGAGCCACCGATCGCCATCCCCCGACAAGTGAGAGTCGGGGACGCGTTCCACCATCAGGGCCCGTTGCAGACGCATGCCGGCCCGGCGCTGGTGTCTTGGAGCCTGCTGATCGCGGCAGACAACGTCACCAAGCAAACGGCGGCTGGGACGTTCACCGGCTGCCTTCGCTTGCAGTCGGCGTTCCTGACCGATCAGGAGAACGCGTCGGACATCGCGACCCACGCCCAAGGGTACGGCCAGGTCTGGTCGCTCAACAACGACATCGACGAGACCCAGCCCGAGGCGCAGATGGCCGGCGCGTACATCCAAGAGCGTCTGCAGGGCTCTCCGTAGCGCTCGCGCGACGCGCGCGACAACGAACGGCCGCGCGGCGTCTCTACCGGAACCGGTACTGCAAACCGGCGGAGAGGAAGCGAACGTCCTCGCTGTCGAGGTAGTACTGCTCGTACTCCGCGCGGAGCGAGAGGTCGTTCCCGAGGTCCCATAGCAGACCGATGCCGAAGAAGCCGTCGACGCCGTCCTCGTCGACGTCGACGCTCGCGCCGGCGGCCTGGACATCGACGTCGGCCTCCCACGCCCAGGCGCCGCCCTTGATCATGCCCTGGAAGTTTTCCGTCCGTACGGGGAACCAGCACGCGGCGGCGGTAACGCCCTCGCCGTTGAACGGGTGGATCGCCGAGACGTCGTTCAGGAACGCGGTCAGGTCGGAGACCATTCCGGAGATGTCCGACTCGATCGTTCCCAGGTCGGCGTAGCCGAACTCGATCGCGAAGGGCGCCTCGAAGCGGTAGCCCCCGTAGGCCTTCCAGCCGACGTCGGTGTCGTCGAGGTCCGTCGTGATGTCGGGGTAGCCTAGACCCGCCAGGTCCGCGCTGACGTCCGACCCGCTGGCGTCGGCGTTCGAGAAACCACCGCTGGCACCGACGTACCAACCGCTCTGGAACGAGCCGGAGTCTTCCTGGGCCGAAAGAGGCAAGGCGAGCAGGAGGACGGGGGGGGCGAGGAAGAGCCGCATGTCCAACCGCCATCAAGGTAGCGGAGGTCGCGGAGGGAAGCCACCCCCCCGGCGTGAGATGAATGCGGGCCGGCCTTTGTCGTACCATCCGCCGCGATTCCCTCCCCGAACCCCAATCCGTCTCCATGAGCAAGGGCTGCCTCATCGGCCTCGCGGCCGTCCTCCTGATCGTCCTGGCGTTCGGCGGCTGCGCCGCCGGCAAGTACAACGGCCTCGTCAAGCAGGAAGAACAGGTCGAGAGCGCGTGGGTCGAGATCAAGAACCAGTACAAGCGCCGGGGCGACCTGATCCCGAACCTCGTCGAGACGTGCAAGGGCGTCGCGGAGTTCGAGCAGGAGACGATCACGGCGGTCACCGAAGCGCGCGCGTCCGTCGGCCGGATCCAGTTGCCGGAAGGGCTGCCGGACGACCCCGCTCAATTGCAGCAGTTCATCCAGGCGCAGGAGGCGCTCGGTCAGAGCCTCGGGCGACTCCTGCTCGTGTCGGAGAACTACCCGACGCTGAAGGCGAACCAGAACTTCCTCTCCCTGCAGGATCAGCTCGAGGGCACCGAGAACCGCATCGCGGTGGCGCGGCGCGACTACATCAACGACGTGCGCGACTTCAACTCGACGGTCCGGAAGTTCCCCGACAACCTGATCGCGAAGATGGTCGGCTTCGAAAAGAAGCCGCAGCTCGAGTTCGAGGAGGGCGTCGAGGCTCTCCCGGAGGTCGACTTCGATTTCAAGAAGGACGGTTAACCCCTTTTGCTCGCGCTCCTAAGCTCCGCGCTGCTGCTAGCGGCGGCCCAGGCGGACGTTCCGCGGAACGACGGATGGGTCACCGACGACGGCGACATGCTGTCGACGGCCCAGGAGCAGGAACTCGAGGAGCTGATGGAGTCCTTCAAGCGGGGCAGCACGCACCAGATCGCGCTGCTCACGATCCCGGCGCTCGACGGCGCGGCGTTGGAGAGCTTCTCCCTCGACGTCCTGCGCGAATGGGGCATCGGCGGCAAGGAGGCGAACAACGGCGCCCTGCTCGTGGTGTCGCGCGACGACCGCGCGATCCGCATCGAGGTCGGCTACGGGCTCGAAGGCACCCTGACGGACTCGATCAGCGGCCGCATCATTCGCGACGTGATCGCGCCCCGTTTCAAGGCAGACCAGTACTACGAAGGTCTGCGCCAGGGCATCGTCGCCATGCACGCGGCGGTCGGGGGCGACTACGCACCCATCGAACGGGCGTCGCGGAGCTCGGGTCACGTCGCCCGCAGGCGAGGTTTGAGCTGCGCCCCGTTCCTCTTCCTGTTCTTCCTGTTGCCGGCGCTGATGGGCCGCCGGGGGCGCCGCGGACGCGGCAGCATCCTGCCCTGGCTCGTCATCGGGAGCATGGCCTCCAGCGGCCGCAGCAGCGGCGGCGGCTGGGGCAGCTTCTCCGGAGGCGGCTTCTCGGGCGGCGGGGGCTTCAGCGGCTTCGGCGGCGGCGGAGGGGGCGGCGGCGGAGCCTCGGGGGGATGGTGATGCTCTTCTTCGCGCAGGACGACTGGGAAGCGGCCGGCCACTCCGAGGGGACGTGGCTGGAAGCACTGGGGAGCTTCGGAGCCGCGTTGCTCGCGGTCGCGTTCTTCGTCGTCCTCCTGCGCGCGCTGATGCGCCGACATCGCTACCGCGCGGTCCACGTGCTCAAGGAAGACGACCTGAAGGCGGTCCACTCCGAGCTTGCCGCCACCGAGAAGCGCACCGTCGGCGAGGTGCTTCCCGTCGTCCTCGAGCGCTCCGATCGCTACCCCGGAGCGAACTGGCTCGCCGCCACGTTCTTCGTGCTGGTGGGCTCCACGCTGCTCGCGGGCGTGCTCCCCTGGCACCAGCCGGCCTTCCTCCTCGCGTGCCAGGTCGTCCTCGGCGCGGTCGGCTACGGTGCCGCTCGTTCGCTCCCCGATTTTCAACGCCTCTTCCTGCGCGAAAAGCGCGCGCGCGAGCAGGCGGAGGAGCAGGCGCTCCAGGAGTTCTACAAGAACGGCCTGCACGAGACGGAGGCGAAGACCGGCGTGCTGCTCTTCGTCAGCCTCCTCGAGCACCGCGTGATCGTCCTCGCCGACACCGGTATCAACGCAAAGGTCAAGCCGGAGCACTGGATCGAGACCGACGGCGCGATCCTCGAAGGCATCCGCGGCGGCTCGCTCAGGGACGGGCTCGTCGCCGGCATCCGCAGCGCGGGCGAGGTCCTCGCGGAGCACTTCCCCTGGGAGGAGGGCGATCGCAACGAGATCCCCGACCGGGTGATCGTGCGCCGCGAGTAGTGACCGAGCCGCCGCCGCCCCCGCCGCCCCGCGAGCAGCGCCTCGCGCGCCTGGAGGAGGATCCGCCCGACGTCGTGGTCGTGGGCGGCGGGATCACCGGCGCGGGCATCGCGCTCGACCTGGCGCTGCGCGGCGTGAAGACGGCGCTCGTCGAGCGCGGCGATTGGGCGGAGCAAACGTCTTCGGCGTCGTCGCGGCTCGTCCACGGCGGCCTGCGTTATCTCGAGCAACGCGAGTTCGGCCTGGTGCGCGAGTCCTGCCTCGAGCGCGCGTTGCTGCTGAAGAACGCGGCCGGGCTGGTCTGGCCCGAGCGCTTCCTCTTCCCCGTCACGAGGGAGAGCGGTGTCGGCGTCGCGAAGCTCGGCGTCGGCCTCGCGCTCTACGCCGCCGTCTCGTGGCCGCGTCCGCTCGGCATGCCGCACCTCACGACGAAGCGCGAGGTGCGCCGCCGCGTTCCCGGCATCGCCGCCGTGCGCGGCGCGGGCACCTATCTGGACGGCGCGACGGACGACTCGCGGCTCGCGCTCGCCACCGTGATGAGCGCGGTCGAAGCCGGCGCGAACTGCCTGTCCCGCACCGAGGCGCTCTCCGTCGAGCCCGGCGGGAGCGGCGCGGAGGTCGCGCTGCGCGACCTGCTCACGGGCGCCGAGCTCTCGGTGCAAGCGCGCGCGGTCGTCCTCGCCGGCGGGCCGTTCGCGGACGAGCTTCGCCGCCGCGCCGGCCTCGACGGCCACTGGATCGATCCGACGCGCGGGGCGCACCTGCTCGTCCCGAGGGAACGAATCCCGACCGACGGCGCGGTGATCTTCGCGTCGCCGGTCGACCGGCGCGTCATGTTCCTCATCCCCTGGCCGCGCTTCACATGCATCGGCACGACCGACCTCGACGCGGACGCGGGCGCCGAGGTGCGCGCGACGCGCGGCGAGGTGCGTTACCTCCTCGACTCGGCTAACGGCCTCGTCCCGCAGGCCGAGCTCACCGAAGACGACGTCGTCGCGACCTGGGCGGGTTTGCGCCCGCTGCTCGCCGCCGGCGGGCTCGATCCCTCGGCGCGCTCGCGCGAGGAGCGCGTCGAGCGCGACGGCCCGCTGTACACGATCGCCGGCGGCAAGCTCACCACCTACCGCGCGATGGCGGAGAAGGTCGCCGCGCGCGTCACGGCGGACACCGGCCTCGGCGACGACGCGCGCGAGTCGCCCACGCGCGGGCACCCCCTGCGCGGAGCGCTTCCACAACCCGTGTCCCGCCCGAGCTGGTCGCCGCTCGGTGCGGACGGCCTCCCCGACCTGGGCCGCGAGCCGATCCTCCACGCCTGGTCGAAGCGCTACGGCGCGAACGTGAACGCGGTGCGCGACCACTGCATGCGCGTGCAGGAGGGCCTGCGCTCGCTCGACGCGGAGACGCTGCTCGGCGAGGTCGACTGGGCGGCGCGCTACGAGGACTGCCAGCGGCCCACCGACTTCTTCCTGCGCCGCACCGACCTCGGCTACGGGCCGCCCGACGCCGTCGAGGAGGCCGCCGCGCTCGTCCTGGAGCGGATGCAGGACGTCTTCGGCTGGAGCCTCGAGGAGCACCGGGCGGCCGGGGAAGAGCTCTCAGCGGATCTGCGCCGCGACCGGCGCTGGAAGGACGATCCGCAGGGCGCCGCGTAAGGTTCCGCGGTCAGCTCCTACGTACATGTCACCCGGCCTATAAGGAAAGGGGACCCTCTCAGGCTTCCGGCCTCGATGGTCGATGTCGAGTACTCTGGGGGCCGCCCGGCGGACCCCCAAGCCCAAGACAAGACACCGTTCCGCCCATGTGGATCTTCGTTCTCGTTTCGCTCGCCCTCGTCCCGGCCCTCTTCTACCTGGGGCGCACCTGGCTCGGCTGGGTCCTGCCGCTCGCCGTCCTGTTTGCGGGCTGGTGGTTCACGCGCGAGCCGTCGGTCGCGCTCTTCGCCCCGCTGGCGGGACTCTTCGGACTGGTCGCGGCGGCCTCCGGCGTGAAGCCGGTCCGCCGCGCCGTGATCACCCGGCCCCTCCTTCCCAAGATCAAGGCGTTCCTGCCGCGGATGAGCGAGACGGAGCGCATCGCGCTCGAGGCCGGCACGGTCTGGTGGGACGCCGACCTCTTCTCGGGCAAGCCGGACTGGAAGAAGTGGCACGCCTTCGAGCCCAAGAAGCTCAGCGAGCGCGCGCAGAAGTTCCTCGACAACGAGGTCGAGGAGATCTGCGCCATGGTGGACGACTATCAGGTCTGCAAGACCGGCGACCTGCCGGCCGAGGCCTGGCGCTTCCTCGGCGAGAAGGGCTTCTTCGGGATGATCATCCCCGAGTCCTACGGCGGGCTCGGGTTCTCGGGCGGCGCGCACTCGGCGGTCGTGACGAAGCTCTCGACGCGGTCGGTCACGCTCGCGGTCACCGTGATGGTGCCCAACTCGCTCGGGCCGGCGGAGCTGTTGCTCCACTACGGCACCGAGGAGCAGAAGGATCACTACCTTCCGCGCCTGGCGAACGGCGACGAGATCCCCTGCTTCGCGCTGACCGAGCCGAACGCCGGCAGCGACGCCGGCGGGATGACGAGCCGCGGCGTCGTTTGCCGCGGGACCTACGAGGGCAAGGAAGTCCTCGGCATGCGGCTGACGTGGGATAAGCGCTACATCACGCTCGCGCCCGTCGCGACGTTGATCGGCCTCGCCTTCAAGCTCGAGGACCCCGACGGGCTCCTCGGCGGCGAGGAGGACCTCGGCATCACCTGCGCGCTGATCCCGGCCGACCTCCCGGGCGTCGAGATCGGCGAGCGCCACGACCCGCTCGGCGTGCCGTTCATGAACGGGCCGACGCGCGGCGAGGACGTCTTCGTCCCGCTCGACGCGATCATCGGCGGCCCCGAGATGGCGGGCCAGGGCTGGATGATGCTGATGCAGACGCTCGCCGCCGGCCGCGGGATTTCGCTGCCATCGATGGCGTCCGGCGCGAGCCAGATGGTGACGCGCGTGGCCGGCGCCTACGCGACGATCCGAAAGCAGTTCAACACGCAGATCGGCAAGTTCGAGGGCATCGAGGAGCCGCTCGCCCGCATCGGCGCGATGACCTACATGATGAATGCCGCGCGCGTCGTGACCGCGGGAGCGGTGGACGCGGGCGAGAAGCCGTCGGTCGTCTCGGCGGTGGTGAAGTGCTACCTCACCGAGGGCATGCGCGACGTCACGAACGACGCGATGGACATCGTCGGCGGTGCGGGGATCTGCCGCGGGCCGCGCAACATCCTCGCGAACGGCTACGGCGCGCTGCCGATCGGCATCACGGTCGAGGGCGCGAACATCCTGACGCGCACGATGATCATCTTCGGGCAGGGCGCGATGCGCTGCCATCCGTTCGTGCAGGATGAACTCGAGGGCGCGTTTGGAAAGGACCTCGCGCTGTTCGACCGCTCGTTCTTCGGCCACGTCGGCTTCGTGTTCCAGAACATGGCGCGCTCGTTCCTGCTCGGCCTGACCGGCGGGCGGCTCGCTGGCACGCCGGTCGGCGGCCCGCTCGCGCCGACGTACCGCCAGCTCACGCGTTTCTCCTCGGCCTTCGCGCTCACCGCCGACTTCGCGATGGGCACGCTCGGCGGAAGCCTGAAGCGCAAAGAGAAGATCACCGGCCGCCTCGCCGACGCGCTCGGGTGGATGTATCTCGCTTCCGCGACGCTGCACCGCTTCGAGGCCGAGGGCCGGCGCGCGAACGACCTGCCGTACGCCAAGTGGGCATGCGAGCACGCGCTCTACCAGGTCCAGCAGGCCCTTAACGGCGTCCTGCGCAACCTCCCGCTGCGTCCCGCCGCGTGGCTCATCCGCCCGATGGTCTTCCCCACCGGCGCACGCCTCGCACCGCCGAGCGACAACCTCGGCCACAAGGTCGCCAAGGGCCTCGTCGACGGCCGCGACGCGCGCGTCGAGCTGACCCCCGAGTGCTACGTCCCCCCGCGCGACGAGCTCGGCCTCGGCTTCATCGAGGACGCCCTCGACAAGGTCGTCCGCGGCCAGACCGTCTACCGCAAGATGCGCGAAGCGGTCAAAGCGAAGAAACTCGAGAAGAAGCCGGCCGCGACGCTCGCGCAACGCGCGGTCGAGGCCGGCGTCATCGGTACCGAGGAGCTACGCATCCTCGAAGAGGCCGAAGCAGCGCGCGACGAAGCGGTGGCGGTCGACTCCTTCCGCCAGCGGGAGTACGCGGAGCTGCTGGCCTAGAGGCCCGGCCGACAAAGGCCGATTTCTGGGAGGCCGATCGAGACGACTTCGGTCTCGTGGAATCGCCGGATTCGGGCGGTCAGGCCGAAGGC
>JANQEJ010000176.1 GCA_028278425.1 Planctomycetota bacterium | reverse complement strand
GGTCATGGAGGTCAGGCTATCACGCGGCACCGGATCGGCCCCCGCGCTCGGAGCCAGCCCGCCGGCGAGCGTGCGCGCACTGGCCGAGACAACCCGTCGCTCGGGCCGGGTCAGGTAGCGGGGCCAGCTCTCCCTTCGGATGGCGCTGCTCCAGTCGAGCGAGATCCGCGCGTGGTCGGGGTGCTCGTCCACGGAGGCGGCGAGGGCGCCCGCGTGCGTGAAGAAGCTCAGGTGCGGGCCGATCGCCTGCGTGAACGCGTTCTGCCAGCTCGCCGTAGAAGCGCGCCACGTCGTCGATCACGACCGCCTCGGCGGCCACGTCGGCGTGTCGGGCGCCACCGATGCGCTTCTCCGCGAAGACGTGCAGCGCGCCCTCGAGCCGCTGCCGCCGCCGCTCCTCCGGCGGCAGCCGTCGGGCCCGGCCCGCCGAGCGCCTCACATTTCAACCTTCTGGTTTCATTGAGAAGTACTCTTTATTGACAAGATCTTCAATAAGTGGAACTATATTGAAGTTGCTATCAATAGCCGCTGCCCCCCCGCCGCCCGGCCCACGGGGGAGCCAGAGGGCGCCGCCATGTTCGACATCAAGCGGATCGCGACGCCTCGCCGCGGCCTCAGCGGTCTCGACGCCGACCTCACCGAGGAGGAACGATCGGTCCGAGAGAACCCGCTCGTCCACCGCAACACGGATCACGTGGTGGGCCGCGGCGGAAACACGCTGCGCCAGTGCACCCTCTACAGCCTCGATTCCTACCAGACCCCCGGCATCCTCCAGGCGGCCGTCGCGCAGCTGTCGATCGGTGGACACCAGCAGGCGTCGGGCTTCAGCTCGGCCTGCGCGGCGGTCGGGCACCGCGAGATCCTCGGCCAGCTCCGGAACTTCGGGCTCGTCGAGGTCGCGATCGACTGAAGGAGGCTCGCCGTGCGGATCATCGACTACTTCGACAACGGGGCGCACTGCTACCGCGACGCGGTCGCGTTCGTGGACCCCGAGGCGAGCGGACGCGAGACGACCTACGCCGAGGCCGAGGCCGCCTCGCAC
>JANQEJ010000342.1 GCA_028278425.1 Planctomycetota bacterium | reverse complement strand
CCGCCGCCGGCGACGAAGGCCGCGGCGCGCTCGCGGAACGAGCCGCCGTCCGGCAGCCGCGCCGCGAGCTCGCGGCACGCCTGCTCGATGCACCCGCCGACGATCATGCAGGTGCGCGACGCCACCGTGGGGCCGGAATCGGGGACGCGCGCGGTGTCGGGGTGATCGAAGACGACGTCCTCCGCCGCGGCGCCGAGCGCGTCGGCGGCGATGGCGGTGAACATCGCCACCGTCCCCTGGCCGATCTCGGTCGAGGCGGCGAGCACGCGCGCGCGGCCGTCGTCGATGAGCTCGACCTCGACCTTGCCCTTCAGCATCTCCTCGCCGGAGCCGGTGAAGCCCGCGCCGTGGAAGAAGAACGAGAGGCCCCGCCCGCGGCGCTTCCCGCCCTCCTTGGCCTCGCGCCACGGGTGCGCGGCGAACCCGCTGCGCGAGAGCACGTCGTCGAGCACCTTCTCCGAGCCGACGCTGTACTTCAGCTCCTGGCCGGTGGCGGTGCGGTCGCCGAGGCGCAGCATGTTGCGCCGGCGCAGCTCCGCCGGGTGCAAGCCGAGCCCGGCGGCGACGCGGTCCATCTGGCGCTCGACGGCGAAGCAGGTCTGCGGCGCGCCGAAGCCCCGGAAGGCGCCGTAGGGCACGTGGTTCGTGCGCACGACGCGCCCGTGCATGCGCAGGTTGTCGCAGCGGTAGGCGCCGGCCGCGTGGATCACGCCGCGCGACAGCACGACCGGCGACAGCGTCGTGTACGCGCCGCCGTCGAGCAAAACGTCCACGTCCATCGCCACGAGCCGCCCGTCCGTGTCGACGCCGGTGCGGTGGCGCACGCGCGAGGGATGGCGCTTCGGCGTGACGAGGAGATCCTCGTGCCGGTCGTAGAGCATCCACACCGGCTTCCCGCATTCCCGCGCGAGGAGCGCCGCGTGGCACGCGACCACCGACGGGTAGTCCTCCTTGCCGCCGAAGCCGCCGCCGGTCTCGGCCTGGACGACGCGCGCGCGCTCGAGCGGCACGCCCATCGCGCGCGCGAGCGACTTCGCGACGTAGTACGGGCACTGGAGCGACCCCTCGACGTGCACGGTGCCGTCCGGCTCGGGCGGATAGGCGACGAAGCCCTGGGGCTCGATGTACATCTGCTCCTGGGAGTCGGTGCGGTACTCGCCCTCGAACACCCGCGCCGCGCCGGCGAGCGCGGCGTCGACGTCGCCCTGCGAGGTTTCGATGCTCTTGAAGACGTGCTCCGACGCCTCGAAGTCGAGCACGGGGGGAAGCTCATCGATGCGCGGCCGGATCGCGGCCAGGGCTTCGCGGAGGAGCTCGCGCTCCGCCGCGGCGACGAGCAGGAGCGGCTCGCCGACGTGCTGGATCTCGCGGTCGGCGAGGACCGGCATGTCGTCGACGATGAGCTGCACGACGTTGTCGCCGGGTATGTCCTCGGGGCCAACGCGGACGACACGCCCGAAATCGAAGCCCGGGTCGAAGTCGAAGCCGAGCAGCCGGCCGCGCGCGACCGGCGAGCGGACCGTGCCGCCCCACCACGCTCCGGGGACGTCGAGGTCGGCGACGTAGCGCGCGCGCCCGGCCACCTTGTCGGGGCCCTCGGGCCGGATCAGCCGCGCGCCGACGCTCGGCAAGGCGCTAGCCCCTCTCGACCTCCCAGACCTCGGCCCCGAAGTGGTCCCAGGGGAGCCGCCCCTCGTCGCAGTCCTCTCCCGGCGAGAAGTGCAGGTCGACGAAGTACACGATCACCGACGGCGACGCCGGCCGCAGGTTCCTGCAGCCGTGCGCGACGCCGGGCGGGATGCGGACGAGGCGCGAGTTCCCGTCGCCGAGGACGAAGCGCTTCACCATCCCCTCGGTCGGCGAGCCCGCGCGCACGTCGCCGAGCACGAGCAGGATCTTGTCGCTCGGCGGCACGTACCACACGTCGGTCTGGCGGCGGTGGAGGTGGAAGGCCTTGATCGCGAGCGGCTCCATGACGGAGTAGTTCACCTGCTTCGCCGTGAAGCCGTCGAGGCCCTGCACCGCGCCGCCGTCGAGCCGCGCGAGCTCGGTCATCGAGCCGCCGTCGTCGTTGAAGCGGCGCAGCTCGACGATCTCGACGCCTTCGATCGCGGGCTTCGGAGCGTAGTCCTGGACGCCGTAGCGCTCCTGGGCCTCGGGATTGAACTCGGTCATGCGGGGATGGTAAGCGCTCAGGCCGAGAGGTCCAGATCGAGCGCGGTGAAGGCGTCGCGGACCGCGGTCAGCTCCGCCGCCGTGAGCTCGAGCGCGCCGGCGCCGGCGTTCTCGTCCACCTGCTCCGGCGTGCGCGCCCCGGCGATCGCGGAGGTCACGCCGGGCTGGTCGATCACCCAGGCGAGGCAGACCTGCGCGAGCGTGGCGCCGTGGGCCGCGGCGATCGGCGCCACCACGTCGTCGAGCGTCGCGTTGACCTTCGCGCGGATCTCCCGACGGAAGCTCGGGCGCTGCGCGCGGCCGTCGTTCTCGGGGAAGTCGCGGTCCGCGGGGACCTTGCCGGTGAGCAGGCCCTGCTCGAGCGGCGTGTAGGCGACGATCCCGATGCCGTGCTCGCGCGTGTAGGACAGGACCTCCTCCGCATCGCGGCGGATCAGGTTGTAACGGGGCTGGTCGCTCGCGAGCGGCACGTCGCCCAGGGCGACGCGCGCCTCCTCGAGCTGCTCGCTCGAGTAGTTCGACACGCCGATCGCGCGCACCTTCCCCTCGCGGCACAGGTCGACCAGGGCGCCCATGGTGTCGGCGATCGGCGTCGTCGGGTCCGGCCAATGGATCTGCAGCAGGTCGATGGCGTCGACGCCGAGGCGCGCGAGGCTCTGTTCCACCTCGTGGCGGACGGAGTCCGGCCGCGAGTTGAAGTAGATCTTGCGCGGCTCGCCGCGGTCGTCCTCGCCCTCGAAGGCCACCTCGCCGCGCTCGTCGTCCCAGCGCAGCCCGGCCTTGGTCATCACGGTGACCTTGTCCCGCCGCCCGCGGATCGCCTCGGCGACCAGGCGCTCGGAGTGGCCGAAGCCGTAGACCGGCGCGGTGTCGATCGCGTCCATGCCCGCGTCGATCGCTCGTTTCATCGCGTCGACGGCGGCGGCGTCGCGGGCGTCGTCCGTTCCGCCCCAGCCCCAGCCGCCGATGGCCCAGGCTCCGAAGGTGACGACGGGGACCTCGAGGTCGCTTTGGCCGAGTTGTCTTCTTCGCATGAAGAAGAGGTTATCTCAGACCGGCGAGCTCCTGCAGCATCCTCCAGTTGCCGAGGATCTGTTCCTGGCCGACGAGGAGCTCCGCCGAGGGCGCACCGTCCTTCCCGAAGTGCTTGCGGAAGCGGCCCTCGGTGCGCGCGAAGGTCGTGAAGTCGACCTGGTTGCCCTCGGAGTCCTTGTGCCAGTCCTCCTTGAGCGACGGGTTGCCCTTGAGGTCGACACGCTCGCGCAGGCTGTCGCCCTTCCGCGGGTCGTAGACCATGAGCGGGAACGTCCGCGTGTCCACCGCGAGCTTCGCCTGTGCCGCCGCGCACTCGTCGCCGACGCCGTGCTCGGGCTGGCAGGTCGTGTACGTGATCACGACCGACGGTCCCGGGAAGGACGTCGCCTCCGAGATCGCGTTGTAGAAATGGTTCGCGTGCGCGGCCGTCGTCTGCGCGACGAAGGTGTCCGGGTGCATCATCGCGATCCGCGCGATGTCCTTGCGCGCCTCGACCTTGCCCTTCTGCTGCTTCCCGTGGGGCGCCATCTTGGCGGCCTGGCCGACGTACGACGCCGTCGACGCCTGCCCGCCGGTGTTCGAGTAGACCTGCGTGTCCAGCACGATCACGTTGATGTCCAACCCGCTCGCGAGCATGCGCGAGAACGACCCGAAGCCGATGTCGAAGATCGCGCCGTCGCCGCCGATGACCCACAGGGTCTTGTCGGTCCACCCGCGCTGGTCCCAGCGCTTGCGGACGCCCATCGCCATCGCCGGGGCGTTCTCGAAGAGCGAGTTCGTCCACGGCACGAGGTAGGGGTTGTACGGGTAGGTCGAGCTGTAGACCGTGTTGCAGCCGGTCGCCGCGACGAGCCCGATGTTCTCGCGCCCCTTCTCCCAGCCGAGCTGCGCCATCAGCATCCGCAGCGCGCTCGCCTCACCGCAGCCCGCGCACGAGCCGGCGCCGCCCACGTAGAGCAGGCTCTTGTCGCACGAGAGCATCCGGTCGACGGCGATCTTGTCGCGGATGAAGCGGTCGTCGGTGTCCGGCAGGCGGCGGAAGTGCTCCATCGCCCGCGTCGCCTCGCCGAGGTTCTCCTCGGTCTTCATCACCATCTTGAGCGCCTGGTGATCGCCGCAGACCTCGACGCACTCGCCGCAGCCCTTGCACTTGGTCGGGTCGATGAAGATCCCGAACATGCCGGGGTCGCCGGTCTTCTTGAAGGCGTCGTGGAACTTGCGCGTCACGGACCAGTGCGAGCGGAGCTCGTCGCCCTCGCCGTTCGTGCCGGCGAGGTCCTTGTCGATGTCCGCCTGGACCACCGTCTTGCCGAGGATCGCGGTGTCGGGGCACTGCGTGACGCACTCCATGCACGCGACGCACTTGTCGTTCAGGAACTCGGGGATCTCGGTGCCGACGTAGCTGAAGTCGCGCAGCGAGCCGGTGCCCGCCGGGATCAGCGAGCGGGCCACGCCGGCGTCGGCGGGCTGCTCCTCGCTCGCGGTGCCGGACTCGTAGGCGGTCGTGACCCCCTCGAAGTCGTCCATGTAGGCGTCGATGTCGAGCTCGATGACCGGCTTCGAGATCTCCGGATTCACCTCGAGCGCGAAGTCGGTGTCGAGCCCCTCGGCCACGCGGAACTCGGTCGCGGCGCGGTTCAGGTCGGCGAGGGCGCGGTGCACGAGCTTGGGTTGGGGCGGCATGCGTTTCCTTGCTAAGCGGGCGCTTCCTCGAAGATGTTGGACGACTGGGCGAGGTCGGTGACCGACAGGATCCCGATCGGACGCTTCGGGTCGTCCTTGTCGGTGACGACGAGCCGGTGGATGCGGTGCTCGACCAGGCGGTCGACCGCCGCGCCGAGCGGCTCCTCGGGATAGGTGGTGAGGACCTTCGAGGTCATCAGGTGCTCCGGCAGGAGCCGCGGGAGCCTCGAGTTCAGCGACTCGTCGAGCGACTGCGCGCGCGCGAGGTCGGTCGTGGAGAGCACGCCGCGCATCGCCCCGTCGTCGTCGGTGACGACGACGCAGGAGATCCCCTCCTCGGCCAGGAGCCGCTGCACGTCGGCCAGGGGCGTCTGCGGCGTGCAGGTGATCGCGCCGTGCGTCATCAGCTCGGACACGGTGCGGCCGCGGAGCGCCTCGTCGCGCTGCTCGGCGGTGGCGAGCATCACGGCGTCGGGCACCTCGCGCACCTCGTCGTAGCCGCGCTGGACGCAGGTCATGTTGTCCTTCACGACGCGCTCGCCGCGCTTGCCGAAGTACCGGCGGATCGAGACCTCGACGCCCTTCATCAGCTCGTCGTGGTCGATGCCGCGCTCCCTCGCGAACGGGACCGCGCGCAGGAAGACGCCGAGCAGCACGATGCCCTGCATCCGCACCTGGAGGTCCGGACGGCTCGACACCTCGGCGGCGATCGCCGCGGCGTCGAGGTAGAGCAGCTTCACCTTCCGCTCGCGGATGATCCGGCGCGCGTAGGCCGGCACCTGGCGCCACACGGTCTCCGGGTCGGTCTCGTTCGACTGGACGAAGACCGTGCCGCCCTCGGTCATCCCCTCGATCGGGTTGCCGATGTTGAAGGCGTTGGCGGAGTTGAGCGGCACGAACTCGACGTGCTTCAGCTCGCAGTGCGTGCGGATCGGCTCGGGCGAGGCGGACAGGAAGTAGCGCGTGGGCAGCCCCTTCTTCTCCGACCCGTAGAGCGGGTACGCCTGCACGTACAGGCCGAACAGGTCGCCGACGATCGTCGCGATGACCTTGTTCGTCGTCACCGAGCCGAAGCCGCCGACCGAGTAGCCGCGCATGCTGAACGCGCCGGGCGAGCGCACGTCGGGGTCGAGCTCGACCGGCAGCGAGAGCTGGTGATCGATGCCGAGCGCAAAGATCCGCGGACCCTTGGAGTACAGGTTCTTCGCCACCGCGATGAAGTGCCCCGGCCGCACGTCGCGCGAGCCGAGCCCCGCGATGCCGGAGTGTACGCGCGGGATGCGCTCGACCGCCGGCATGTCCGCCGCGCCGGTCAGCGCGTCGGCGAAGGCCGCCTTGATCTCGGCGGTCAGCGGGTTCGACTGCGCCAGCGGGTTGTCCATCCGCTCGATGACCGCGAAGGCGCGCACGTCCTTCAAGGCCTCCACGATCTTCTTGGACGGGAAGGGCCGGAAGGCCACCACCTGCACGACGCCGACCCGCAGCTCGGTGTTGGCGCGCAGGTACTCGACCGTGGCAAGCGCGGTCTCGACCATCGAGCCCATCGCCACGATCGCCACCTCGGCGTCGTCCATGTAGTAGGACATCACGCGCTCGAGGCGCCGCCCCGTCGCCTCGGCGTACGTGCCCATCGCCTCGTCGATGAACCCCTGCGTGCGGTCGGTGAAGTACCGCTGGGCGACCTTGCCCTTCATGTAGGAGTCCTGGTTCTGCACCACGCCCGACATCATCGGCCGCTCGGGATCCATCAGGCACGGGATCCGCTTCGCCGGGTCGCCGACGAACTCCTTCATGAGCTCCGGCTCGGGCAGGTGGACCGTCTCGAGCGTGTGCGTCGTCAGGAAGCCGTCCTGGCAGGACATGAAGGGCGTGTGGCTGTTCTCGGCCGCGCGACGCCCGATCAGCGCCAGGTCGGCGCACTCCTGCGCGTTGCGGGCGAACAGGATGCACCACCCGGTGTCCGCCACCGCCATCACGTCGTCGTGGCCGGCGTGCACGTTGAGCGAATGGCTCGTCATCGCGCGCGCGCCGATGTGGAACACCGCCGGGAGGCGCTTGCCGGCGATCGTGTAGAGCACCTCCTTCATCAGGACGAGCCCCTGCCCCGAGGTGAAGTTCGTCACCCGCCCGCCCGCGGCGGCGAAGCCCTCCGAGGCGCTCGCGGAGGAGTGCTCGGACTCGGGCTCGAGGAACTGGAGCTCCTCCCCCCACAGGTTCTTCCACCCGTCGGCGGCGGCGGCGGCGAAGTCCGCGCCCATCTGCGTGGTCGGCGTGATCGGGTAAGCGCACGCGCCCTGCGAGACGTGCTTCTCGACCCAGATCACGGCGCCCGAGCCGTCGGTCGTGACCCGCTCTCCCGGGTAGTGCGGCGTCTTCCTCACGTCCGCCTGTTCCCTCGCTGCCGACTGCGGAACAATGGTCATGCACTCCTCCTTCGAGAATCCCGCCGGGACCAGGATACAGGCTGGCCTGGCGCGACGCGCCCGGCGCGGTTCTGCACCTCGTAGCACCGGCGCGTCGCCGCACCTCGCCAAAAACGCGATTTCCCTCGCGGCGCGGCCCTCAGCGGGGTTTACGGCCCGGCCTTGGCTCGCGGGAGCGGGAGCCTACACTGCCCGGCGCCATGTCGCCCACCCGCAAGGACCAACGCGCGGGTTGCCCCGCCGGCGATCCCGCGCGCGAGGAGCTCGTCACCGGCTCGGTCGCCGAAGCCGGCGAGCTGGGGGATCTCTTCGAGCGGAGCCTCCCCGCGTTCGGCGGCGCGTACCTGCGCAAGGCCTGGCGGCTCCTCGACGAGGCGATCGGCCGCGGCGTACCGATGACGGTCTCCATCGCCGGCCCGGTCACGCTCTCCGGTCAGGCGCAGACGTGGCTGAACCCGCTGCTCGAGACCGGTTGGTTCGCCTGCCTCTCGACGACCGACGCGGTCTGCTACCACGACGGACACCGCGCGCTCGACGGCGCCGCGGAGAACAAGATCTACCACGTCGGGCTCTCCTGCGACGACGGCGAGCTCCGCGACGAACGCGTGATCCGCGTGACCGACGTCGGGTTCTCCGAGGACGTGCTGCTCGAGCAGGACCGCTTCCTCCGCGCGATCCTCCGCCAGCCCGAGTTCCAGCGGAGGATGAGCGGGACGGAGTTCAGAAACCTCCTCGGCCGCCGCTACGCCGCCCAGGAGCGCCAGAATGGCACGGAGGAGGGCCTGCTCGCGCTCTGCTGGCGCAAGGGCATCCCCGTCTTCGTCGGCGCGCCGGCCGACGGCTCGGTGTTCCTGAACTCGGTCGACCTGTGGGCCGCGCGCGAGAACGGCGGCGACGCGCACGCCTTCGAGCTCGACCTGCACCGCGAGGTCTTCGAGAGCTGCGCCTTCCACCGCTGGGCCACCGAGCACTCCGAGGCCAAGGCGATCGGCACGCTGATCCTCGGCGGCGGCGTGCCGAAGAACTTCAACCTCCAGCCCGAGCCGACCCTCGGCCAGATCCTGGGCTTCGAGAACGTGCCGGGCTACCTCTACGACGTCCAGATCACGACCGCGCCGGTCAGCGATGGCTCGCTCTCCTCATGCCCGCCGGCCGAGGCCGTCACCTGGGGCAAGGTCGACAAGGACGAGTACCGCTCGACGTGCGTCAGCCTGCAAGCGGATTACACGACGGTCATGCCGTTCCTCGCGAAGGCGCTGCTCGAGAAGCGGGCGCGGTTCGCGCGCTGGGCCGAGCGCATGGGCGCGGACGAGCTCTTCGCCGAGCACCCGGAGGCGCGCGACTACCTGCGCCCGGCGGAGGGCTACCGCCTGATGGACCGCCGGGAGGAGCTCGTCCAGGCGCTCTTGGAAGAGCTGCGCGCGAAAGGGACCATGGCGGTCGACTATCCCCTCGCTTCCACGGACCTCTTGGACGACCCGGCGCCCGAGCCGGCGGGACGATGACCGAAGAAACACCCGAGACCGAAGAGCAGCTCGCCCCCTACAAGATCGAGGAGGCGCGCTCGTCGCGCTCCCGCTGCCGCACCTGTCGCCGCAAGATCGACAAGGGCAAGCTGCGTCTCGGCGTCCTGCTCGAGGGGCCGTACGGGACCGGCTACCTCTGGCACCACCTGACGTGCGCGGCCAAGCGGCGCGCCGACGACGTCGAGGCCGCGTACGAAGAGCGCGCCTGGGAACCCGACCTCGAGGTGCCGCCGATCGAGGAGCTGCGCAAGCTCAGGGAGAAGGCCGAAGAGGCGAAGAAGAACAAGATCGACCCGCCCTACGCCGAGCGCGCGCCGTCGGACCGCTCCAAGTGCAAACACTGCGACGAGAAGATCGAGAAGGGCGCCTACCGCGTCGTGCTCCTGCGCGAGATCCGCTTCGGCAACCAGGTCCGCGGCATGCCGATCAACGTGCACCCGCGCTGCGTCGCCGCCGAGCTGCGCGCGGAGGACTGCCTGGTCGAGCTCGAGGGCTTCGAGGAGGCCGTGCGGACGAACACGCCGAACTTCGGCGACGAGGACGCGGTGGAGCTCTTCGCGCAGATCGGCGAGCTCGAGTAGCGGCGCGTTCGAGTCGCGTCGGTTTACCCAACGCTGGCGTTTCGGGGCGTCCGCGGTGCTAGGATCGGCCGCGATCCCGAGACCGAGGTACGAGGACCGGACATGCGTCACACCCTCCTTGTCGTCGCGGCGGCCTGCGCCGCGTTTTCCTGCTCCTCCACTCCGCAGTTCCTTCGGAGCGAAGCGTCGGCAGCCCAGGCCGAGGAGGCCGAAGCGTCGAGCGCGACCGCCGAGGAGCCGGCCGCGCCGCCCACCCCGCAGGCACCGGCGGATGGCGACGACGAAACCGCCAAGCCGGAGCTCGGCGGCGTCTTCGTCCCCGTCGACTTCGAGGCCGTCTCGCTGTGGCCCGAGGCCTACTCCGGCGAGATGCTCGTGCTCGAGGTCGCGCCGCACGGATCCACGGTCGCGGCGGGCGACGTCATCGCGCGGCTCAAGACGCGCTCCATCGACGAGACGATCGCCGACGCCGAGCGCGGGTTGGTGTCGGCCCGGATCGCGCACGAGGGGCTGCGCGAGCGCAACGCCGTCGCCGAGGAGGGCGCGGCGTCGAAGCTCGCGCGCGCGGAGGCGGGGCTCGACCGCGCGCGGCGGGCGCTCGAGGGGTACGAGACGCAGGAGCTCGCCTTCTCCGCGCGCGGCGACGAGCTCCAGAAGCAGCGCTCGGAGGCGTGGATCGCCGACCAGGTCGACGAGCTCGAGCAGCTCGAGGCGATGTACGAGGCCGACGAGCTGACCGACGCGACCGAGGAGATCGTGCTCAAGCGCTCGCGCCGCGACCTGGCGCTCTCGCGCGCGAGCAGTGAGCTCTCCAAGGACCAGCGCGCGTACAAGGTGGACCACACCCAGCCGCTCACGCGCGAATCCAAGCGCGAGGACGTCGCCCGGAAGACCGAGGAGCTCGCGCACCTGCGGCGCACCCAGGCCGTCGACGCGGAGGGACGCAAGGACGGCTTCACGCGTTCCGAGGCCGAGCTGGCGAAGAAGGTCCTGCGGCTCGAGCGGCTGAAGCGCGACCGCGAGCTCCTAACGGTCAAGGCGCCGCGCGCGGGCGTCGTGCTGCACGGCTCGCTGCGCGCGCTGCGCGCCGGCGGCGCGCCGAGCCACGTGCGGCGCGGCCGCCAGCTCGCCAAGCGCGCCGACGTCTTCCTGGTCGCGGATCCGGAGCAGCTCGCCGTGGCGGTCGACGTCTCCGAGTCCAACCGCGCGACGTTCGGCGACGGGACGCAGGTCGTCGTGAAGCCCGTCGGCGGCGACGCGAAGCTGATCGGGACGCTCTCGGTCGGCGCCTACCCGGCCGGCGCGAAGGCGGGCGAGAGCACGTTCGAGGGAACCGTCGAGCTGGCCGACCCGGTGCCGGGCGTCGTCGCCGGGATGCACGCGAAGGTCTCTCCGGCGGAGCCCGAGCGGTGAACGCGCTCTGCGCCTTCGCGCTCGCCGCTCTCCCCGGACTGCAGGAGCAGGCCGCCGAGCCCAAGGTCGAGCACGACGTCCGGCAGGTCCTCGCCGACGCCGTGACCTGGCTGGTCGAGACCAGCGGGCCGACGGTTCCTGGGGCTCGCACCACTCGCCGCGGCCGATCGAGGTGCTCGCTTCCTTCCCCGGGTCCCAGGACGCGTTCCGCGTCGCGACGACCGGGCTCGTCGTCACCGGATTGCAGGAGTGCCCGCTCGCCGGGGACGACGGTCTCGCCGCGGCCGACCGCGGGATCGACTTCCTGCTCGAGGCGTACGACGTGAAACGCCAGAGCGGGCTGGAGCACTACAACGTCTGGTCCTTCGGCTACGCGCTGCAGGCCTTCGGCGAGCGCTTGCTCGCGCAGCCCGACGATCCGCGCGCGGAAAGGATCCGCGCCGCCTGCGCGCACCTCTTCGAGAAGCTCGAGACCTACCAGACCCTCGACGGCGGCTGGGGCTACCTGAGCATCGACGGCGTCCCGACCTTCCGGCCCTCCGACACGTCGATGAGCTTCACGACGGCGACCATCCTGGTCGGCGTCGACCGCGCCCGCCGCGCCGGCGTCGAGGTCCCCGAGAAGCTCCTCGACAACGCCGTCGACCACGTGAAGCGCTCGCGGCTCCCCGACGAGTCGTTCCTCTACGGCGAGTACCTGAAGTACCGCCCGCGGGCCGGGATCAACGAGCGCAAGGGCGCCGCCTGCCGCAACCCGCTGTGCCACTACGCGCTCGACCTCTTCGGCGAGAAGCCGCGGTCCGACGACGTCTTCCTCGAGAGCCTGCGCGACCTGCTGGTCCGCCACGCCGGCTTCCAGCGCGTCGCGCTGCGCCGGCCGATCCCGCACGAGTCGTGGTACGCGATCTCGGGCTATTTCTACCTCTACGGCCACGCCTACGCGGCCTACGTGCTCGAAGAGCAGCCGAAGGCCGAGCAAGCGAAGCTCTGGCCGCTCCTCGTCGACGCGGTGATGGCGTGCCACCAGCCGGACGGCTCGTTCTGGGACTACCCGCTCTACAGCTACCACAAGCCGTACGGGACCGGCTTCGCGGTCATCGCGCTCACGCGAGCGCTACGGCACGGCCAGGGTTAGGGCCGGCGTCGCGCCCGTGGCCGGCGCCCCTGCCGGACGCACGCGCTCCTGACGCCGGCATCAACGACGTCGAGTCGGTGCCCGATGGTGGGACCCTGACGTCGCACTACGCGGGACGTAGTTCTACGCCGAGGAGCCTGAGCGGTACCCGCCGCTTGCAGCGCTACGCTACGCCCATGTGCGCATCGGGATGCGGGTGAGGGTTTGACAGAGTCGCAGCTCGAAAGCATGTTCGAGTGCGGACGGAGCTCGCACCCGCAATGGGTCGGGCCGAGCTAGCGATCACGGTCGACCTGCTCGGGAGCACGTTCGATCTCCTCTTTCCCCTCGAGGATGGGATCAACCAGCAGCAACCCGAACGGTGCAGATCGACGCAGACGCAGATCGTGACCCAGACCGCCCCGACCGGGTCCTCGTGCTGGAGAACGTGCCGTGGATTCTTCCCGTACGCGCCCTGTTGACGGTTGAGCTGTGGGGGTCGGCGGTCGTCGCCCCGACCTCGCTGGATGCGTGTCTGGACACGATCGACGACTCCGTCCCCAACTGCGTGGTGGCCGGGCCGGACTCACCGGACGATGTCTCCGCGCTGGTCCGGTCGGTCGAGGAGCGGGACCTCTCGACGTCCGTCGTCCTCCTTCTGCGCGGCACCGACTTCGCGGCCGCGCTCTCCGCACAGGACCACGCGGCGCTTCAGCTCATGGCCTGGCCCGGCGGTGCCGGCGCACTGCGTGAGCGCGTCGACCGGAGTCTCAAGCGCAGCGCCCAGGTCCACGCACTGCGCGAAACACGCTCGACGATCCAGGCGAGATTCCAGGCGATCACGCAGCGGGAGCTCGACGTGCTTCACCTCCTGCGCCAGGGGCACCCGAGCAAGTCCGTCGCGAGCTCGCTCTCCATCAGCCGGCGGACGGTGGACGATCACCGCAGCTCCTTGCTGCGCAAGACGGGGAGCCTCACGACCGCCGAGGTCGTGCACGGGATGGACCTTATTGAGCTGCTGCACACCCGGGAGCGGATCTTGACGCACGGCGAGTGGCGACCGACGGCCGCTCCTCCGCTTCTGACGGAAGAGCCGCTCTCCCCGCCGCGCCCCGTGCCCGGGAGCCGGCAAGCGCCCGCAGGACCGCGAACGCCCTTGCTCGGTCTCGCCGAGCTGCTCAGCGAATGCGAATCGAACGTGGACAGCGTCTGCCTTCTCGATCGCGAGCTGCGCCTGATCTGGACCAACCCCGCGTGGTCCCGCTTCGCGCCGCGCGGACGGGCTCGCGAGCGGATCGCCCGTGAATGGGGCCTCGGAAGGCGCTACGTGGCCGCGATCTCTCCACCCTGGGGCGACTGGTACGAGACCCGCTTCGCGCGCTGCTTGAAGACGGGTCGGCCGTGGCAACACGAGTACGACTGTCCGACACCCGCACGCCGGGATCGCTGGCGGATGAGCGCGACCTGCGTCGGAGACGGGCTCCTCCTGCGACACGCGTGGATCTCCAGCGAGGCACACGAACTCCACACCGCTCCGATTGTCGAGAACGAGTACCGCGACGCGCGTGGCGCCGTCCTTCAGTGTATGCAATGCCGCCGCGTGCAATCCGTGCAGAGCGAGCGATGGGTGCTGATGCCGGAGTGGATCGCGCGAGTCCCGCGCAGCGTCTTGTGGTCTCTCTGCGCGGACTGCGAGCGCGTGTACGAAGCGGCTTAGCCTCCCGTCGCCTCCACTTCTTACTGTCGTCTCCACCTTCTTACTTCGGTGTAAGACCGCGCCACCACAACGCGACAGATTCCGTAGAAATACCTATTTGGTCGGCCTCCGCGAAAACCCGAAGGCCACTAGACCCAGAGCCCATGTCGCCGCTCACCGTACCCTCCCATCCGGCGCCTGCCCGCACTCGGTCCTGGCCCTACGTCCTCTTCGCGGTCTGGGTCGCGGGAATCGTCGCCGGCTTTTGCTACGTCATCGACTACGAGTTCGAGGCCGAGACCGCCCGGCCCCGACGGTGGGCGCTGCCCGAGGGAAGCGAGACGCTTCTTCACGACGACCTGCCCACCCTGCTCCTCTTCGCGCATCCCAAGTGCCCGTGCACCCGGGCGACGATCGGCGAGCTGAACCGCCTGATGGCCATCTGCGACGGGCGGCTCGTTGCGCGCGTCCTCTTCGTCCGACCCGGGGACGCGCCGCGGGACCGGGGGGACACCGATCTCCGGAGCTCCGCGGCGTCGATCCCAGGGGTCACGGTCCAGGACGACCTGGACGGTGAGGCGGCGGCGCGCTTCGGCGCGACCACCTCGGGCCAAGCCCTGCTCTACGCACCCGACGGCACGCTCCTGTTCTCCGGCGGCATCACGGCGGCGCGCGGCCGCGAGGGCTCCAACGCGGGACGCTCCGCGATCGTCTCGCACGTCCTCTCGGACGGGAACGGAGTCGAGAGCACGCCCGCCTTCGGATGCCGGCTGCAGGATCCGGCGGGAAAGTAGCGCCGTGAACATCGCAGCCAGGACAAAGCGCGACGTTCCCGAGCGCGCGCGCGAGCTCTTCCTCGCCGACCAGCAGCGAGACCTCCGGCAGACCGACCGCCTGTTCGCGGGGCTCTTGGCCTTCCAATGGATCGCCGGGATCTTCGTCGCCCTCATCGTTTCGCCGAGGACCTGGTGGGGCTCCAGCAGCGAGCCCCACGTGCACGTCTATGCCGCGATCCTCCTCGGCGGGGCGATCTCCCTGCCCCCCATCGGCTTGGCGTTCCTCGCTCCCGGCCGAACGCTGACCCGCCACGCTATCGCCGTTGCGCAGGCGCTGACGTCAGCCCTCCTGATCCATCTCACCGGAGGACGGATCGAGTCGCACTTCCACGTCTTCGGCTCGCTCGCCTTCCTAGCCTTTTACAAGGACTGGCGCGTGCTGATCACGGCCTCGGCCGTCGTCGCCCTCGACCACCTGGTCCGCGGCGCCGTCTGGCCGCAGTCGGTGTTCGGCGTCCTGGTGGCGAGCCCGTGGCGCTGGGTGGAGCACGCCGGCTGGGTGATCTTCGAGGTCGTCGTCCTGATTTATTCCTGCGTCCGGGCGAGGCGGGAGTCGCTCCGGGTCGCCGAGCAGCGGGCGATGCTCGAGGCGACGAAGGCCGGCATCGAGGACGAGGTCGAGCAGCGAACGGAACAGCTCGTCGCCGCGAACCACGCGTTGGAGCGGACGATCGAGGAACGGACCGAGGCAATGGAGGAACGCGACCGCATGCAGGTCCAGCTCCAGAACGCGCAGAAACTAGAGGCGGTCGGGCAGCTCGCCGCGGGGATCGCGCACGAGATCAATACCCCGACGCAGTACGTCGGAGACAACACGCGCTTCCTTCAGGACTCCTTCGAGGACATCGTGAAGCTGCTCGAGACCTACGCGAGGCTGGTGGAGGAGGCGCGAGCGGGGACCGTGGACCCAGCGACGCTTGCCCGGGTCGAGGACGCCGTCGAGGAGGTCGACCCGGAGTATCTGCGGGAGGAGATTCCCAAGTCGATCGACCAGAGCCTGATGGGCATCGGACGGGTCTCGTCCATCGTCCGCGCGATGAAGGAGTTCTCGCATCCCGGCGTCGACGAGATGACGACCATCGACCTCAACCGGGCGATCGAGAGCACGGCGACCGTCTGTAGCAACGAGTGGAAGTACCACGCCGCGCTGGATCTCCGGTTCGACCCGGATCTGCCGGAGGTTCCGTGCCTTCCGGGCGAGGTGAATCAGGTGTTCCTCAACATCATCGTGAACGCGGCGCACGCGATCGCCCACACGTCCGGGCCCGAGGAGGGGAAGCTGGGGAAGATCACCGTCTCCACGCGCCGGGACGGGGACTTCGTCGAGGTCCGCATCGAGGACACCGGGTCCGGCATCCCCGAGGAGATCCGGAGCAAGGTCTTCGACCCCTTCTTCACCACCAAGGCGGTCGGCAAGGGAACCGGCCAGGGGCTGGCGATCGCCCACAACGTCATCACCCAGAAACACGGGGGAACCATCGGCATCGAGAGCGAGGTCGGCGTCGGATCCACCTTCGTGATCCGGCTGCCCCTCACTCAGGAGCAGGTCTCCCAAGCGGCCTGAAACACGATATGAAGCGAATCCTGTTCGTCGACGACGAGCGCCGCGTCCTGGACGGCCTCAAGCGCATGCTCCGCGGGCTGCGCAAGGAGTGGGACATGCACTTCGTGGAAAGCGGCGCCGAAGCCCTGAAGATCCTCGAGCAGAGGTCGCCGTTCGACGTCGTCGTCAGCGACATGCGCATGCCGGGCATGGACGGGGCCGAGCTCCTGAACACCGTACAGGAACGGCACCCCGGCGCGGTCCGCATGATCCTGTCGGGTCACGCCGAGCTCGAGCTGGCGATGCGCTCCGCGACCTGCGCTCACCAGTTCCTGACGAAGCCCTGCGACTCGGAGCACATCAAGGCCGTCGTGACGCGCTCCTTCGCCCTGCACGAGAACCTGCAGGACCCGCGCTTGAAGGACGTCGTCGGTCAGCTCCACTCGCTGCCGGCGTTGCCGAGGGCCTACGCCGCGTTGAACGCGGCGATGGCGGACGAAGAGGTCACGATCGAGAGTGTGGCGGACATCATCTCCGAGGATCCCGGGATCGCGGCCAAGGTCCTTCAGCTCGTCAACTCGAGCTTCTTCGGCGTCGTGCGCAGGATCGACTCGCTGCGGCACGCGATCTCCTACCTCGGGCTCGCCAATCTCAAGAGCCTCGTGTTGAACTACGGCATCCTGGAGGAGTTCGACTCCGCCTCGGCCGCGCCCAGTTTCGACATCGAGAAGGCGCAGCAGCACACGCTCGACGTCGCCAACCTGGCGCGCCGGATGCACGAGGGGAACAAGAAGCTCTCGGAGCAGGCCTTTCTCGGGGGCATGCTCCACGACATCGGTAAGCTCGTGATCGCGACGAACCTTCCCGACCTGTTCGAGCGGGTCTCGCGGCTGGGCCGCATGAGCGGTATCCCGACCCAGGAGCTCGAGCGTCGCGCGCTCGGCTTCAACCACGGAGACGTGGGCGCTTACCTGCTCGGCATTTGGGGAATGCCCGATCCGATCGTCGAGACGGCCCAGCTCCATCATCGCCCGTCCTCGGTCGCGACGGGGGCCCTCGACGTCCTGGGATCGGTCCACGTCGCGGACGCACTGGTTCACGAGGTCGAGGAGCCGGAGGCGGCCTCGCGCCTCGACGCGGAGCTCGTCGGGCGTCTCGGGCTCGAGGAACACTTGGCGGAATGGCGCGGCTTTGCCGCAACGGTCCGTGTGGGAGAGGAGGCGGCCTGAGCCATGGCGACGACGCGTTGGAAGCTCCTGCTCGTCGACGACGAGCCGTCGGTCCTCGACGCTCTCCGGCGGACGCACCGGAGGAACTACGACCTCTCCACGGCCCTCGGCGGCGCCGAGGGCCTCGCGGCAATCCGCGACGAAGGACCGTTCGACGTCGTGATCTCCGACTACCAGATGCCGGAGATGAACGGCGCCACCTTCCTCTCCAAGGTCGCCGAGGCCGCGCCGGACACCGTCCGCATGATGCTGACGGGCAACGCGGACCTGCGGTCCGCTATCGAAGCCGTCAACACCGGCCGCGTGTTCCGATTCCTGACCAAGCCCTGCGAGCCGGAGGTCTTCGTGGCGAGCGTCGAGGCCGCCGCGGAGCAGGTACGGCTGCGGCGCGCGGAGAAGGAGCTTCTGGAGGGCACGCTGAAGGGCAGCATCGAGGTTCTCTCGGAGATCCTGTCGCTGGCGGACCCCGACGCCTTCGGACGCGCCAACCGCGTGCGCGGCTACGTGGAGCAGGTCGTGGAACTCCTCGGACTGCCCGACCCCTGGATGGTCGAGTCGGCCGCACTTCTGTCCCAGGTCGGGTGCGTGGCGCTCCCCGGGGATCTCCTGGCCCGGGCGGCCGCCGGGCAGGAGCTGACGCCGGAGCAGAGCCAAGCCTACGAGCGGCATCCCTCCATCGGAGCGAAGCTGCTCGCGCGCATTCCGCGCCTCGAGGAGGTCGCGCGGATCGTGGAGCACCAGGGGACCCCCTACGACGAGCTCTCGAAGAACAAGGGCATCTCGGTCGCGGTCAAACGCGGCTGTCAGGTCCTCGCCGCGTGCCTCGCGTTCGACGAGCTCCTCACCCTGGGGGCAACGAAGAAGGACGCCCTCCGCGCCATGTCCGAGCGATCGGGCGCCTATCCTCCGGGCCTCGTGAAAGTCGTGTCACGGCTGGAACCCGTCGGCGCCGACGCCGTCGCGCGAGACGTTCTGGTCGCCGAGTTGCGGGAGGGGATGATCCTGGCCCAGTCGGTCCGAAGCAGAGCGAACACGCTGATCGTCACCGAGGGACAGCGGATCACGGCCAGCCTTCTGGAGAGACTTCGCAACCACCATCAACTGCGCGGCGTGCAGGAGCCCATTCGCGTGCTCGTCACGCCGGTGACGGATGCCGGCACGGAGGCCGCGTAACGACGCGGTGACCGCCGGGATGGCCGCTCGCCGTGTTCCGCAGCGGCCGAGCCAACCCCTACGGCGCCGGGCACTTCCCGGAGCGATTGGCACGGACGCCGCTCGATCGCACCGATCGTGGCGGCGGGTCGTTCCGGGAAGTGCCCGGCGCCGTAGGGAACGGTTCGACCGCTGGAGGCCCGGGGGTCAGGCGTCTTCCTCCGGCACCACCCACTCGATCGGCGGCAGCTCGATCTCTTCCGGGATGCCGCCCATGTCGCCGGAGCGCACGAACTCCCACAGGGATTCGGCGAAGAGGTCGTCCTCCTCGAGCGCCTCGCGCAGTGCGCCGTGCGAGCCGCCGTGCACGACGACGAAGGTGCTCTTCTTGAAGTGCGGCGCGAGCTCGAGCGCGTTCTCGAACGGCGTCGACGTGTCCCAGTTCCCCTGAACGATCACCGTGGGGATCCCGGTGTCGAAGTTCCTGCGGAAGTCGTCGCCCAGGTCGCTCCCCCACGACGGGCAGGTCGACTGGTAGAAGCCGCCGAGCTTGCCGACGACCTTCGCGCCCGGGTCGGCCTGCAACTCCGCCAGCCGCGCCGGACTGATGCCCGAGCCGCAGTCGAGCATGAAGAAGCTCGCGGTCGGCAGATCGCCGTCGTTCTGCCGCAGGAGCGCCTGCGCCGCCGCGTCGTAGTCGCCGCGGTGGAGCGCGATCAGGTCGCGCGGCCAGGTCGGAACGCCGCGGCGCGAGCTGACGCGGCCGGTGACGCCGAGGGCCGCCGACCGCATGCGGTCCGCGGTGATGAGCACGGTCTTCGACCGGCGCGTGCGCGCGTCGCGCACGGTCACCTCGGCGGGCTCCGCCTCGACGCGGGCGATCGCCTCCTTGAAGCCGGCGATCAAACCGCCCTCGGGGATGTGGCCCTCGAGCTCCGGCGCCGACTCCGCGGCTTCGGCGATGCGTTCGAGCGCGTTGAGCACCCAGCCCGGCATGTCGTAGGTGTGGTCCGGTCCCTCCATGCCGCCGAGCACCGCGCGCTCGACGATCTCGGGGTACGCGCGCATCGTCGCCATCGACCAGTGCGAGCCGAAGCTCACGCCCCAGAGCGTGATCTTGTCGTAGCCGAGCGCCTGGCGAACGTCGTTCACGTCGGCGGCCGCCTCGAGCACGTTGAAGCCGGTGAGGTCGTACCCCTGCGACTCCCAGAACGCGCGGCAGCGCGCGCAGGCCTCGCGCATGAGCTCGGCCTCCTCCTCCTCGGACGGCGCGACGTCGACCGGCGGCGGCTCGTAACCGCCGCACTCCGTGTTCGGCGGCGAGGAGCCGATCCCGCGCTGGCCGACGACGACCAGGTCGGACACCTCGACGTAGGGCAGGATGCGCTCCTCGTAGTAGCCGCGGTTGGCGAGGTCCTGGCTCATGCCGGGCCAGCCCGGTCCACCGTGGAGCAGGAAGACCGGCGGCACGCCCGCGTCGGCGGTCTCCAGCGCGTGGAAGCGGTAGAACTCGACGCCGATCGCGCGGCTCTCCGGGTCCGAGCGCTTCAGCGGCACGTGGAGCATGCCGCGGTCGGCGACGACGGAGCTACCGTCGGTGAGCTCGATCCGCTCGGGGTAGAGCAGGAGCGACGTCTCCTGGGCCCACAGGCTCCCCATCCCCGCCGCCACCGACGCCAACAAGACCGGGATCCCACGCATGTTCGTTCCTCCTCGGACGAGCTTCGCGCACCTGGAACGGCGGGTCAATCGCACGCGCGCGTCACGCATTTCGACTCGGGCTTTTCTCCGAGGAGATCCTCCTGCACCGACGGTTGGGCACTCGAGTGCCCTATCCCCCTCTTAAATGAGGACTTCGTCATGACCCGCTTCTCGCTCTCGCTGGCTTGCCTTCTCTCCCTTGCGTCCGGCCCCATCGCCCAGGAGGACGCGCTCGCCTACGACGCGGCCCAAGTCGTTCTGGGAAACACGGACCCGGCCTTCGTCGCCGTGCTCGACCTCGACGGGGACGGCGACCTCGACGCCCTCGGCGAGTTCGCCGGCGACCTCGCCCTCTACGAGAACGACGGCTCCGGGGTCTTCGCGGAGATCTGGACCGGACCCCAGGGTGGCCCCAGCCCGGCGAAGCACTTCGCCGTGGGCGACGTCGACGGGGACCAGCGCGACGACTTCGCCATCAGCTCGCTCGCCGGGGTCCGTGTGTGGCTGACGAACGGGACCGACGCGCCGACCCCGTTGCCGGTGCTGCCGAACCCGGGCTTCCCTTCGGCGGACGTCCTGATCGCCGACCTCACCGGCGACGGGCTGGGCGACCTGGTCTTCCTGACCATCTACGAGCTCTACCTGTTCGAGACGGTCTTCCCGTGGGGCTCGAACCCGATGACGACGGTGGGACTCCCCCCGCTAGGCGGATTTGACGTCTACGCGGAGGTGATCTCCATCCACCTCGACGCCGACGGCGACCTCGACCTCGCGGTGCGTAGCGACCGGGACGTGTTGCTCCTGCCCACGGTTGGTGGAGTGCCGACCATCGGCGCGACCTTCGAGCTCAGTCAGCCGCTCAACGACATGGCGGCCGGCGACCTGAACGACGACGGCGACGAGGACATCGCGATCTTCGCCAACGCGTCGATCTGCGGCTGGGAGCAGCACCTGATCCAGGTGTCGCCGGGCAACTTCGTGCCGGTGCAGGGCCTGCCCGCGGGCGGACCGGCGACCGACCTCGCCGACGTGGACTTCGACGGCGACCTGGACGGCGTCTGCTGCGGGGGCGGCGGAGGCGGACCGGGGCTGAACGAGGATACGTCGTACTTCGAGATCGCGATCAACGACGGCCTCGGCGACTTCGACTGCGCGTACGAGATCGTCGGCCTCGGCGCGAAGCACATCGCCGGCGCGGCGGACCTCGACGCGGACGGGGACACGGACCTGATCGCCGGCCGGGCGATCTACTTCTCACAGGGCGAGTGGCGCAACCCGCAGTCGTACTCCTGGTACGGCGTCGACGACGCGGCCCAGCGCTTCGACTACGACTCCGACGGGGACGTCGACGTCGTGGACAACGTCCTGCGCGAGGCGGACGGCACGGGCTACCTGGAGGACGGCGACATCGAGGTGCAAGGCGCCCCGGCGAGCTTCTACGTCAACGACGGCTACCCGGGCGACTGGGACGGCGACGGCGACGTGGACCTGATCGGATGGTGGCAGCCTTCCCCGGGCGACCGGCGCTACCACCTCGTCGCGAACACCGGCGGCGGCGTCTTCACCTGGGGAGCGGAGATGACGTCCGAGGAGCCGCCGCTCTCGATCGGGCCGGTCCTGCGCACCTTCGCCCTCGACGTCGAGGGTGACGGCGACCAGGACCTCGTCATCGCGGCCGGGGGGTGGACGGAGCTCTGGACGAACGACGGGACCGGCTTCCTCACGGAGAGCGTCTGGTTCAACGAGGTGCTCGGCCAGCTCGCCGACCTCGACGGCGACGGCGACCAGGACTTCGTCGTCAGCATCAACAACACCGGGGTCGGCTGGAAGCGCAACCAGGGCGGCGGGAACTACGACCCCGTCGTCTGGCTCCCGAGCGACAGCCGCTTCCTCAACGACGCCGAGTCGGTGGCGGTCGCCGACGTCGACGGCGACCTCGACCTCGACTTCGTGCTCGCGAACTTCGACCGCGAGATCGCGCTGCTCGAGAACGACGGCGCGGGCAACTTCACCGAGATCGTCGGGCTCTTCCCCCCGATCGGGAACGACGAGCTCGTCGACTACACCTTCGCGGTGACCGACGCGAACGGCGACGGCGCGCAGGACGTGCTGCGCCACCCGGGCGACACGTCGGAGGACTCCACCGTCCTCTACCTCGGCGCCGGTCCGGGCCTGCCGTTCACCGAGGCGAGCGAGCAGATGATGTTCCCCGGCACGCAGGTCGACGTCGACGCGGACGGCGACCTCGACCTCCTCTCGAACCGCACGTTCAAGTGCACGCTGCGCACGTCGCCCGAGCACGGCTTCCGCCGGCAGTTCGGAACCGGCCTCGCCGGAACCGGCGGCATCACGCCGAAGCTGGGCGGCGTCGGCGCGTTCCACGCGGGCGAGACCGTGCAGCTCGTCGCCACCTCCGTCGTCGGCGGCGCGCCGGGATTCCTGGGCTTCGGGACCGGCGCGGTCGTTTGGACCGACTTCTTCGTGCCGGGGCTCACGCTGTACGTCGATCCGCTCGCGGCCGGCTTCGTCGTGGTGCCCTTCAACGCGAGCGGCGTCCCGGGCGACCCGGGCGCCGGCCGAGCGCAGACCCCGCCCTACCCGGTCCCGCCGGGGCTCGCCGGGACGACGATGTACAAGCAGGGGATCTTCCTCGACGGCGGCGGCCTGTCGTCGACCAACGGCCTGCAACTCGTCTACGGAGCGCCGTAGGGGCTTTCCCATCAATCCGGAGCCGCCTCCGGGCCGATGACGACGGAAAGCCGCCATGGCCCTGGAGGAGATCACAGAGCTGGCGCGCCGCCTCGGCGGTCCCGGTACGGCGGGCCCCACCGAACGGCGCGAGCTGGTCGAGGAGCTTCGCTTGCTGAGCAAGCTCCTGCGGCGCGCGAAGTCCGAGGCGCTCGCCCGCCGGCTCGACTCGGGCGCGACGCTGCTCGAGGACGTGAAGGAGCTCTCGCCGCTCACCGCGGACGAGGTGCAGGAGGTCGTCTTCCGGCTCGTGGCGAGCGTCGAGCGCTCGCTGAGCGGCGGCTCCCTCGGCGCGACGAAGACGCCCCCGGGCGGGAAGCCGCCGCTGGCGCTCTCGGAGCTCATGGAGCCGGAACCGGAGAGCCAGGTCCGCCTCGGCCAGGTGCTCAAGAACCTCGGCATCGTGACCGACGAGGACATCGACCGCGCGGTCGCGCTGCAGCGCGCGGAGAACATCAAGATCGGCGCAGCGCTCGTCCGCCTCGGCGCCGCGACGACGAAGCAGATCCAGAAGGGGCTGGAGGTCCAGAACCGCCTCCGCTACGGCACGCCGATGAAGGGCGCGACCCGCGGCGCCAGGGCGGCGGAGCAGGAGGCGCCCCCCCAACGCCCCGGCGAGCTTCGCCTGGCGAGCGACGTCCCCTTCGGCGAGCTCTTGATCCGCCTCGGCTACGCCACGCCGGCGCAGGTGGCCTCCGCGCTCACCGTGCAGCGCGCGACCGGCCTCCGGATCGGCGAGACGATGGTCAACATGGGCATCCTGACCTGGACCCAGGTGAAACAGGTGCTCCACATGCAGAGCCAGTGGAGAAACGCGGCGAAACGCCGGCGCTAGATCCGCAACGACTCCTCCGAGACCTTTCGCCCGCGCCAGCCGTCCCACATCCCGCGCGCCTTCGCGAGGACCGCAGCGCCGTCGCCGCGCGGAGCGCGCACGAGCCACACCAGGGGCAGGCTGAGCACGTCGAACACGAACACCGACGCCCAGCGCCGGAAGCTTCCGTGCTTGCGCAGGAACCAGATCGTGTTGACGCCCATCATGTACTTGCGCCGCGCGTTGTAGCCGCCGCCCGTCGCGCCGTGGGCGGCGTGGTAGGCGGCCACCTCCCCCACCGTGCGCGAGCGGAAGCCGGCCTCGCGGGCGGCGACGCAGAGCTCGACGTCCTCGTGGTAGGCGAAGTAGTCGCCCTCGAAGAGCCCGGCCTTTTCGAACACCTCGCGCCGGACGAGCATCGCGCATCCGGTCACGTAGTCGACGTCGAAGGAGCGGCGGTACTCCGGCCCGTCCGGGCGGCGGTGGCCGATCATCGTCGTCAGGTTCTGGCGGAAGGTCAGCGTGCCGCCGCACGACCAGAGGAGCTCCGGCTCTTCCTTATAGAGAACGCGCGGGCCGACGATGCCCACCTCGGGGTTCTCGAGCGCCGCCTCGAGCGCCGGCAACGCCCCCTCTCCGAGCACCGCGTCGTTGTTGAGCAGCAGCACCCGCTCCGCTCCGGCCCCGAGGGCGTGCTCGATGCCGCGGTTCGCGCCGTGGCCGAAGCCGACGTTGCGGTCGTTGCGCAGCAGGACGAGGGCGGGATGGGCGGCGAGCACGCGCTCGACCGAGCCGTCGGCCGAGGCGTTGTCGACGAAGACGACGCGCTCCTCGGCGACGCCCGCGGAGACGAGGGACGCCAGACACTCCAGGTTCGCGTCGCCCCCGTTCCAGTTGACGACGACCGCCCAGGTCCCCGCGGTCACTCGTCGCGCTCCACGCCGGTCACCTTCGAGCGGACGGTGCCCTTCGCCAGTCGCGACTCGAGCTCGTCGCCCGCCGCCACTTTGTCGGCGTCGGTCAGCGGCGTCGGCTCGCCGCGCTTCCGCGTGAGCGAGTAGCCCCGGCTGAGCACCGCGAGCGGGCTCGTCGCCTCGAGCGAGCGCGCGGCGAGGGCCAGCCGCTTCTCGGCGACGTCGACGCGGCGCTCGGCCCGCCGCTCGAGCTTGGTGCCGGCGCTCGCGAGACGGTGCGACCAGCGCTCGACCGCCGCGCGCGGACTGCGCTGCTGCAACCGCGCGAGCAACCGCTGCAGCCGCGTCTCCGCCGCGCCGGCGCGCGCGCGGACGGCGCGGCGGCCGCGCGCGCCGACGTCGCGCAGCGCGCGCTCGCGGTCGGCGAGGATCCAGCTCGCGTCGCGCACCACGCGGCGACCGGCGAGCCCGCCCAGGCGATCGCCACGCGTCTCGAGCACGCCCTCCATCCCGCGCAGGAGCCAATCCCAGTGCCGGCGCAACCTCCCGACGAGCTCGCCGCGGTCGGGCAAGACGGTCTCGGCGGCGTTGGTCGGCGTGTGCGCGCGGACGTCGGCGACGAGGTCGGCGAGCGTCGTGTCGCTCTCGTGGCCGACGCCGCTCACGACGGGGACGCGCGCGTCCCAGATCGCGGCGGCGACGGTGCGCTCGTTGAAGGCCCAGAGGTCCTCGATCGACCCGCCGCCGCGGCAGACGACGATGACGTCGACGCCGCTGCGATCGAGCGCCGAGATCGCGCGCGCGACGTCGACCGACGCGCCGGCGCCCTGCACCGGCGTGTGCGCGAGGCGCACCGGGTAGCCGGGCCAGCGCAGGCTGCGCGTCCGCAGGAAGTCGCGCAGGGCCGCGCCGTCGCGGCTGGTGACGACTCCGATCATCTCCGGCAGCGCGGGCAACGGCCGCGCGCGGTCGAACCAGCCCTTCTGCCGCAGCTCGCGCTTCAGCTCCTCGAGCTGCGCGAGCAGCGCGCCGATCCCGAGCGGCTCGATGCGCTCGACGACGAGGCTGTAGGAGCCGCGCGGCGCGTACACGTCGATCCGCCCGTGGACGATCACGCGGTCGCCCTCTTTCGGCTCGACCTTGATGCGGCCGACCTGGCTGCGCCACACGACGCACGCGAGCCGCGCGCCGGGATCCTTCAGGTTGAAGTAGAGGTGCCCCGACGCGGGGCGGCGCAGCTCGGACACCTCGCCCTCGACCCGCACGCGCCCGAGCTCGCTGAGCCGCGCCGCCACCTCGCGCGTGAGCTGGGTGACCGTGAAGGCCGCGGGCTCCGCCGCCGGCTCGGCCCGCGGCGGACGCGCCTCGTCGCGGCGGCGCGCGCCGCGGCGCACGCGCTCGGCGCCGGGCGGCGGCGTCTCGAACAACCCCCGCTGGCGCGGTTCCGGGGTCTCGGGCATGCGCCTAAACCTAACGCCCCGATCCCCCCGGGGCCCGGAGAACCTACTCGCCCGCCCTATTCGCCCGGCGGCTCGGAAAGCCCCGGGAGCCGCGCCGCTTCCCAGTCCTCGATCCGCGCTCCCGGCAGGTACACGCGGTAGGTGCCGTCGACGAACGCGCTGCGCTCGCCCGCGCGCACGATGACGCCGTCCCGCAACGTCAGCCGGATGGCGGCGCCCTCCCGCGCGATCGTCATGCGGTCCGCGAAGAGGCGACGCTCGAGGCGGCCGGTGGAATCGAAGGACTCGAAGTGGACGCCGGTGAGCTCGTCGCCGAGGACGCCGTCGAGCTGGCGCAGCCGCCAGTAGCCCGCGTTGCCCGCGACCTCGCGCAGGAGCCGGTTGAGCTCGGCCTTGACGCGGTCGCTTCGCCAGCGCCCGTCGTCCACCATTGCTTCGAGCTTGCCCGGCGGAAAGAGCTCGGGGCAGGCGTCCATCCACGGCTTCGGGTCGACGTAGGGCAGGACGATGCGGCGCTCGCCCCCGCGGAAGCGGACGCGCTCGCCGCCGCGGCTCTCGAAGCCGTTCTCGAAGATGAGGGTCACGGTGTGTCCCGCGATGCTCGCCTCGAGCCGCAGCCGCTCCGCCGACAGCCCGCCGGAGAGCCGCCCGCGGTCGTCGAGCAGCCGGCAGACGACCGGCCCCACCGCGCCGCGTCCGAGCAGGCCGACCTCGAGCAGGTCCAGCCCGCGGATCTCCTCGATGCGCAGGAGGTGGCGCAGGCTGATCCGGATCTCGTCGGCGCGCTGGGCGAGCTCGCGCTCGAACCGCTCCGCTTCGGTCAGCGCCTCGCCCGGCTCGACGGTGGCCGGCTCGTACTCCGGATCGATCGGGAAGAGCGGCACGTGCTCGTCCAGGTCGAGCAGCGCCACCGCCTTGTTGTACTCGTACCACTCCAGCTCGCGCTCCGCGCGGCGCATCTTCACGCGGTCGAGCTCGGCGTTGAGCCGTTCGACCTCGGCGCGCTCCTCGGCCAGCGCGGCCTGCAGGCGGGCGATCTCGTCCGCGGCCGCGCGTTCCTGGCGCGCGCCGGTCGCGGTCAGCACCGCTGCGGAAAGGAGCGCGACGCCCGGCTTCACTGCCGTGCCTCCGCCGCCTCGCGTGCGGCGTCGACGCGCGCCAGCGAGCGCGGGAGCTCGGCCACCTCCACCTCGCCGAAGACGAGCGGAAGCTCGCGCCGCTCCGCGCCGGTGCCCAGCTCGAGCCGCGCCTCCCCGCCCGGCTCGCGTCCCCAGAGGACCGCCTGCGCGCTCGCGCCCGGGGCGAGCTCGGCGGCGGGACGACCGAACAGCGTGCGCAGCGGATCCGCGGGCTCGCCGTCGGCGGCGGGCGACCCGACCGCCAGCGGAGAGAGCGCGACGCCGCGGTCGTCGACGACGCGCGGCCCGTCGATCGCGAGCGGCGCAGCCGGATCGTCCGGCCGCGTGTCCGGGCGCTCGAGCTCCAGACGCCAGGGCTCGCCCTGCTCGAGCGCGAAGCGGGCGCGGAGCGCCTTCGCGTCGTGGTCCTGCCAGGGCTCGGCCGCGTGCAGCGGCGTCAGGCGCGCGAAGCAACGCTCGCCGCCGTCCAGCTCGAGCTCGGCCTGCCAGCAGGCGATGCGCTCGGGCACCGCGTGGCTCGACGCGTCGGAGAGATCGCCGGTGTAGCCGCCGGCGCCGTCCCCCGGCGCGCGGCGGAAGAGCCAGATCGCGCCGTAGACGAAGAGCAGGGCGGGCAGGAGGAGGAAGAGCGGACCGAATCCCGCGCGACCGTCCGCTACTCGGCGTCCTCGGCGTCCCAGTCCGCCTTCTTGTTCTTGTTCCACCAACGCTGCCATTCCTCGGGGTCGCGCTCGTCGTGTCCGCTCAGGGAGCCGAGGCTCGAGATGATCGGGGCGGCGATCGCGTAGTAGCGGTCGCGGGAGGAGATGTTCTCGGGGTCGCCGTCCATCGCGCCCTTCCAGGTCATCAGCGTCTTCAGCAGCGCCTCGAACATCTTCTTGCGCTGCTTGAGCTCGGCCTCGGCGTGGTAGCCGAGGGCCTGCGCCGCCGCGGCCTGCAGCTCCGCGTCCTTGTGCTTCAGGAGATCGATCAGGGGCTTGACGCCGTCCAGGTGCTCGGTCTTCCCGAGGGAGAGGATGATCTGGCTCTGAAGGCGGAGGTTCTTTTTGTGGCTCTTGTGGCCGATCAGCCCGATCAGGGGCTTCACACTCTCCGGCCCCATGTCCTTCATCGCCACCGCGGCCGCCATGTAGAGGCGGTCGTCGGGCACGCCCTCCTGGAGCTCCTTGGTCCGCTTGAGCTTGAAGCACGCCGCGAGCGCGTCGACGATCGCCTTCCTGTCCTTCGGACCGGACTGCGGGAACTCCTGGTAGAGCTTGTCGAGGACGCCGATCGCCTGCTCGTCCTCCTCGCCGCGCTTCTTCGTGTGCGCCTTCATCTCGTCGATCAGCGCCTTGATCTCGGGGCGCTTGTCCTTGATCTCGCCGCCCTCCTCGTCCTCTTCGTCCTGGAGGACGGGCGCCGGAAGCGGATCGAGCGCGGGCGGGCAGGCGAACAGGGGTGCGATCAAGAGAAGGTGGAGCACGGAACGACCTCCGGTTGCAGCGAACGGGGAGCCGTCATGCTAGCAACGCAACCCACCGGGGTTGCCGATCAGGTCGCGGTTGGCTGTTCCGACTCCGCAAGAGCCTCGGCCAGGGCCCTGCCCTTGGCGAGCGTCTCGGCGTCCTCGGCGGCGGGATCCGAGGCCCAGGTGATGCCGCCGCCGACCCGGAAGGACACCTCGCCGGCGCCCGCGCCGCCCCCATTCCCCGGAGTCGGACGCCAGAGCAGGGTCCGGATCAGGATGTTGAAGGCGGCGCGGCCGCGCGCGTCCAGGAAGCCGAGGGAGCCGGTGAAGAAGCCGCGCCCCTCGCCCTCGAGCTCGGCGATGAGCTCCATGCTGCGCAGCTTCGGCGCGCCGGTGATCGAGCCGCCCGGGAAGAGCGCCGCGAGCGCGTCCACGGCGTCGACGCCCGCGCGCGGCCGGCAGGCGACGTCGGCGACGAGGTGGTGCACGGTGGCGAAGCTCTCGAGCCGCGGGAACTCGCCCACCTCGACCGAGCCGGTGCGCGCGATCCGGCCGAGGTCGTTGCGCTCGAGGTCGACGATCATCGCGAGCTCGGCGCGGTCCTTCTCGCTCGCGAGCAGCGCCGCCGCGCGCTCCGCGTCCTCCGCCGGCGTCGCGCCGCGCTCGATCGTGCCCTTGATCGGCCGCGTGCGCGCGCTCGCGCCGTCGAACTCGAGCAGGAGCTCGGGCGAGGTCGAGAGCACCGCGCCGCCGGGCCAGCGCAGAAAGGCCATGTACGGCGCCGGGTTGCGCCTCCGCAGGCGCAGGTAGAGATCGATCGGGTCGCCGGCCACGGCGCGGGTGAAGCGGTGCGCCACGTTGGCCTGGTACATCTCGCCGGCGGCGATCCAGGCGCGCGCGCGCTCGACGCGCGCACGGTGCTCGCGGCTCTTCACGCAGCGCACGAGCGGGCCGGTGGCGCGAAGGGGCGCTGTGTCGGGCTCGCGTTCGAACGCCGCGAGGATCGCCGCGCGGCGCTCGTCCACCGGCGGGCGCCCGTCGCCGGGGTCCTCGCCGAGCGCGAGCCACGTCTCGGCGCGGACCTCGTCTTTGACCAGAAAATCGGTGTAGAGCCCGCCGACGACGAGCGGAAAATCCCATGGCTCGGCCGGCAGCTTGAGGTCCTCCCCCGCGACGCCGAGGTCGTAGGCGAGCGCGCCCAGAAAGCCCCCGTGGAACGCGTCGGGGAAGTCCGCCGGCAGCGAGCCCGGCTCCGGTGGAGCGAGGCGGGCGGCGAACGCGCGCAACTCCTCAAGGGAGCCGAAGTCGGCGGTCGCCACCGGGTCGAAGGCGAGGAGCGAGAAGCGCCGCGGCTCGCCGGCGGCGCCGTCGAGCAGCACGGGGCGGTCGCGGTCGCGCAGGCGCGCGAGCGCGTCGGCGGGCGAGAGGGCGGAGTCCAGCCGCTCGACGCGCGGTCGAAAACGAAGGGTGCGGGACATATCTTTCGCGCGCGCGCCAACGTACAAGGTGCCCGTGGCAGACCGCAACCGCTCCCCGCTCGGCATCGTCTTCCTGATCGCCTTCCTCGACATCGTCGGGTTCTCGGTGATCTTCCCGTTGTTCCCGGCGATGCTCGACCACTACGTCGCGCTCGAGGGACCGGGCGGGTGGTGCGGCCGGCTGGTGACGAAGCTGCGCGACGTGGCGGGGACCGACGACCACGCCGTCGTGACGCTCTTCGGCGGCGTGCTGGGCTCGATCTACTCGCTGCTCCAGTTCCTCTTCGCGCCGATCTGGGGCGCGCTCTCGGACAAGCACGGGCGCAAGCCGGTCCTCTTCTTCACGCTGACCGGAACGGTCGTTGGGTACGCGCTCTGGGGCTTCGCCGGCTCCTTCGCGCTCTTGATCGCGTCGCGCTGCCTCGGCGGGATCATGGCGGGCAACCTCTCCACCGCCACCGCGGTGATCGCCGACACGACGTCCGGCCGCGACCGCGCGAAGGGCATGGGCATGATCGGCATGGCGATCGGGCTCGGCTTCATCCTGGGTCCGGCGCTCGGCGGCTTCGCGTCGCAGCTCGTGCTCGGCGACGGCGAATGGAGCACCGGCCTCGCGCTCAACCCGTTCTCGGCGGCGGCGTTCCTGTCGTGCGCGCTCGCGGTCCTGAACCTCGTCTGGATGGCGACGCGCTTCGAGGAGAGCCTTCCGCCGGAGAAGCGCGGCCAGGAGCCGGGCCAGCACACCTGGAACCCGTTCGCGCGCCTGCGCCAGCTCACCTTCCCCGGCGTGCCGCGCACGAACCTCGTGTACTTCCTCTTCGTCACCGCGTTCGCCGCGATGGAGTTCACGCTGACGTTCCTGGCGGTCGAGCGCTTCGCGTACACGCCGCGCGACAACGCCTGGATGTTCGTCTTCGTCGGCCTGACGATCGCCGTCGTGAACGGCGGCGTCGTCCGCCGCATGGCGCCGCGCTACGGCGAGAAGAAGCTGGTGCTCGCGGGGCTCGTCCTGCTGCTGCCGGGCTTCGGGCTGATCGGCGGCGCGGGCGGGACGGGGCTCTTCTACTTCGGCCTCTTCTGCATGGCGGTCGGGAGCGCGCTGGCGATGCCGTGCCTCTCCTCCCTGGTCTCGCGGTACACGCCCGACGCGAGCCAGGGCTTCGTCCTCGGCACCTTCCGCTCCATGGGCGCCCTCTCGCGCGCGGCCGGGCCGATTCTGGGCGGGACGCTCTACTGGACGCTGGGGAGCGCGGCCCCTTATTACGCGGCGGCTGCTTTCCTCCTCATCCCGCTGGGGATGGCCGTGGGGCTGCCTCCCGTGCCCAAGGCGCCCTCCCAGGCCGCTTCCTAAACGTCGCCTACATCCGCGCCGGCGTCGGGCCGATAGTAGCGGCATGAAGAATCTTCTGCCGATCGCCTTCGTGGTCGCCGCGGCGGCCGGGTTCGGGCTCGCCCAGGACGACACGCCGCCCGCGACGCCTCAGTCCGACCTGGAGAAGCGCGTGGCCGCGCTCGAACAGCAGGTGGCCACGCTGAACCGCGACATGGCCGCGCGGACCCAGTTGCTCGAGGACACCACGCGCTACCTGAACGCCCAGGCGAAGGCGGCCGAGAGCATGCTCACCACCTTCGACCAGGCGGAGAAGCAGGGCTTCACCGCCGGGATCAACTTCGCTTCGCGCGAGACGCTCCTCGCCGGCTTCCGCGCGTACATGAACGCGCAGAAGGCCGGGCTGCCGAAGCCCGCGGCGAAGACCGCCGAGAAGCCTGCCGACTCGCGCGTCGGACGGCGTTAGGCTGATGGGACCCGCCGCGCGCGGGTCCCCGTGAAGGTTCCGATCGCCGTCATCGCGCTCGCCGCCCTCGCCCTCGCCTGCTGGGCGGTGACGGGAGCAGAGGAGCGACTCCCCCCGTGGGAGCTCGCGCAAGAGGGCTGGCGCACCGACGCCGCGTGGTACGACGGCAAGGCCGAGAAGGCCGTCTACGACGCGAAGCGGCGGATCTACGGGCTCGAACGCGAGTACGTCGCGACGGCGTACACGAACAAGCAGCACATGGACCCGGCGACGACGACCAAGTCGGCGAACGACGCCGGGGTCGAGGTGTTCAAGCACCACTGGTCCGAGCGCGTTCCCACGGAGAACTACGACTACGACTTCTCCACCTGCACGTTCACGCGCACCGGCGACCTGGGCGCGTTCAAGCTGACCGTCGCGACGCAGGAGGACTGCGGCGCGAGCTTCAAACAGCTCTGGCGCGAGGGCGACCGGCTGCGCTGGCTCGAGTCGGTCTACTTCCCCGACGCCGGCCTGCGCGAGGGCGAGCTCGACGGCCCGGTCCACTTCGCCGACGCGCTCCCTCTGCTCCTGCGCGACTATCCCTTCGACGCGCCGCTCGAGCCGGTGTCGCTGCGCCTCGTGCCGTCGCAGAAGAGCACCCGCAAGCGCTCCTTCGAGCCCGCGGAGACGGTCGTCCGCTACGTCGGCCGCCAGACGCTGACGCTGCCGGCCGGCGAGGTCGAGGCCCACCATCTCGCGGCCGTCGGCGTGGCCGACCTCTGGTTCGCGGCCGACGGCACCGCGCCGTGGCTCCACGCGCTCGTGCGCTACCAGGACGCGGACGCCGTCTACGAGCTCCGCTCCCTCGAGCGCACCGCCTACTGGGAGCGCTAGCCCGGATGCAGGAGCTCGTCGACCGCTTCCTCGAGGAGCGGCGGGCGACCCGCGGGGCCTCGCCGCACACGCTGCGCGCCTACGCGCGCGACCTGGGCGAGCTCCTGGACTTCCTCGACGAGCGCGGGATCGAAGCGCCCGGGGAGGTCACGCCGCGGGTCCTGCGGAGCTTCCTCGCGCGCCTTCACGAGCGTGGCCTGGCGCGGCCCTCGATCCAGCGCACGCTCTCGGCCGTGCGGAGCTTCTTCCACCACCTGCTCGACCGCGGGCTGATCCGCGCCCACCCGGCGGTCGGGCTGCGCCAGGCCCGGCAGGCGCGCACGCTTCCCGGATGCCTCTCGACGGACGAGGTCGAGGCGCTGCTCGCCGCGCCGGACGCGACGACGCACGCCGGGATGCGCGACCGGGCGCTCTTCGAGCTGATGTACTCGGCGGGGACGCGCGCGGCGGAGACCGTCGGCCTCGATCGGTCCGACCTCGACCTGCGCCGCGGCGTCGCGCGCGTGCGCGGCAAAGGACGCAAGGAGCGGCTCGCGCCGCTGGGCGAGTACGCGCGCGACGCCGTGCGCGACTATCTAGGGGATCCCCGCCGTCCCGCGCCGAGGGCCCAGGCGAAGCGCGCCGTGTTCCTCAACCTGCGCGGCGGGCGGCTGACGACGCGCTCGCTCGGCCGGATCGTCGAGCGCCACGCCCTCGCCGCGGGGCTGCAGCGGCACGCGACGCCGCACACACTGCGCCACAGCTTCGCGACGCACCTGCTCGACCGGGGCGCGGACCTGCGCGCGGTGCAGGAGCTGCTCGGTCACGCAAACCTGGTGACGACACAGATCTACACGCACGTATCGATCGAACGCTTGCGCAAGATCTACGAACAGGCGCATCCAAGGGCCACCTGACGCTGCAAAACGGGCGTGACGCCGTACAATCCGCGCACCTAGGGCCTTCGTCGTCATGCTCCATCGCTTCACGTCCTGGTGGCTCCGGGGACCGGCCGCCGTTTGCGCGCTGGCCCCGGCGATCGCGGCGCAGTACACGCCGGACCCCGCGTACCAGGGCGTCGACTACACCGGCCCGTCCGTCGTCGCCCATCCCGGCGAGCGCTTCAACCTGTTCCTGCCGAGCTGCGATCCCCCGCCCGGCGGCTATCCGGTTCTGATCGTGATCTACAACGGGGGGCTGAACTCGACGAAGCTGCCCGAGCTCTTCGGCCCGCTCGATGGGCCGATGTACCAGGCCCTGGACTCCGGCTTCGCGGTCGTCGCCGCGTCCGCCACGATCTCGGCCATCGATCCGGCGATCCGCGGCAACGGCATCTTCCACCCACCGGGGATGGCGCCGCCCGGATGGGCGGGCGTCCCGCCGTACTCCGACCCGACGATGCCGATGGCGGAGAAGGACGCGGTCATGCTGGTGCAGCACGTCCGCCACAACGCGGCCGCGATGGATCTCGACGGCGACCGCATCTCCATCTTCGGCGGGAGCGGCGGCGCCGTGGTCGGGATGTGGGCCGCCCTCGGACCGGAGCGCGGTCCGCTGACCTTCCCGGGGGGAAGCGGGCAGGAGCTCGAGAGCTCCCGCGTCGACGCGGCGATCTTCAACGAAGCCGCGGTGTGGTTCCCGGGCTACAAGCAGGACGTCACCCATCCGAGCGGGAACCACTTCCCCGACAAGTCGGCGCCCCCGCCGTTCGACCAGCCCGCGCCGCTCCTGAAGGACACGGTGCCGAAGTGGGAGGTGCACGCTTCGCCGCTCAAGTACGAGGCCACCGCGCTGAACGCGAGCCTGCCGATGTACATGACCTACGAGGAGCCGACGGTCTCCACGCAGTATGTGCCGGTGGGCGGCAGCTACGTCGCGAACGTGCTCGTCAACCCGCACTCGGTGTGGCACGGGCTCGCGTGGAAGTTCCGCCACCCGCACACGCGGCTCGTGCTGACGGGTCCCGACCCCGTCCCGTTCGCCTTCGGCATCCACGACGCGGAGATCTTCGACCGGGGCGTGCTCGCCAACGACGCCCTCGACTGGCTCGAGCAGTCGCTCGGAATCGACTCGCCGTGGCAGAACCTCGGCGGCGGGAAGGCCGACGCGTCCGGCCTGACCCCCGTGCTGCGCGGGTGCGGCGACCTCAACCCGGGCTCGAAGGCTTACCTCGGGCTGTCCCTGGCTCCGGAGCTCTCCCTGGTCTACCTGCTGGCGAGCCTGGCGCCGCTGCCGCCGGTGAACGACGGCGGACCGCTGCCCACCCCGGACGTCGTCCTCCCGCTGGCGACGAACGAGGTGGGCGTCGCGCAGGCGTCCTTCGACCCGAAGGACGTGCCCTCCGGCGTGCCGATCTGGATCCAGGTGTGGGGCACCGACGGCGCCGCGACCACGTTCGTGGCGTCGAACACGCTGCGGATCACTCCCTAGTCGGCCACGAGTCCGCGGAAAGAGCCGCCCCTCGCTCGGGCGGGCTTGACGGACCCCGTAAGATCCGGCTCCGCCGGGCGCAAGCGTCGGCGGTGTTTCCGATTCGATGCTCGACCTGGCGACCGCTCTCGCGCTGTTCCTGCTCGGTGCAGGCACCGTCTACGCCATCGCCGCCCGGCGCCTTGCGGCGTCGCGGCGACGGATGGCCGCGTTGACGTCCGAGGTCGAACGGCGAACCGATCTGGAGAACCGGCTGCGCGCGAGCGAGGGGCGCCTGAAGGGCATCCTCGACCACATGAACGATTGGGTGTGGGAGGCGGACGAGAACGGGGTCTTCACCTACAGCAGCCCGCACACGCTCGAGTGGCTGGGCCTCCCGCCGGAGGAGGTGGTCGGCCGGAAGGCGCCCATCGCCCCGTTCGAGGAGGATCTTCCCGAAGAGCGGCAGCTTCTCGAGGGACTCCTCGCGAACCCCCGTCCGGTGGTGGGGGTGTTGATACGGCTCCAGGCGCGCGACGGGCGCGGCGTGACGATCGAGACGAACGCCTCCCCCTTCTTCGACGAGGAGGGGGTTTTCCGCGGCTACCGCGGCGTCTCGCGCGACGTCACGGAGCGCAAGCTGGCCGAAGAGGCCTTGCAGGAGAACGAGGCACGCTACCGCACGATCGTCGAGGACCAGACGGAGATGATCGTCCGCTGGCTGCCAAACGGAACGCGGCTCTTCGCCAACGACGCCTACCGGCGGACGTTGGGCGAGACGCGCGATCGAGAAGTCGCGGGAAGCACGTGGTACCGCACGTCGAGCGAGGACCGCACGAAGAGCCTCCTCGCCAAGCTGACGCCCGAGCAGCCGGCGGCCACCGGCCTGTGCCGGGCACTTCTCCCCGGCGGCGCGGTCGCGTGGCACTCGTGGACGGACCGCGCCTTCTTCGACTCCGACGGCAAGCTCGTCGAGGTGCAGTCGGTCGGCCGCGACGTGACGCTGCAGAAGCAGACCGAGGATGCTCTGCGCGAGAGCGAGGAGCGTTACCGGACCCTGGTCGAGAACGCCGCGGAGGCGATCGTCGTCCTCGACGTCGACAGCGGACGCTTCGTCGACTGCAACGAGAACGCGACCCGGCTCTATGGTTGCGACCGCGAGGTGCTGCTCCGGAACGGCCCCGTGGACTTCAGCCCGCCGTTCCAGCCGGAGGGCCGCCGGTCGGAAGAGGCGGCGGCGGATCGCATCCGCGCCGCGGTCGAGGGCGAGAAGCCCGTCTTCGAGTGGATCCACCAGAACACGGCGGGCGATCTGATTCCCTGCGAGATACGGCTCGTCCGCATCCCGTCGGCCGGCCAACGGGTGGTGCGAGGCTCGGTCACCGACATCACGGCGCGCAAGAAAGCCGAGGCCGAGCTCGAGCGGCAGCGGCAGAAGCTCGTCGAGGCCGACAAGATGGCGGCGCTCGGGACGCTGATCTCCGGCGTCGCGCACGAGGTCAACAACCCGAACCACTACATCCTGCTCAACCTCCCGATCCTGGGCGAGGCGTGGCGCGACGCGACGCGGCTGCTGGACGAGCTCGCCCCGGGGGCCGGCGACTTCCGCCTGGCGGGAACCCCCTACCACGAGATCAAGGACGAGATCCCCGAGCTGCTCGACGAGGTGCGCGACGGTGCGGAGCGGATCAAGCGCATCGTCGGCGAGCTGCACAACTTCACCCGCTCCCAGAGCGCGTCGGCGATCGGCCCCGTCTCCCTCAACGAGGTCGTCGACGCCTCGCTGACCTTGACCGGCAGCGCGATCCGGAAGGCGACCGAGAGCTTCGACCTCGAGCTCGCCCCGGACCTACCGGTCCTGCCGGGCAACGCCCACCGACTGGAGCAGGTCGTCATCAACCTCCTCCTGAACGCCTGCCAGGCCTTGACCGCGCGCTCGCAGGCGATTCGCGTGACGACCTACCACGACCGGCCGGCCGCCGAGGTCGTGCTCGAGGTGTACGACGAAGGCCGCGGCATCGCGGCCGAGGACCTCCCGCACGTCCGCGATCCCTTCTACACGACGAAGCGCGACACGGGCGGAACGGGCCTCGGCCTGGCGGTCTCGGCGCGTATCGTGGAGGAGCACGGCGGCCGGCTCGAGCACGAGTCCGCGCCCGGGCGCGGAACCACGGCCCGGGTCGCGCTTCCCGCCGACCGGACGGAGGACATTTGATGGGGAGCGAAGGGCGGCCCGCGATTCTCGTCGTCGACGACGAAGAGGCGACGCTCAAGAGCGCCCGGCGCCTCCTCCGCGCGAAGGGACACGAGGAGGTCCTGACCGCGACCAACGGCGTCGACGCGCTCGAGCTGCTCGGCGAGCACGAGATCGCCGTGATGGTGCTCGATCTGATCATGCCCCGGATGGACGGCGAGTCCGTGCTCGTCGAGGTCTCCAAGCGCAAACCGGACCTGCCCGTCATCGTGATCACGGCGGACTACGACGTCCCCACCGTCGTGCGTTGCATGAAGCTCGGCGCGATGGACTACCTGCTGAAGCCGGTGGACCCGTCGCAGCTCGTCGCGGCCGTGGAACGCGCCATGGAGGAGAGCGCGCTCCGCTACGAGGCGAGCCGCCTGCGCGAGCAGTTCTTCCACGAGAAGCTGCGGCGCCCGGAGGCCTTCGCCGGCATCCTGACCTCCGATCCGGCGATGCTGCGCGTCTTCGGCTACATCGAGGCCATCGCGCGCGGCTCGCAGCCCGTCCTGATCGTCGGCGAGACCGGAGCGGGCAAGGAGCTGATCGCGAAGGCGCTGCACGACGTGGGCGAGCGCAGCGGACCGTTCGTCGCCGTCAACGTCGCCGGCCTCGACGACGCGATGTTCTCCGACACGCTCTTCGGCCACGTGCCGGGCGCCTTCACCGGCGCCGACCGGGCGCGCAAGGGCATGATCGAGCAGGCGGCGGAAGGCACGCTCTTCCTCGACGAGATCGGCGACCTGGCCGAGGCGTCGCAGGTCAAGCTCCTGCGCCTGCTCCAGGAGCGCGAGTATCACCGGCTCGGCTCCGACGAAACCGAGCCGCTGCGCGCGCGCGTCGTCGCGGCCACGCACAAGGACCCGAACGAGCTGCGTCCGGACCTCGCCTTTCGCCTGCGCTCCTACCACCTGCGGGTGCCGCCCCTGCGCGAGCGCCGCGGGGACTTCCCGCTGCTCGTGGAGCACTTCCTCGGCCTCGCCGCCGACGACCTCGGCCGGCCGCGACCGACGGTTCCGCCGGAGCTCTACTCCTACCTGGCGAACTACGACTTCCCCGGCAACGTGCGCGAGCTCCAGGCGATGGTGTTCAACGCCGTCGCGCGCCACGAGCGGGGCGTGATGTCGATCGAGCCCTTCCTCGAGCACATGGGCGCGACGCGCGAATCGCGCGAGGAGCCGGACGGCGAGCTGCGCCTCCCCACCCCGATGCCGTCGCTCCGCGAGATCGAGCGGGCCGCGGTCGCGGAGGCGCTGCGACGCGCCGAGGGGAACCGCAGCGCCGCGGCGCGGATGCTCGGGGTCTCGCGCCCGACGATCGCGCGCCACGCGGACCGCCTCGACCGTCCGGAAGGGGTGCACGAAAGTTGACAGGGTCAACGGGGTTGTCAGCGCCTAACCCCGTTCGCCGGATGGACTTGCCCCGAACCTAGGGAGTCCGCTGGCAAGAAGCGTTGCACCCGTCGCGGGAGCGGACACGGCAGCGGCCCGCCTCCGACAACGGGAAGTTGCGGCGTCGAAAACCCGCCGGACGGCGTGATCCGGCCGGGTTGCGACTCCGCGATCGGTCGCGCCGCGCCCCGCCGGCGCCGCTTGGCACGCGCGTTGTCTTTGCAGGCGCTTGATGCTCCAGAGCCAAGACCGCGCCGACGCGCTGCGGACGATCGACGCCATCGACGCTGCGGTCTGCCTCTTCGACGTCGACGGCGAGGACTACCGGGTCTTCGCCGTGAACCGCGCCGAGGCGGCCGAGCTCGGCTCCCCGCGGGAGGCCCTCGCGGGACGAAGCGTGCGGGAGATCCTCCCCCGCGGGGCGGCGGAGCGTCTCGAACAACGTCTCGCGCGTTGCGCGGCGAGCGGCCGCGCGGTCGGGTTCGAGGACCAACGCGGCGAGGGCGAGGGCGGCGGCTGGAGCCTCCGCACGCTGGTGCCGGTCGGGGTCGACGGCTCCGGCGCCGTGACACGGATTCTTAGCGTCTCGGTGGACGTCGCGGGCGCCAAGCGCGGCCGCGGTGAGCGCCGCGCGAGCCACGGGCTCGCCGGCGCGCTCGTCGAGCCCTCCCCCTCTCGCCGGGTCGACACGGCCGGCCGCGTCGGCCGGGTCGACCCGGCGGACCGCGGCGAGCACGAGACCCCGGAGCTCGGCGAGGACCTCCGTCACTCGCAGAAGATGGAGGCCCTCGGCCGCGTCGCCGGCGGCGTGGCGCACGACTTCAACAACCTCCTGACGATCATCCGCGGTTACGGCGAGATCGCGTTGGGCAACCTCGAGGAGAACGGACCGCCCCACCGCGCGGTCTCCCAGGTGCTCGAGGCCGCGGGGCGCGCCGCGGAGATCACCGAGCGCCTCCTGACCTTCAGCAAGAAGCACGCGGGCGCCTGCGAGCTCGTCGATCCCAACGCGCGGATCGAAGGGCTCCTCGGGGCGGTGCAGCAACTCGTGAGCGAGGACGTGCGCGTCGAGTTCGTTCCCGAGCGGTGCTCCGGCGGCGTTTGGATCCACCCCCGCCAGCTCGACCAGGTCCTTCTGAACCTCGCGTCGAACGCGAGCGACGCGATGCCCTGCGGCGGTACGGTGACCATCCGCACCTCCGAACAGCGCTTGCGGCAGCGAACGCCGGACTTCGAGCCCGGCCCCTACCTGCACCTGTCGGTCGCGGACACCGGCGTCGGCATCGACGCGGGAACGCGCGCGCGCATGTTCGAGCCGTTCTTTACGACCAAGCCCGCCGGCCAGGGCGCCGGCCTCGGCCTCTCGACGGTCTACGGCATCGTCCGCCGCCACGACGGCTCGATCCGCGTCGAGAGCGGCGTGGGGAGCGGCACGACGATCCACGTCGTGCTCCCGCTCCGCGCCTCGTCGCCGAAGCGTCGCCACCCCGACGCCGGGAGCGCCCCGGGGGCGTTCACCGTTCTCGTCGTCGAAGATCAACCCGAGCTGCGCGAGGTTCTGAGCAGGGGCCTCGAGCTGCGCGGCCACACCGTGCTCTCCGCCGCCGACGGCAGGAGCGCGTTCGAGCTCGCCCGGCGCCACCGCGCCGAGCTCGACGTCGTTCTCTCCGACCTCGTCATTCCGGAAATGACGGGAGAGGAGCTCACCGAGCACCTCGTGCAGACCTGTCCCGGCCTGCGCGTCGTGCTCACCTCGGGCGCCTTCGACCACCCGCCCCGCGCGGCCGAGGTCGCGTCGACCGGCGTCAGCTTCCTTCCCAAACCCTTCAGCATCGACCAACTCGACGGGCACATCCGCTCCGTTCTGTCCGTCGCCTGCCCCCCTCCTCCGCTTCGATTCACCCCAACATGATCTTCCCCAGTCACCTGAGCGCAGTCCCGGGCACCGGAAGCCACGAGGCGCCGCGCGCGACGAAGCCGACGTCGCCAGTGCACGATTTCGCCACGGTTCACGCGGCCTACTTCGGCCGCATCGAGAGCTATGCCCGCCGCATGACGGGCGACGCCCACGCGGCCGAGGACCTCGCGCAGGACGTGTTCCTGCAGGTTCACCGCGTGCTGCCGCGGCGCGGGGTCGAGCGGGAAGTCCAGCCGTGGCTCTACGCGATCGCCACGAACAAGATCAAGGACTGGTGGCGGTGGCGCTCGCGCCGCTCGCGCGAGCTCGATACGTCGCGGGACGACCAGCATGCGGCCTCGACCGTCGCCGCCCTTGACGCGGAGCCGGACGCGTCCTGCGAGCGCCGGGAGCTGAACAAGCTGCTCCATCTCGCCCTCGATCGCGTCCCCGAGAGCATGCGCCTGATCGTGTTCCTGCGCGCGTACGAGGGACTCTCGACGCAGGCGGTGGCCGAGCTGCTCGGGCGCAGCCCGCAGGCGATTCGCAAGCGCTACGCGCGCGGCGTCAAGCTCCTGCGCGAGATCGTCGCGAACCTGGAGAACCCCGAAGGGGAGGCCGCGTGATCGCGCGGGCATCGGAACGATGACCCTCGAGTCCAACGGCATGCCGGATCTCGTCGGCGCCAGGCTTCTCGTCGCCGACGAAGCCGTCGTTCGCGATCGGATCGCGAGCGCGCTCCGCCGGCACGGCGCCGCGGTCACCGAGGCGGCCGACGGCCCGCAGGCGCAGCGGCTCCTCGAAAGCGAGCACTTCGACCTGATCCTCGTCGACGTGCGGATCCCGGGCGGAAGCGGCTGGGACCTGCTCGCCGCGATGCGCCGCAAGGGCGACGACACCCCGGTGATCTTCATCACCGCGTCCGACGGCGTCGAGGAACGCGTGCGCGGCCTGCGGCTCGGCGCCGACGACTACCTCGCGAAGCCGTTCGCGATGCGCGAGCTCGTCGCACGCGTCGCGGCGGTCCTCCGCCGGCGCGCCTCCATGCCCGTGCTGCACTTCGGCGAGCTCCGCATCGACCTCGGGCGCCGCACCATCAAGATCGGCGCGAATCGCATCGACCTCTCCCCGCGCGAGTTCGACCTGCTCCGCTCGCTGGCGGAAGCCCGCGGCCGGGTCGTCTCCCGCGCGGAGCTCCTGCGCGACGTCTGGGGCACGGAGTTCGACCCCGGCACCTCGATGGTGGAGGTCGTGGTCGCACGCCTGCGCCGAAAGCTCGACCGCAGCGGGCGGCGGATGATCCAGACGCTCGTGGGCGAGGGCTACCGGCTCGCGCGCGCGGACGAAGCCGTCGCTTAGCCGGGGTCGCTCCTCGCCGCCGGCGAGCCGGTGACCGCGGTAGCCCTGGAGGTGGGCTACGAGAGCCCGAGCGGCTTCATCGCGATGCTCCGCCAGGCGCTGGGAACGACCCCGAGCCGCTACTGCGCGGGTAAGGACTCCGCGCCCGCCGCCGAAAAAAGCGGTCGCGCCGGGTAACTACAACTGTAGTCTCGACTACGGCTGTAGTCACGAGGACGGAGGAGCCCCGCGATGACCGACCCGCCGAAGATCTCGAACGCCGAATGGGCCGTGATGGAGGCCGTCTGGGACCGGCCCGGGGCGACCGCGCAGGAGGTGGCCGAGGACCTCCCCGAGAAGGCCTGGAGCCCGCGCACGGTCAAGACGCTGCTCGGCCGCCTGGTGAAGAAGGGCGTCCTCGCCTTCGACGTGGACGGGCAGCGCTACCGCTACCGCGCGCGCATCGAGCGCGACGACTACGTGCGCGCGGAGAGCCGCTCGTTCCTCGAGCGCGTACACGGCGGCGACGCGAGCCCGCTGCTCGCCTATTTCCTGCGCGAGAGCAAGCTCTCCGGCGACGAGCTCGCCGAGCTGCGGCGCATCCTCGACGAGAAGGAGGGCGGGTGATGGAAGTCCTCCTCTCCTGGTGCCTGCGCACCTCGTGGCAGGTGGCGCTCCTCGTCCTCGGCATCCTCGTCGTGCAGCGGCTCTTCGCGCGCTGGCTGACGCCGCGCTGGCGCTACGGGCTGTGGGGTCTCGTCGTCGTGCGGCTGCTCCTGCCGGTGCAGCCGGCGGTGCCCGGGGCCGCGGTCGACTGGGAGCTCACGTCGTATCGGCCGTCGATCGAGCGAAGCGACGAAGTCGAGGTCGATCTGCGGACAAGCGAGCGCGCGATCGAGCCGGCACCGACGATGCCCGCGGCCGACGCCGCGCCGGCCGCCGCGCTCCGCAGCCGCCCCGCCGCGTCGCTGCTCGGGGAAACGGCCCGAAGCGAGAAGACGGTGAGCGAAGCCAGCCCGCCCGTCTCGCGCCGCGTGCCGTGGAAGGGTCTCGCCGTCGGCGCGTGGCTCGCGATCGCGCTGCTCCTTCTGCTGCGCGACCTCCGGCGCGAACGCGGGTTCCGGCGCCGCCTCGCGCGCGCGCCGCGCGTGCTCGACCCGGAGGTGCTCGATCTCGTCGAGGAGTGCCGCCGCGCCGCCGGCTTCGGGTCGCCGGTCGCGTTGATTCGGACCGACCTCGTCGCCTCCCCCGCGGCCACGGGCCTGTTCCGCCCGCGCGTGTTGCTGCCCGACTCGGTCCTGCGCGACTTCTCCCCCGCGGAGCTCCGCCACGTGCTCCTGCACGAGCTCGCGCACCTGAAGCGCGGCGACGTGGCCCTGAACGCGCTGCTCGTCGCGCTGAAGCGCCTCTACTGGTTCCACCCGCTGGTCCACCTCGCCTTCGCGCGCCTGCGCGCGGCGCAGGAATCGGCCCGCGACTGGGAGGCCCTGGCCCTCGCCCGGGACTCCGGCCCCGTCCCGTACGCACGCACCCTGCTGCGCCTGGTCGAGGAGACGCCCCGCTCGGTGCATTCGAGCACGCGCGCGCCCTCGGTCGGGTTCCTGCACGGAAGTCCCGACATGAAATGGAGGATCCTGATGATCACCCGCTTCCGCCCGACCACGAAGAGGAGCGCCTTCCTCGGCGTCGCCCTCGTCGCCACGCTGAGCTGGACCGCGTTCACCACGGCGGCGACGCCGCCGCTTCCCGCCGCGCTCGTCGGCGCGCCGGAGGACGCGTCCAAGCCGCCGGAGCGAGTGCGCGTCGAACGCCAGAGCGCGCCGGAGGAGTGGCGCGCCGACCTGCGCGACGAGCTCCAACAGTACGTCGACGTCGCCTTCCACGGCGCGTCGCTCGGGACCACGATCGACTGGCTGCGCGAGCGGACCGGGATCAACTTCGTCGCCGAACGCCGCTTCCTGCTCGACTACGAGGGCGAGCGCTTCTGGCTGCAGGGCAAGCTCCGCGTCGAGCAGGTCCTCGACCTGCTCGCGCGCTCGATCGACAACGTGGACTGGTGCCTCGCGCGCCACGCCGTGTACGTCGGCGAGCGCGGCGACCTGCCTCAGGCGCTCGACCTGCGCTTCTACAACGTGGGCGACCTGATCCGGACGCCGCGGAACGAAGAGGAGGAGGAGGAGTTCTCCTCCGACGTGGACGAGGTGATCGCTTTGACTCAGGAGCTCACCTACGAAGAGAACACCTGGGAGAGCGACGGCGTCGCGATCGACTACTGGCGGGGGCTCGTCGTCATCATGCAGACCGACGAGATGCACGTCCGCGCGGAAGCGGCGCTCAACCGCATGCTGAACCGCGGCGCGCAGCCGGAGGTCGAAGAGCCCGACTGGAGGGCGGAGCTCGCGGAAGAGCTCCAGCGGAAGCTGTCGATCCACTTCGACGAGACCGACGCGGTCGACATGGCGCGCCTGCTCGGCCGCGAGCGCGGCGTCCCGATCGTGTTCCCCAACCGCTACCGCGAGGAGTTCGAGGTGGCGCTCGTCCTCGAGGACGTCACGCTCGGGACGGCGCTCGAGTGGCTCGCCGACGCGTGCGAGCTCTCGGTGTCGCTTCAGGACGGGGCGGTGGTCTTCGACGATTTCCCACCGGTCGAGGCACGCTTCTACGAGGCGGGCGACCTGCTGCGCTCGCGCCCGGGATACGACGACTGGGAGACCGCCGACGGGCTCACGGACATGATCCGCAACCACGTCGCGCCCGACACCTGGGACGAGGACCCGCGCTGCCGGCTCTTCTACTGGCGCGACATGCTGGTGTGCGTGCAGAGCCGTCCGGTGCTCGACGCCGTGCAGAACCTGCTCGACGCGGCGCGACGCGCGTCGTCGGACTGACCCGCGGCCGACGTCCGCGCCCGGTCCCGCGGGCGGGACGCAACGGTTGCGACGACCGCGACGCGCGGCGCCCGTCCTTGCTTTCCCCCGATTCCGGAGCAAGCTGGCTGCCGCCGGGATGCAAGCGCTCACGAGACACGGAGGACGGACGCCGGGAAGCCTCGCCGGCTGCGCGCTCGCGGCCGGCGTCCTCCTCGCCGATCCCCCGTCCGCCGCGCAGGACGCGACCGTTCCCGAGGTCGTCGAGTTCCTCGAGCGCCGCTGGACGACCGAGGACGGGCTGCCGCAGAACTCGGTCAACGACGTCGTCCAGACGCGCGACGGGTACCTCTGGCTCGCGACGTTCGGCGGCCTCGTCCGCTTCGACGGCACCGCGTTCACCGTCTTCGGCGTGGCGAACACCGAGGCCTTTCTCAGCAACCGCGTCCTCGCTCTCTGCGAGGACGCGCGCGGGCGGCTCTGGATCGGCACCCACCACGGCCTCGTCTGCCACGAGAACGGGCGCTTCACGCGCTACGGAGCGGATCAGGGCGTCCCGGGCGCCGTGCAAGCCGTCGCGGCGGGGCCGCGCGGCAGCGTCTGGATCGGCGACCGGACGATCGCCCGCCTCCGGGACGGAGCCTTCGACGACGAGCGTCTCGCGCTGAGTCGCAACGCCCGCGCGTGGGACCTCTACGTCGACGAGGACGAGGTCCTCTGGGCGGCGACCGGCGAGGGCGGAGCCCGGATCGACGCGGGCGGCGTTGAGTGGCTCGTGCCGCGCGAGAAGCTCGGCCAAGTCGGCCCCGACCCTTCCACGGGCCGACCCTGGTTCTGGGAGGCCGGACGGCGCTTCCGCCACCGGCAGAACGCGGACGGGAGCTTCGAGCGTCGTGACGAGGGCTTCGTGCCCCGCTCCTGGTGCGTGGACGACGCGGGCAACACGTTGTTCGGCACGGCCGCCGGCGGCCTGTTTCGGCTGAACGCGCGAGGCGCGATGGAGCTCGTCTTCGAGCTGGACGTCGACGCGCCGGCGACCGCCGCGCTGCACGACCGCGAAGGGAACCTCTGGGTCGGCACCGCCGGGCGCGGCCTCGTGCAGCTCGAGCCGGCGCCGTTCCGCCGCTGGCTCCTCTCCGGCGGCGCACGTTTCCTCACGGGGTCTCCCGAAGGCGGGCTCTGGCTCGCCGTCGGTCCGTCGGCCGTCGCCTTCGACGGCGGGGCCTTCACTCCCCTTCCGCTCGCCGAGGGGCGGAACGTCACCGCGCTGCACCACGACGGGACGGAGCTCTGGCTCGCCACCGATTACGACGTCATCCGGGCCTCGGACGGAGCGCGCGTGCCGCACGGGCTGAGCCCGCACCCGCGCTTTCTCGCCAAAGATGCGAGCGGGCGGCTTTGGACCGGAAACCGCTCGGAGATCGTCCACGTCCAAGAGGGTCCAATCCACTCCCGCTACCCGCTTCCCGCGCCGGGCGGCGCGCGCGACGCGAACGAGGGCTTCTTCCTGGCCCCGGCGCGCGACGGCGGCTTCTGGTTCGCGCACGGAACCGACCTCCTGCGCGCTCGCGAAGGCGCGTTCGAGGCGCGCGACCTCTCCGCCGTCCAGCGCACGGGGGCGATGCGCTCGCTCCACGAAGACGAGCGCGGCGTGCTCTGGATCGGGACGTACGGCGAAGGCCTACTGCGGGTCGACGAAGCCGGCGCCGCGCGTCTCAGCACCGAGCACGGCCTGCCGGACGACAGCCTGGGCGGCATCCTCGCCGACGACCGCGGGAACCTCTGGATCAACTCCAACCGGGGAGTCTTTCGCGCGTCGCGGGACGCCCTGGACGACGTCGCCGCCGGGCGCGCGGCGCGCGTCCAGTGCCGCACGCTCCCCACCGGCGAGGGCGATCAGTGGTGGGCCTGCCGCGACCCGGAGGGGGCGCTCTGGTTCACGACGATCGAGGGAATCGTGCGCATCGATCCCGGCGACGTGCCGGTCCAGAGCGTGGCGCCGCTCGTGGCGATCGAACGCGTCGTGGTCGACCGCGTGGAGATCGACTTCCGCGGCGGGGCGAGCGCGCCGCCCGGCGGCGGCGATCTTGAGATCGTCTACGCGGGACTCGGTTTCGTCGCTCCTCACCTGGTCCACTTCCGCTACCGGCTCGCCGGCCACGACCCGGACTGGATCGACGCCGGCTCGAGCCGGGTCGCCCGGTACACCAACGTTCCGCCCGGGGACTACACCTTCGAGGTGATGGCCGCGAACGGCGACGGCGTCTGGAGCGAGACCGCCGCTGGATTCGACCTCACGCTCGAGCCCCACTTCTACGAGACCGCGTGGTTTCTCGGCCTGGTCGGCCTCCTCGCCATCGGGGGTGTCCTCGGCGCACACCGGCTACGCACGCTCGCCATGGCCCGGCGCAACGCCGCGCTCGAGGAGGAGATCGCCGAGCGCCAGCGCGTCGAGGCGTCGCTCCGCGCCAGCGAGGAGAAGTACCGCGTCGTGGCGGAGACCGCCAAGGACGCGATCCTCACGATCAACGCGGACGGAGTGATCCTCTTCGCCAACCCGGCGGCGGCGCGGATCTTCGGTTGCGACGAGGACGAGCTTCCCGGCACGTCGCTCGCCGAGTCGATGCCCGAGCGTGACGCCGCGGCGGTCCTCGCTTTCCTCGCGGAACGCGACCGCACCGACGAGCCGCCGAGCGCGGGGGACCCCATGGAGCTCACCGCCCGGCGCAAGGACGGAAGCGAGCTCCCGATCGAGGTGTCCGTCGGCGTGGAGCGCTATCCCGACGGCCGGCGGCGGTTGACCGCCGTGCTGCGCGACGTCTCGCGCCGCCTCGTCGACGAGCAGGAAAAGGAGCGGTTGCGCGCACAGCTCGTCGAGTCGACGCGCCTGGAGGCGGTCGGCCGTCTCGCCGGAGGCGTCGCGCACGACTTCAACAACATGCTCACGGTCCTGCTCGGGCAAGCGGACCTCCTGCGGCACGCCATCGAAGAGGGCGCCGCCGACGAGTGCGCCGAGCACGTGGAGGAGATCCAGCGCTCCGCCGAGCGCGCGGCCGAGTTAACGGGCCAACTTCTCGCCTTCAGCCGCCAGCAGCTCCGCCAGCCGCGCGTGTTCGATCTGGGAGACGTGCTGCGCGCCATGGAGCCGATGCTCCGGCGCGTGATCCGCGAGGACATCGAGCTCGCGGTCCTGCCGGCGAAGGACGCCGCGCACGTGCTCGCCGACCGGGGGCAGCTCGAGCAGGTGCTCTTGAACCTCGCGCTCAACGCGCGCGACGCGATGCCCGCCGGCGGGCGGATCGTGATCGAGTCGGGAACGGCGACGCTCGACGAGGACTACGTCGCGCGCCACGTGGGCGCGCACGCCGGGCCGCACGTGGTGGTCAGCGTGACCGACACCGGCGCGGGCATCGACGACGCCACGCTCCCGCACGTCTTCGAGCCGTTCTTCTCCACGAAGGCCCAGGGCAAGGGCACCGGGCTCGGGCTCGCTTCGGCCCACGGGATCGTGAAGCAATCGGGCGGGCATCTGACGGTGTACAGCGAGGTCGGCCGGGGGACGACGTTCCGGATGTACCTGCCGGCGGCCGAGAGCGAGGCGTTCGAGGTCCGCGAGCTCACGCCGACGAAGAGGCGTTCGCTCAACGGGAGGGAGACCGTGCTCCTGTGCGACGACAACCCGGCCGTGCGCCGGTCGACGGGGCGGATTCTCAAGCGGCACGGGTACCGCGTGCTCGACGCGGAAGGGCCGCTCGAGGCGCTCGAGATCGTGAAGAGGCACGACGGGAAGATCGCGTTGCTGCTAACGGACGTCGTCATGCCGGACATGTCGGGGCGCGAGCTGGCGGAGGAGGTCGTCAAGCTGAGGAACGACGTGCGCGTGCTCTATGCGTCGGGGTATACGTCGAACGTCGTGCTCCACCGGGGAGTGGTGGACGACGGGGTGGAGTTCCTGGAGAAGCCGTTTTCGGCGGAGGATCTGTTGGTGCGGATTCGGGAGATCCTGGAGCGCTGACCACGGAGGCTTGCATCAGCCTTGCTTTCCCGTTGCTCCTTGTTGCCATGCCGTCATCCACAACCCCGGCGAAACGGGTCGGGAGCGTCGTCCCGTTCCCGACTCGTGCATTCTTGCGCGTTCGGTGCTCCCACCCTCTTCAGTTCCACCGGATCTCCACGTAGCCCGAGTTGCTATCCACGTCGTAGACCTCGCTCCAACGCGGCTCTCCGCTGTCTCGATCGATGACGACGCTGCTGAGTTCGTAGCTCGTATCGCGCGTCATGGACGTGATTCGGAACCGACCCGTTGCGTCCGCCGTTACGAAGCGCCGCCAGACGCCGCACGTCAGGACGACCTGTGCACCGGCGGTCGGTTGGTCCCCCCGCATCACCCTGCCGGTCAGAACCGCCTCGGTCGGCGAGAGCTGAAAATCGACTCCCCCCGGGAGTCCCTCCTCCGCCAGCTCGACCAATCGTTCCTCTAGGCTTCGTCCGGACTCTGCGACCTTGATCTCATATCGTCCGATAGCGAGCTGCCTGAAGAGGAAGATTCCCTCCCCTGAGGTGCGGGCGCGCCGCACCAGAGAATCCCAGACGTCGGGATCCCGCCCTGCCGTAGCGCTCCCCTGCTCTGCCCGAAGATCCGCGGGGAGATCGACAGCGGTGAGCCACACCTCGAGCCCTTCGACGGGCACACCTTCGGCGTCGACGACGGTTCCGGAGAGGGGAACTTCCGGAGCCAGTTGGATGACTCCGCAGTCCTGCCGGCCGCTCGGCTCGGGAGGCAGGATCGCCGCAAACGTGCCGTATCCCGGATGGCTGACCCTGACTTGATGTCCGATGTCGGACCGAAGCGCTTCCAAGACGAAGGAGCCCAGCTCGTCCGAGCGACACTTCGACTCGTCGGGGAGAGCAAACCCCTCGCCCATCTTGTAGTAGCCGCGCACGAGGACGTCAGCACCGGCGAGCGGTACACCCTGCGTGTTCTGGACGCCCCCGAAGATCTTCAGGGCTCTAGTGAGCTCGACGTCCACGATGGCCGGAGATGGCCTCTTCTTCGCTTCTTCATCTCCCTCGTCCGACGTGAAGTACTTTCTCCAGGTCCCATCCGAGTAGGCGGCGAGCACTACGCTCTCCGTTCCATGACTCTGGGCTCGATATCGAACGGTGAGCCCGACTCCGGTGGCCGGAAACCGTTGCAGAACATACGTTCCACTCCCATCGGTCACCGCATGAGCGTGGTGACTGAAAGTGTCGACCCAAACTCTAACGCCTTCGATCGGAGCCTTGGAGATCCCGTCGAATACCCTGCCCGAAATCGTCGCCGAGAGTTCGAGGAAGACCTCTCGGTGGAGGATCTGATTCACTTCGATTCTCTCGGCCTCCAGCTCTCCGACAAAGCCGTCCTTCCAGGCTGCGATGGACACGGAAGCCGCCTCTTGGAGAGGCCACGGCTCAAGCTCAATGAGAACTCGACCTTCCTCGTCCGTCCTGACAAGGCTGCTGGACTCCAGGTCTCCCTCGAGACCGACGCGGTCTACACGGCATTCGACGTAGGCACCGGGCATCACCTGCCGCGTGCCGGCCCGTCGGACGATGAGATCGATCCGGGCGCCTCCGGCTGGATCGAGGCGGGTCTCGCTGCCCCCGACTTGATCCAGGGGCACGCGCTCCCAACGCTCCCGCACCAGCGTCGGCCCGGGGGGAGATGCAGCTCGCGGATTCGCGTTCGTCTCCTCCGACGGACGTTTGCCCTTCCCTCCTTCCTCGGACTGACTTCTGGCGATACCCTCCGTTCGCCAATCACCGAAAGCGCCCCATCCGACGAGGCCCAAAAGACCAACCGCCGTCGCAGACACCGCTGCTCCCAAGAGACGGTGTGTTCGCCGTTCGATGACGATGCCTCAGGACTTATCCAAAAGACGATAAGCTACCTCTAGGCGATCTTGGATTCTCGCCAGCTCCGTGGGCGAAGAGACTCCCGCGATCGCCATGAGGTCCTTGGGGCAGGGTTCAGATCAGGCTCTTTCCCAACCCGTACCGGTGAGCACGTGCCCGCTTCCCGGGTTTATGATCGCCCCTTTCTTGACCGTGACCTCTTGGTCCGGGTCTCCATCCCTCAGATACGTGCACTCATCTGCGGTGCACTTGTAATCCAAAGCGAACGAGAGCACGGAGGACATGACGAGCACGATTGCGGTAGTCACAGAACGAGAAAGCAAAGTTCTCACGACAAATCACTCCTTATTCAGTTAGCGGTACGCAGGTCTCGCCTGCTTCGGCACGACCCTAATGCGCAGATCCCCATTGTGCGAGGAATTCCTCACGCTCTTGCCGAGCAACGCCAAGGCGCCAGGCGGCGGCAGAGGTAGAACCAGAAGGTGTGTAAACGGAATCGGGCGGTGTAGCGTCCGGGGAGCCACTACGAACCCCCAACCACTACACCACCCATGAAGAACCCGAAATCTACCACGCCGCCGGCCCCCGGCTCTCTCCCGAGTTTCGAGACACTGGACGAGTACGTGCGCACCGAAGTCCAGAACCTAGTTCAGAGACTCTTGGAGGAGGAGGTCACCGAGTACCTTGGCCGCCGACGTTACGAGCGCTCCGAGCCTGCAGAGGGTCCGCAGGGCTACCGCAACGGTCATGGCAAGCCGCGGCGGCTGACGCTCGGATGCGGAACGATCGAGGTCCGTCGTCCGCGGCTGCGAAACCTGGAGGAGCGTTTCGAGAGCGAGCTGCTGCCGCTCTTCAAGCGCAGGAGCGGTGTGGTCAACTCGATGCTGCCCGAGCTCTACCTGCACGGCTTGGCGCTGCGGGACTTCGACATGGCCCTGCGCGGCTTGCTGGGCGAGGAGGCCCCCCTGTCACCCTCTTCGATCGCTCGATTGAAAGCCGGCTGGAACAAGGAGTACGAGGCCTGGCGGCGTGAACCGGTGGACGAGGAGCCGATCTACATGTGGGCGGACGGAGTCTACGTGAAAGCCGGCCTGGAGAAGGACAAGGCCGCGGTGCTGGTGGTGATCGCAGCCTTCGAGGACGGCACGAAACGAGTGCTTGCGGCCGAACCTGGCTTCCGCGAGTCGTGTGACTCCTGGAAGGAGGTCTTCTCCAATCTGGTCGAGCGTGGCCTCAAGCCGCCGCGCGTGCTGGTGGCGGACGGAGGCCTCGGCCTTTGGGCCGCGGTGGCCGAGATGGGCTGGCAGTGCAAGGAGCAGCGCTGTTGGAAGCACAAGATGCAGAACGTCCTGGACGTCCTTCCGAGCTCCGAACAGAAGCCGGCCATGAAGATCCTGCGCTCGATCCCCCGGTCGCAGACTCGTGAGGAGGCCGAAGCTCGACGCGACGCCTTCGTGCAGAGCTACCAGGATCGCTACCCCAAGGCCGGCGAGCGGCTGCTGGCCGACTGGGAGCGAATGGTGGCCTTCTACGATCTACCCAAGGAACACTGGAGACACCTGAGAACCAGCAACATCGTCGAGTCACCCTTCCAGGTCGTCCGCCTGCGAACCAGCGCTGCCAAACGCTTCAAACGTACCGACAACGCCTCGGCCATCATCTTCAAGCTACTCATGGTCGCCGAGAGCTGTTTCCGAACCCTGTCCAAGATCCACGTGCTAGAGGATGTCGCCCGAGGAGTGCACTACGTCAACGGAGTACCGATGAGCTCGTCCCGGACAACTGCCGCCTGATCCATTTACACACCTATTGACACGACCTCCGGCGGCAGCAGCGCCTGTGCTTCCACCACCACCGACACGCCACAGGACCTCCCATGGGAGGTCCAGTCCCGATACTGAGGATCCCCCCGTTGTACCCGGAGAGGACGCGTGAAACTCCCGCGCACTCTCAAGTCTCACACGACGACGGACATCCTCCCTCGTCGAACCCCGCCAGCCATTCGCCGACCACCCTCTGCAACCGTTCGCGCTCCAGCCGGTAGAACCGCTTCCTTCCGCGGCCCACCACGCGCACCAGGCCCGCCTCCCGCAACACCCGCAAGTGCCGCGTCGTCGTCGGCCAGGTGCAGGCGAAGCGGCTTGCGATGTCGCCGGCGCCCACCTCGCCGCCGCGGAACTGCAGGACCAGGAGGATCTGCCGGCGCGACGGGTGGGCGAGCGCCTTGAAGACGAGCTCGAGGTCCTCGAGCTCGCGCTTCGGGTCGCGTTTCGTCTCAGGCTTCGCCGAAGGCGACCTCCACCCGCTGGACGTGCGGGAACTCACAGCCCGGGCGACCGTCGCGGTCCTCGGTCATCGTTGCCATGGTCTCCCAGATCTTGGCGACGTCCGGCGTCTCGTGGGCGATGCCCGCCGCCTCGGCGCTGGCCCACGCGAAGATCTCGAAGACGATCGGCTGGCCGCCCTGGTGGGCCTGTTCCTTCCCGCGGTAGACGACCGGCGGGTCCTCCGTGGCCAGTCCGAGGCGCACGAGGGTCGGGTGATGCCGGGCCAGGAGGCCGAGGAAGTCGTCCATCCTCGCTTCCTGCACTCGGTAGATGGCGATGACGGTCTCGGGAACGCCTTGGGTCATGGGGATCTCCTGCTCAGGGGCCAGGCTTTACTTAGCAGACTGGCTAATCGAAGCGCAAGAGGAAACTTAGCTCTTCGGCTAATCGTCGGGACCGCGGCCCGCGTCCCTACAATCCGGGCATGTCCACGCGAACGAGCCTCCTTCTGCTCGCGGGGCTGGTCGTCGCCACGGCCTGCGCGCACCGGGTCGTCCGCGACGCCGAGCCGCGCGAGGTCGAATCCCCCAAGGTCTCCGGCGCCTACCGCGCCCTCAACTTCTGGGCGCAGTCGCGCGCCTACCCGGCGGACGACATTCCGCCTGGCGCGTACACGCGCGCCTACGAGTACTCGCGGGCGAACCTGCGCCAGCCGCCGGCCGCCGGCGCCGCGCCGCCCGGCGGAGCGGCCGCGGCGGTGACCCAACCCGTCGCGCGGCGGAGCTGGCGGGCGATCGGCCCGCTGAACGGAGGCGGCCGCACCCTCACCCTCGCCTTCCATCCGCAAAACCCGAACGTCGTCTACGCCGGCGCCGCGAGCGGCGGGCTCTGGCGCAGCACGACCGGCGGCGTCGGCGCCGCGGCCTGGGAGCGGATCGACACCGGCCTCCCCGTCCTCGGCGTGTCGACCATCGCGTTCGAGCCGGGCAACCCCGACGTGATGTACGTCGGAACGGGCGAGGTCTACAACTACCAGGCGGCCAGCGACCTCGAGGCGGACCGCCGCACGCGCGGCAGCTACGGCATCGGCATCCTGAAGTCGAGCGACGGCGGCGTCACCTGGTCCAAGAGCCTCGACTGGTCGTACAACCAGCGGCACGGCGTGTGGGCGGTCCGCGTCGACCCGACGAATCCGAGCGTCGTGTGGGCGGCGACGACCGAGGGGATCTACAAGTCGGTCGACGCCGGGGCGAGCTGGCAACAGAAGCTCGCGGTCGTGATGGGCACCGACCTCGTCATCCATCCCGTGTTCACCGACACCGTGCTCGTCGCCTGCGGCAACCTCGAGAGCCCGAACCGCGGCATCTACCGGACGACCGACGGCGGCTCGAACTGGACGCAGATCACCGGCGGCGGCGTGCCGCCCGACTTCAAGGGCAAGATCCAGCTCGGCGTCACCGCGGCGGATCCCGACGTGGTCTACGCGAGCATCGGCAACGGGTTCCAGGTCTTCGGGCCGGACAACTTCACCTGGCTCCTCCGCTCGACGGACTTCGGCGCGAGCTTCACGCTCCGCAACACGACGGACTACTCCCGCTGGCAGGGCTGGTTCGCCCACGACGTCGCCGTCTCCCCGGTCGACCCGAACCGCGTGATCTGCGTCGGCATCGACGCCTGGAAGTCCACGAACGGCGGCTTCACGCTCACGCAGAAGTCGGACTACACGACGTACTTCACGGGCGACCTCCAGCCCGGCGGTCCCGAGGGCGGACCGATCTACTCGCACGCCGACCACCACGACGCGATCTTCCACCCGACCGACCCGGACGTCGTCTACCTCGCCAACGACGGCGGGGTGTTCCGCTCGCTCGACGGCGGCGAGACCTTCGCGGGCGCGAACGGCGGGTACCAGTCGCAGCAGTTCTACAACGGCTCCGTCAGCTACCCGACCGAACCGAACCTCGCCATGGGCGGTCTCCAGGACAACGCGAGCGCGATCTACCGCGGCGACAACCACTGGACGCGCTGGGTGCTCGGCGGCGACGGCGGCTGGTGCGCGATCGACCACACCAACCCGAACATCGTTTACGCGACCGCGCAGTTCCTCTTCGTCGGCCGTTCGAACGACGGTGGTGTGAGCTTCTTCGACGTCAGCCCGCCCAACCTGGGCGGGCCGGTGGCGTTCATCGCTCCGTTCGTCATGTCCCCCACCGACCCGCAGGTGCTGTACGCCGCGAGCAACTACGTGTTCAAGTCGTTCGACGGCGGCGGCGTCTGGTTCGTCGCCCAGGGCGGCGTGCAGATCGACGGCAACCCCGTGCTGCACCTGGCCGTCGCGCAGAACAACGACGACGTCGTGTATCTCTCCACCGCGCCGGTCGTCGGCCGGGGAAGCATCCAGCGCACGCTGGACGGCGGCTCCACGTTCACCGACGTCACCGGAACGCTTCCCGACCGCTACCCCGGCGACATGACGGTCGATCCGACGGACGAAGCGACGGTCTACCTGACGCTGTCGGGCTTCGGCACGTCGCACGTCTTCCGTTCGACCGACTACGGCGCCACCTGGATCGACGTCGACGGCGGAGTTCTCCCCGACGTGCCAACCACCGCCGTGGTGGTCGACCCCCTGGCGCCGAACGAGGTCTACGTCGGAAACGACATCGGCGTGTACATCACCGAGAACGGCGGAGCGACGTGGCGGCAGCTCGACGCGGGGCTCTCGGAGGCCGTGCTCGTCAACGAGCTCAGCATCTCGCCGTCGAACCGCAAGCTCCGGGCGTTCACCCACGGCCAGGGTGTCTTCGAGCTCGACCTGTAGTGCGCGACCCGTCGGCTCTGCCCGCTCTCCTGAACCAGCTCGAGGAGCAGCACGGGGTCCAGCGTCGACTCCCCCCGCGGACCGCGCTCGACTGGATCCTCTGGGAGAACGTCGCGTACCTGGTCTCCGACAAGCGCCGGAAGGCCGCGTTCGCGGCGCTGCAGCAGAAGACGAAGCTCAGCGCCGAGGGGATTCTCGCGCTGTCGCGGGAGGATCTTCTCGCGATCGCGCAGCTCGGCGGAATGCACCCGGCGAATCGCGTCGCGAAGCTGCTCAAGATCGCCGCGACGGTGCAGGACGAACTCGACGGGGACCTGGACTCCGTGCTCGAGCTCCCGCACGCGAAGGCGCGCCGGGAGCTCAAGCGCTTCCCCGGCATCGGCGACCCCGGCGCCGATAAGATCCTCCTGTTCACGTCGACGCACGCCGTACCCGCGCTCGACTCCAACGGGCTGCGGGTGCTCGTCCGCCTCGGCTTCGCGAGGGAGGCGAAGAGCTACTCGACCACCTACCGCGCGGCGACCGCCGTTCTGGCGCCGCACGTCGAGCGGGGTTGCCCGTGGCTGATGCGCGCGCACGACCTCCTGCGCAAGCACGGGCAGCAGGTGTGCAAGAACAACGAGCCCTACTGCGACGCGTGTCCGCTCGCCGACGTGTGCCCGTCGGCCTCGTGAGCGCATGAACCCGAGCGAAGTCCCCGACGAGCTGCGCGGCGTCGCGCCCGCGGCCGTGCGCCGCTTTCTCGAGGAGGACGCTTCGCTCGAGCTTCTCGGCCACGGCCAGAGCCTGACCTACCGCGTCGACGCGTCGAGCGGCCGCTACCTCCTCCGCGTACACGCGCCGGTGACCCCGCCGGCGGACCCCGAGTTCTTCACCGTCGAGACGATCGAGTCGGAGTGCGCGTGGCTGCGCGCGCTCGGTGACGAGACCGAGCTCGTCGTCCAGCGGCCCGTCCCCGGTCCCGACGGACGTCACGTCCTTCCCGTGCAACGCGCGGGCGGAGACGAAGCGGTCCCGTGCACGCTGCTCCGCTGGGTGGAAGGCGAGCTCGTAACCGGCCGGCGGTCGGACGAGCAGGCGGCCCGGCTCGGCGAGCTCCTCGCCGCGCTCCAGCGGCACGCCGAGCGCTGGAAGCCGCCGGCGGGCTTCACGCGCCCCATCCACGACCGGCGCGCCGCGCGCAACAAGCTGGCGCGGGCCGAGGGGCTCGTGGCGCTCGGCATCGTGACCGCCGACGACGCAAAGCTCTTCGCGCGCGCGCTCGACCGCACGGAGGATGAGCTGGCGCCGCTCGACGACGACCCGGCGCGCGTGGGCCTCATCCACGCGGACCTCCACGAGACGAACTACGTGTTCCACGACGGGTTCCCGCGGCCCATCGACTTCAGTTGCGCCGTCTACGGACCCTGGCTCTACGACGTGGCGGAGTGCGCGACCCACCTCCATCCCGACGGGCGGCGCGCGCTCGTCGAGGCCTACGCACAAGAGCGGCATCTCGCCGACGGCGACCTGCGCAGGATCGAGGGCTACTTCGTCGCCTCCTTGATCGAGGTCCTCGGCTACCACGCGCCGAACCCGCGCGAGCACGACTACCTGCGGGAGGCCGCGCCGCGGTTCGCGGGCTTCGCGCGGCGGTACCTGGACGGCCGGCCGTTCTTGTTCGGGGTCTGACGGCCCGCCGGCCGCGTTCCGCGGTACAACGGGGGACCCCTTCCCCACGCGCTTCGGAGGAGATCATGGAACGGCGGCAAGGAACGGGCTGGGCGGCGCTCGGGTTCGCGTTGACGGCGGTCTCGACGGTCGGAGCGGGCGAGGACCCCTGTACTCATCCGTTCTTCGCAAGCGACGCGGTGTACGCGGCCGGGGACGGCCTCGTCGCGGTGGCGCTGGGCGACCTGAACGGCGACGGCGCGCCGGACATGGCAGTGGCCGACTTCTTCGACGACAACGTCTCGATCCTCCTGAACGCGGGCGACGGGACCTTTGCCGCCGAGGTCGAGTACTCCGCCGGCGCCGGATCGAAGCCGACGTCGATCGCGCTCGCGGACCTCGACGGCGATCTCGACCTCGACGTCGCGACGGCGAATATGTTCGGCGGCGACGCGACGATTCTCTTCAACGACGGCAACGGCGCGTTCGCCGGCGAGACGCACTACGCCGCCGGCGCGACGCCGTCGTTCGTCGCCGCGGTCGACCTGGACGGCGCGCAGGGCCCGGATCTCGTCGTGGCGGCCCAAGGTGACGACGAGGTGTCGGTCCTCTTCAACAACGGCGACGGCACGTTCGCGCCCGCCGTCGGCATCGCCTCGGGCGACGGTCCGCACGGCGTGGCGGCCGGCGACGTCGACGGCGACCTCGACCCCGATCTCGCCGTCGCGTTCGCCTTCGACGATCGCGTGGCGATCCTGCTCAACAACGGCGACGGGACCTTCGCTCCCGAGGCGCTCTACGTCGTCGGCGACGGGCCGCGGTCCGTTCAGCTCGGCGACCTCGACGGCGACGCCGACCTCGACCTCGCGGTGGCGAACCAGCAAAGCGACGACTTCTCGGTCCTCTTCAACCACGGCGACGGGACCTTCGCGCCGGCGACGACGTACGCCGCGGCCGCCTCCGCGCAGTCCCTGGTGCTCGGCGACCTGGACGGCGACCTCGACCTCGACGTGGCCGTCGCCAACGCGGCGAGCGCGAGCATCTCCGTCGCGTTGAACGACGGCGGCGGGACCTTCGCCCCCCACGCGCAATACGGAGCCGGCGGAGCGCAGGCCGTCGCCGCCGGCGACGTCGACGGGGACCTCGACCTCGACCTGGTGGCGGCCAACTTCGGCGGCGACGCCTCGGTCCTCCTGAACAAGGGCGCCGGCACGTTCGCGTCCGACGAGCTCTACGACGCCCGCTTGCAGCCGACGGCCGTCGCGGTCGGCGACTGGGACGGCGACCTCGACCTCGATCTCGCGGTCGTCAACGACCTGAGCGACGACGTCTCGCTCCTCCTCAACCAGGGCGACGGAACGTTCGCTCCGGGCGCGAGCTACGCGGCCGGGGATCGGCCGTCGGACGTGGCGGCGACCTTCGTCGACGGGGACCTGCACTTCGACCTCGTGATCGCCTCGCGGGACTCGAACGGCGTCACCGTTCTCCTCGGCGGCGGCGACGGCACCTTCGCGCCCGGCGGGTTCTTTCCCGCCGGCGACGGGCCGAACTCCGTGGCGGTCGGCGACGTGGACGGGGACCTCGACCTCGACCTCGTGACCGCGAACGGCAACCTCTTCGGCGACGACGTCTCGGTCCTCCTCGGCAACGGCGACGGGACCTTCGCCGCGCCCGTCCAATACGCGGCGGGCCTGCGCCTCGAGTGGGTCGAGCTCGGCGACCTCGACGGCGACGGGGACGCGGACGTCGCCGCGGCCAATCACCTCGAAGACGACGTGGCCGTGCTCCTGAACAACGGCGACGGCACCTTCGCGATCGCCGTGCACTACCCCGCCGGCACGAAGCCGAATTCGGTCTCGATCGGGGACCTCGACGGCGACGGCGACCTCGACCTGGCCGCCTGCAACCGCGGGAGCGGCGACGTGTCCATCCTCAAGGGCAACGGCGACGGCACGTTCGCGGACCAGGTCCTGTACGCGGTCGATCCTCTGTCGGAGAGCGCCGCGCTCGCCGATCTGGACGGCGACCTCGACCTGGACCTCGCCGTCGCCGGTGGGAACGACACGCTCCTCGTTGTGCTCAACAACGGCGACGCCACGTTTGCGCCCGCCGTTGCATACGCTGCCGGAAGCGGGCCGGAGGGTCTGGCGATCGCCGACCTCGACGGGGACGGCGACCCCGACGTCGCGGTGACGAACCACGCCGGCGACAACGTCTCCATCCTGCGCAACCGCTGCGCCGGAGAAGCGCTGCCGTACGGGTGCGGCGTGAACCCGGCCGCGAGCCTGCTGGTCCTCTCCGGAGCACCGCAGGTCGGCGAGCTCCTCACGCTCGGGATCGAGAATCCCCTTGGCACGCAGCCCGCCGGCTCGCTTCCCTTCCTGGCGCTCGCGACCGCTCCGGACCCGGCGTTCCCCTGCGGCACGCCGCTCCCCGGCTTCGGGATGTCGGGCGGAGCGGGCGAGCTCCTCTTGTCGATCCTGCCGCCCGACCCGTTCCTCGTCGCGAGCGGCGGCCCGTGGGGCGGTCCGGGTCAGCCGGCGCCCTTCGCGCTCCAGATTCCGCCCGACGGCGGATTGACCGGAGCGCTGTTCCACGCCCAGGGGCTCCTCTTCGACCCGACCGCGGCGTTCGGCGTGACCTTCGGCCTGACGGAGGCACTGCGCCTGCAGCTCGGGCACTGAGGCGTCGGCGCCAGAAACCGGCGAGCGCTTGCCCTCGCGCGGCGACGGGACCGTTTGACAGCGCGCCACGCGGACGTGTATCCAGGGCATGGAGCTTCCCGTGACGAGCGACGCCACCCTCACGCTGGTCATCCTCGGGGCGACGGTCCTCCTCCTGATCACGGAGTGGCTGCCGCCCGGCGTCACGGGTCTGTGCGCGATCGTCGCGCTGGCCCTGACCGGCGTCCTGCCGGCGAACGAAGCCTTCGCGGGGCTCACCAACGCCGCGGTGATCACCGTGGCGAGCATGTACGTGCTGTCGGCCGCCGTGGTGCGCACCGGCGCGGCCGCGGCGATGGCGAACCAGCTCACCAAGCCGGGACGGGGCGGTCCGCGGCGGGCGTTTCAGCTCCTGCTCCTGGCCACGATGCTCTTGTCGGGCTTCGTCAACAACACGCCGCTCATCCTGATCTTCCTGCCGCTCGTGCTCGGCCTGGCGGGGCAGATGGGCGAGTCCCCGAGCCGCATGCTGATCCCGCTCTCGTTCGTGTCCATCCTCGGGGGATCCGCCACGCTGATCGGCACGTCGACGAACCTGATCGTCGCGTCGAGCCTGAGCGACGTGTCCGAAGGAGCCTTCGAGCTGCGCATGTTCGACTTCGCGCGCCTCGGCGTGATCCTCGCGATGGTCGGCGGAGCGCTCGTGGTTCTCCTGCGCCGGCGGTTGCTGCCGGATCGCCCTTCGCTCGGGCTCCTGCGGCAGAAGGGCGTGGCGGTCGAGTACGTCACCGAAGTCACCGTGCTCGCCGACGGCCCGCTCGCGGACAAGACGCTGGCCGAGGTGGACGCCGAGGAGCTCCTCGGGACGGGCATGCGCGTTCTCCAGGTCGTGCGCGGCGAGGTCATCCGCGCTCCGCGGCCCAAGCGGCGCCTCCGGCCGGGCGATCTCCTGCTGGTGAAGGGCGAGCCCGAGGCGGTGCTCCAGCTCCGGCTCGCCGAGGGCGAGCGCGCGTCTACCGGGAACCGCAGCGACGCCGTTCGCGGCGTCGGGCTGACGATCTTCGAGCTCGTCGTGACGCCGGGATCGCCCTGGATCGGCGCGACGATCCGCGACCTCCGGCTGCACGACACGTACGACGCCAGCGTGTTCGCCGTGCAGCGTCACGGCGCCCACCTGAGCGAGCAGATCAACCGCCTGCCCCTGCAGCCGGGCGACGTGCTGCTGCTCCAGGGCAGCGAGGACTCGATGCGCAAGCTGCGCGAAGCCTCGGGCGTCCTGGTGGTCGAAGGCGTCGACCACGTCGCGCGCCACACGCGGCGCGCGCCCCTCGCCGCGCTCTCCATCGCCGCGTTCGTCGTCCTGGCCGTGTCCGGCGCGGTGGCGATCGAGGTGGCGGCGCTGACCGCGGCGCTGCTCGCGGTCGTGACCGGGTGCGTCTCGGTGCGCCGCGCCTACGAGGCGATCGGCTGGGACGTGCTGTTCGTCATCGCGGGGACCCTCGCGTTGGGCGTCGCCTTCGTGGAGACCGGGCTCGCCGCGTCGGCGGCGCACGGCGTGGTGACGCTCGTCGCGCCCTTCGGCACGCGAGCGGTGATCGCCGTCATCCTCGTGTTCACCGCTCTCCTGACGCAGGTGCTGTCGAACAACGCGACCGCCGCGGTCATGACGCCGATCGCGTTCCAGCTCGGATACGAGCTCAACAGCGCCGATCCGCTGCCCTTCGTGATGGCGGTGGCCTTCGGCGCGAACTGCTCGTTCCTGACGCCGGTCTCCTACAACACGAACCTGATCGTGTACGGCCCCGGCGGCTATCGCTTCGGCGACTTCCTGCGGCTCGGCCTACCGCTCGCCCTCGTCTTCCTCGGGCTCGCCGTCGTTCTTCTGCCGGTGCTCTACTAAGCTCGGGCGCGGTTCCGGAGAGCCGCCCGGCATGTTGATCCGACGCGAGCACCTCGCCGGCATCCAAGCCGGCGCGATCCGCCGCGCCTTCCGGTGCTGGCGCCGCCCGACCGTCAAGGCCGGCGGCACGCTGAAGACGGCGGTCGGCGTCGTGGCGATCGATGCGGTCGTGAAGATCCGGCGGAAGGACCTGACCGCCGAGGACGCCAGGCTCGCGGGCTACCCGTCGCTCGACGAGCTCCTCGCGGAGCTCCGCGGGCGCGAAGGGACGCTCTACCGCGTCGACCTGCGCTTCGGCGGCGCCGACCCGCGCCTCGCGCTGCGCGAGAAGGCCAGGCTCGCTAAGGACGAGCTCGCCGAGGTGATCCGGCGGCTCGAGCGCATGGACGCGCGCAGCCGCAGCGGCCCGTGGACGCGCCGGGTGCTCAGGCTCCTGCGCGACCACCCCGGCGTGCGCGCCGCCGACCTGGCGCGCAAGCTCAAGCGCGAGACGCCCGCCTTCAAGCGCGACGTCCGCAAGCTCAAGGAGCTCGGCCTGACGGTCAGCCTGGAGACCGGCTACCGCCTCTCGCCCCGGGGGAAGAGCGTGTTGAAGGCGCTCGGTTGACGCCGCCGACGAAAGGAGCGGGCGCCGGTGCAACGCCGACGCCCGCTCACCCGAAGAGGAGAGGAGAGACCGCCTCGACCGCGAGCGGTCAGAGGCCGAACGAGAGCTGCAAGCCCTGGGTCATGGACAACAGTCCGCCCGGAGAGCCCGTGTCCACCTGGAGCCCCTGCGCGTAGAGAACCAGCCCGCAGTAGGACGGCTCACACGCGATCTGCGTGGTGAAGTTGGCTCCGGTGACGGGGGTCGCGAGCGTGAAGCTGGCCGACGGCGGCGCGACCAGGAGCGTTCCGCCCAGGGCGGGCACGCTCGTCTGGGCCACGCCGAAAACGAGATAGCTGGTCGTCGGCAGGATGCTCGAGAAGCAGTTGTCGATCGTGAAGCCGACCGTCGAGCCGATGATGGGCGTACCGGAGACGGCGAGCTGCGGCGTGCAGAGGGTGCCCGGCGTCCCGCTGCCGTACGCGGCCGAGAAGGCCATGGACGCGCAGGCTCCGATCGAGCACGCGGCCGGCGAGAAACCGAGCCCGAGCGGCTGACCGTCGGCGTCCGCGAAGACGGCGATCTCGCCGGTGTAGATGTCGTAGGAGCGGATCTCGCCCTTGTCCTGCTCCGACCAGAACACGCGCCGTCCCGCGGTGCCGAGGCTCGCCACGCCGAAGGGCTCGTCGATGAAGGGGCAGTTGGAAACGAGGACCTTCTCCTGGCCGGCGAAGATCCCGCCGACGATCTTCTGCGAGATCGTCGGATCCTCGCCGTTGTCCGCGACCAGGACGACGAGCTCCTCGCCGCCGGCGGGGTTCAGCCCGCTCCCCATGGAGATTCCGAGCGGGTTCCCGAACCCGGTGAACCACGTCTCGGGTCCCGGCGCGCCCGTCGTCGGGTTGCTGCCGTCGTAGCGCATCCGCAGCACCTCGCCGCCCGCGTTGTCCGTGGCGTAGATCACTCCCGCGGCCGGGTCCACGGCGACGTCGATGAAGTTGTCGCCGCCGGCGGACTGATGGATCAGGACGGGGCTGGCGCCCGGGAGGAGCTCCCCCGTCAGCGGATCGACGTCGACGTAGTGGATCGACTCGGGCGAGTCAACGTAGATCACCCTGCCGAGCGCGTCGTCGAAGGCGATGCCGCGGCCGAAGCCCGTGTTGGCGGCGATCCGCTTGGGCGTCAGGCTCAGGAGATCGACCTTGTAGAGGCCGTCGCCCTCCGGAGGCGAGTAGGAGGGCGAGTCGGCGAGGTGCACGAACGCGGCGCCCGTGCCGTTGAACGCGAGGCCCCATCCCGTGATCGCGTCCAGGACGTCGGTCTGCGACTGATCGCTCTCGATCCGGACCAGGTCGTTCTCCAGCCCGGCGGCGCCGCCCCGCGTGAAGTGGAGCAACTCGGCCGGCGGCGCGAAGTCCGCGGTGACGACGCGGCACGTGGAATCGAGCGACACGCCGGTGGCTTCGGGGATCGACCCGTGGACCGTCGAGATCGCCCCGGTGACGAGATCGAGGGCGCGCACGGTGTTCAGCTTGATGTCGGTCCAGACGATCTCCGTTCCGACTCTCCCCGCGTTCGCGACGTCGAACACCTCGCCGTCCACCAGCGTCGGAGCCGCCAGGAGGACCGTCTGGGCGCCGGAGGAGCCGGCGACCGCCTTCTGCCAGATCCGCGGCGCTTCGTTCTCCACGATGAAGACGACGTCGGTGTCCGCAAGCGGGTCGTACCCGAAGCAGAGCCCCTCGGGGTTGCTCAGTCCGCCGAACCAGCTCTGCGCGCCGGGGGCGCCCGTCACCGGGTTCGTCCCGTCGTAGCGCACCCGGTAGACGGTCCCTTGGGAGGCGGCACCGCCGGCGTTGTCCGACACGTAGATCACGCCGTCCTCGGGGTCGACCGTCACGTCGATGAAGTTGGTCCCCCCGCCGGAATCGTAGATGAGCACCGGGCTCGCGCCCGGCAGCACTTCGCCCGTCGCCTTGTCGATGTCGACGTAGTGGACCGAGTCCGGCGACGAGATGTAGACGAGGCGCCGCTCGGCGTCGTCGAAGGCGAGCCCCCGGCCCAGGGCGCCGGAAGCGATCGTGGAGGGATTCCCGCCGTCGAGATCCGTGCGCTGGATCCCCTTTCCCAGCTCGTGGAAGTAGACGGATTCCAAGTTCCTGGCGACCTCGACGCCCCAGCCGGTCACGTTCGACGAGACCGTGCTCCTGGACCCGTCGACGTCGATGCGGAAGAGAGTGTTCGAGACGCCGCCGGCGGGCCCGCTCACGCAGAAGGCCGGATGATCGGCCCCCTGGCCGAAGGCCGTTAGGTTAAGGGCTGCCAGGAGGACCAGGCCCGCCCCGCAGCGGGTCGCGAGCGTGAAGCTTTCCATCGTTCTATCCTCTTCGTTTCAAGGAGGCCGTCGAATGCGAGCGCGATGGGCGTCCCCCACCGCAAGAGCAACACGCGCGAGGGAGCGCGGACGGGTAACAGGGATTCTCGAGGTTCCCACCGGCCGAACGCGGGGAGCGGGCTAGGAGGCCGCGGACGCGTGTCGCAAGACCCGGAAGACGAACGGGAGGAGATCACGCGGCTGATCTGCGCCTTCAGCGAGGGCGTTCCCGGCGCGGAGGAGCGCCTCCTCCCCTTGATCTACGACGAGCTTCACGGCCTGGCGGCGAGGCTCCATCGCGAGCATCCGCAACGCACGCTCTGTCCCACCGAGATCGTGAACGAGGCCTACCTGCGGCTCGTCGGGCAGCGGTACTCGGACTGGACGGACCGGACGCACTTCTTCCGCATCGCCGCCAAGATCATCCGCCGGGTCCTCGTGGACCACGCCCGCGCGCGGAACGCGCGCAAGCGCGGCGGCGACGCGCGGCGCGAGGAGCTCTCGACGATCGTCGACGCGAGCGCGATCCACTCCAGGTTCCATCAGCTCGACGTCCTGGCGCTCGAGGAGGCGCTCGAGGCGCTTTCGAAGAAGAGCGAGCCGCGGGCGCGGGTGGTCGAGCTCCGATTCTTCGCGGGCCTCAGCGTTCGGGAGGTGGCCGGCGCGATGGGCGTGCACGAGCTCACGGTCAAGCGGCACTGGAAGTTCGCCAAGGCCTGGCTCTTCTCAAAGATGGCCGAAGCCTAGCGTCCCGGGTCCACGAAACCGCATTCGCTGCATCACGGTTTCGTTATTCGCGCTCCCGCTCCCGCCTTCGCCGGGGAAAGGCGGGGAAGAACGGTATCCTGGAGCCGTATCTCGCTTGCGATGCCCTCCGCCGACGGAGGGCGGGGGAGAGGATGACGCCCGGTGATCTTGATCGCCTCGAGGAGCTGTACCTCGCGGCCGCGGAGCTTGCGCCGGAGGAACGGGAGCCGTTCCTCGACGAAGCGTGCCGCGGGAATCCCGAGCTGCGCCGCGAGGTCGAGAAGCTCCTGGCCGTGGGAGAAGAAGCCGACGTGCTCTCCGGCGCGAGCCCGGAGACCCTCGCGGTTTCGGCGGCGACGGGGTCCGCTCCGGAAGAGGTGGGCTCGGGGGCGACGGTCGGCCAGTACCGGATCCTCGAGCAGGTCGGCGAGGGCGGCTTCGGCGTGGTCTATCGCGCGGAACAGCTCGCTCCGGTGCGGCGGCGGGTGGGCCTCAAGCTGATCAAGCCGGGCATGGACAGCCGCGCCGTCGTCGCGCGCTTCGAGGCCGAGCGCCAGGCCCTCGCCCTGATGGACCACGACCACATCGCGCGCATCTTCGACGGCGGCCTGACGCCCGACGGCCGACCGTTCTTCGCGATGGAGTTCGTGCAGGGCATTCCGATCACCGAGTATTGCGATCGGGAACGCCTCGGCACGAGGGACCGGCTGCGCCTGATCCAGCAGACCTGCCACGGCGTGCAGCACGCGCACCAGAAGGGGGTCATCCACCGCGACCTCAAACCGGCGAACATCCTGGTCGAGCTGCAGGGCAAGGAGCCGGTGGTCAAGATCATCGACTTCGGCGTCGCCAAGGCCATCGGCCAGCAGCTCACGGAGAAGACCCTCTTCACCGCCAGGGGGCAGATCATCGGGACGCTCCACTACATGTCCCCCGAACAGGTATCGGGCAGCGGTCTCGACATCGACACGCGGTCGGACGTGTACGCCCTCGGAGCGGTGCTCTACGAGGTCCTGACGGGCAAAAAGCTCTTCGACTTCGGCCGGAAGGGCTTCGACGAGATGGTCCGCACGATCCGCGAGGACGAGCCCAGGCGGCCGAGCACGCGCATCACGACCCTCGGGGATCAGCGGGCGTCGGCGGCGGAGCGCCGCGGAACCGATCCCAGGACCCTGTCCAGAGAGCTGCGCGCGGACCTGGACTGGATCACGATGAAGGCGCTCGACAAGGACCGCAATCGCCGGTACGCGTCCGCGAGCGATCTCGCCGAGGACATCGAGCGCCACCTGACCCACGAGCCGGTGCTGGCCGGTCCGCCCAGCACCGTGTACCGGCTGAAGAAGTTCGTGCGGAAGAACCGCGCGCTGGTGTCCTCGCTGGGCGCCATCGGCGCGGTCCTGGTCGGCGCGCTGATCGTGACCCTCGACCTGAACCGCCGGCTGGAAGTCGCCCGCCGGGAAGCCGTCGCGTCCGCCAAGGACGCCCGTCGGGAACGCGACAGCGTCATGCGCCTGTCCGCAGCCCAGAAGCTCCTGGACCTGCAACAGGAAGCGGACGCGTTCTGGCCCGTCGCGCCGGAGATGGCGGGCGACATGCGGGCGTGGCTGGACCGCGCGCGCGAGCTGGTCCGCGGACTGGAGTCGGATCCCGACGGCGATGCGCCGGGGCACTACAAACAGCTCGCGACGATCCGCGGGCGCGCGCACCCGCAGACGCCGGAGGAGCGGGCCGAGGAGCGGCGCTTGCATCCGCGGCTGCACGAGCTCGAAACGCTCGAGGTGAAGCTCGCCGCCCTCGTCGTCGCGCACGAGGTCCGTCGGGGGCGCGCCGAGCCGACGCCGTTCGAGCTCGACGCCGCGTCGCTTTCGGCGGACCTCAGCGAGATCGCCAAGCAAGTCACGTCCTGGGTTCACCCGGAGCGCAGCGTCTTCGGACGAGAAGCCGAAGGTCTGGCCCGCGCCCGGGTGGTGCGGCAGCGCGCGGCGGACGACGAGCTCGGCACGGCCAACGTGCTCTACGCCTGGGCGCTCTTCGCGAACGGGCTCGACGACGAAGCCGTCGCGGCCGCCCGCGAGGCGCTCGAGCACGCGAGCCCCGATCAGAAGAGCTTTCAAGAAGACGTCCTCGCGAAGCTCCGTGAAGCCGTGGAGACCGCCCGCGGCCCCGAAGGCGAGCGCGAGATCGCCGCGCTGCGGGCTGAAACGGCCGCGCTCGACGCGGTGGTGAGCGCGCGCCGCAACTTCCGCTTCGGCGACGACGACGACCGGTGGTGGCACACGCGGCTCGCGGATCTGGTGGAGGGCATCGAGGCCTTCATGGACCCGGAGACGGGGTTGCTCGCGGGCGTCTCGCCGCGCTTCGGCTGGGGGATCGAACGCCGGCTCGCCTTCGCCGAAACCGTCGGGGAACGGACGCTCACCGGTCCCGACGCGGCCGCGCGGTGGGACGAAGCGATCGCCTCGATCCGCGACGAGGCGCGATGCCCGGCGTACGGCGGCCTGGAGCTCCCGCCGCAGCTCGGGCTCCTGCCGATCGGCCGCGACCCCGCGTCGGGACTGTGGGAGTTCGCCCACGTGATGAGCGGCGCGGTCCCGGCGCGGGACGAAGCGGGACGGCTCGCGATCGACGAGGAGACGTGCGTGGTCCTCGTCCTGCTGCCGGGCGGGACCTTCACCATCGGGGCCCAGTCCTCGGCGACCGATCGCAGGAACTACGACCCGCAGGCTCAACCCGACGAAGGCCCTCCGCGCGAGCTCACGCTCACACCGTTCTTCCTCTCGAAATACGAGATGACGCAGGGGCAGTGGAGGCGCTTCACCGGCGACAACCCGAGCGCGTACGGGCCGGACGAGGACTACAACCCCATATGGAACCGGGAGAAGCTCGCGCCGACGCGGCTCCATCCCGTGGAGCGCGTGAGCCGGGACGACTGCGCGCGGGTCCTCCCGAAGCTCGGCCTGGCCCTCCCCACCGAGGTCCAATGGGAGTTCGCGGCACGGGCCGGGGCGGAGGAAGTCGAGCTGAACGAATCCGTCAACGTGCTCGACCAGCACTACCGCACGCACGGCGGCTTGCCGGACCTGCGGTACGCGGAATGGGACGACGGGCACACGGTGCACGCTCCGGCGGGCACCTTTCCCCCGAACGGCTTCGGCTTGCACGAGACCCTCGGCAACGTCAGCGAGTGGTGTCGCGACGGATACGACCAGCGGTTCTACTCCCACTGCCCGAACACCGACCCGTTGTCCGACCCCGAGGCGTCCTCCCGCGGTGTCTTCCGGGGCGGCGCGTTTCAGTCGGCGACCACGGAGGCGCGCGTGTCGCAGCGAGGAAGGAACCTGACCGACTACACCGACCCCATCATCGGCGTCCGTCCCGCGCGAGCGATCGCGAGGTAGCACCGACGGACCGAACGAGCGCGGCGTGCGAACCGGACGCCGATTGCGCCGTCGCGGCGGGGGAATAGAATGGGGCGACGATGTGGTGCCGGTTTCTGCTGGCGGGATGTCTTCTGTCGGCGAGCTGCGCGCCCGACCCGGCCGACACGTGGAAGCCGCGGCTCGTGCTGCTCTACGCGCCGTGCACCGTCAACGCGGACTACCTCGCTCCCTACGACGCGGCGGTCCCTTACACGCCGAACCTGGCGGCCCTCGCGGAGCGGTCCGTCGTCTTCGAGCGGCACCACACCGAGTGCGGGCAGTCGTCGCTGGCCTACGCTTCGATCCTCACCGGCGGCCAGTCCGACCACCACGGCGTGTACACCAACCCCGGCCAGCTCGACGAGGACGTCTACCTGATGGCCGAGGCGTACGCCGCGGAGGGTTACGAGACCTTCCTGTGGCTGGGGCACCCCTCGACGCCGCCGCGCCGGGGATTCGCGCAGGGCGTCGATGCCGAGAACGCGCGCGCGGCGGGGTTGCGCGGCGACGACCCCGCGTTCGCCGAGATCCTCGGCAAGCTGCGCGACGACCCGTCCTACCGGGCGTTCGTGATGACCAACTTCACGGTCACCCACGGCCCGTACGGAAAGGGAAACCTGGCGCCGTTCCTCGCCCGCTACCCGGAGGAGCGCGACGGCGTGACCGACGCGGACCTCTTCGGGTACGTCGACCTCTACCGGGAGAACCACTTCAGCCTGTCCTGGAACTACCCGGACGCGGTCGAGCGGCTCGCGCTCTCCCCGGAGGACCAAGGCCGGCTCAGCGCCGTGGTCGAGCTCCTCTACAAGTCCAACGTTCACCTGCTCGATCAGCTCTTCGGAGTCGTGATGGACCGCGTCGAAGCGCACGGCCTCGTCGACGAGAGCCTGATTATCTTCACGGCGGACCACGGGGAGGTGATGAACCGGCCCACGGCGAAGTACCGCTGGAGCCACTCGAACCAGCTCGCCCCCGAGGTCCTCCGCGTCCCCTTCCTCGTGCAAGCGCCCATCCTGGAGCCGCGCCGCTACGCGGGCGTGTCGCGCTCGATGGACCTCATGCCGACGATGCTGGCGCTGTCGGGCATTGCGCTCGGAACCGGGCATCCCGTTCAGGGCGAGGACCTCTCCGCCGCGGCGGCCGGCCGCGCCTCCCCGCCGGACCTGCGCGCGCCGTCGCACACGTCGGTCCTCGTGGCGAGCGTCTTCAAGCAGATGTACGAGGGCGAGCACATGCGCGACTGGGCGCTGGTCCGGAGCCTCGTCCCGGCGGTGGATCCCGAGCTCATGTGGGTCGCGTCCCGCGACGGCGATCACTTCTTCAAGTACGCGAAGCTCGACCCCGAGACCTGGGGAGTCCAGGCCTTCGACCTCGCCTCGGACCCCGGCGAGACGAACGACCTCTTCGATCCGGAGAAGCCGGCGCACCAGCGCATGGAGCGGGAGCTCTCGGCGTACAAGCGCGGGCTCGTGGACGCCTACACGGGTCCGGTGCGAAGCGTCCCGGGGGAGCTCGACGCCAGTTCCGAAGAGCTCGAGACGCTCCGCAGCCTCGGCTACGTCAAGTAGCCGCCTCGCGCAGGCGCCGGTGAGACCGCGGCTCAGCCGGTGGGTCATCCACGAGTTTGCCGAGCTCGGACCTCGGGAAAACCCGAGGGGCCCCAGTGAACGTCGTCGTCGAGTTGACGGCCTCTTCCTCTCGAAGGATGGTGACGGAATGCGCACCGCGTCACCGACGCGCGCCGAGCGGGACGGGATCGTCACGGCCGCGACGCGGGCGGCTGGAGTCGCGCTCGCCTACATCCTGCTCGCCAACCTGGGGCTCAGTCTTCAGGTGGAGCCGGGACGCATCGCGGCCTTCTGGCCGCCGAGCGGGATGCTCCTCGCGGCGCTGCTCCTCAGCCCGCGGCGATCGTGGGGTTGGACGCTGGGCGCCGTTGCGATCGCCAATGTCGGCTCGAATCTCCTCGGCGGTCGACCCGCCAGCCTGGGCGCGGCCTACGCGGCGGTGAGCTGCTTCGAGGCGTACCTGGGGGCGGCGCTCGTCGTGCGCGCCTGCGGAACGCGCTGCGATCTCTCGACCTTCCGGCAGGTCCTCGCCTTTCTCGGCCTCGGCGCGGTTCTGCCCTACGCCGTAGGGGGCTGCCTCGCCTCGGGAGCGACCCTCTTGTTCCTCCCCGACGCCGGTTTCTGGCCGACGGCGTCGGTCTGGTTCATCAGCGGCGGCATGGGGGTGGCGATCGTGTCGCCTCCGCTTTTGACCTGGTTCCGACCGACGCCCGTTCGCTTCGGCGCGACACGCGCGGTCGAGGCCGCGGCGCTCCTGGCGGTGCTCGCCCTCACCTGCGGCGCGGTCTTCACGGACGCGTTCCCCCACCCCGGCTTTCCGCTCTTCTATCTGACCTTTCCGCCCCTTGTGTGGGCGGCGGTTCGGTTCGGCCCGCGCGGAGCGGCGACCGCGACCTTGATCGTGTTCGCCTTCGCCCTCGGCAGCGTCTACTCCGGCCACGCCTTCCTCGCGACGGACGCGGCGCAGAGCGTGCAGTGGATCCAGGTCTATTCGCTCGTCGTCGTGGTCTCGACGCTGATCGTGGGCGCCACCTGGGCAGAGCGCGATGCGGCGCAGGCCTCGCTCGCGGAGAGCGAGGAGCGGGTCGCGCTCGCCCTGGAAGGAGCGAACATGGGCGCGTGGACCTGGAACGTCGCGGAGGACCGGCTGAGCTGGTCCGAGGCCGTCGCGCCCATGCTGGGACTCCCCGCGGGCGTTCGCGAAGGAACGTATCGGTCCACCCTGGGACTCCTCCAGCCCGAGGACCGCGACGCCGTGGAGAAGGCGATCGCGGGTCTGCGCAGAAGCCCACGAGACGACTTCTTCGTCGAGCACGAGGCGACGTTGCCCGGCGGCGAAACCCGCTGGATCGAGACCCGCGGCCGCGTCGACCGCGCGGCCTCCGGCGAGCCGGTGAAGCTGGCCGGCACCGTCGTTGACGTCACCGTGCGAAAGCAGGCGCAGAGGCTGGAGAGCCTCGGGCTCCTCGCCGGGGGAATCGCCCATGACTTCAACAACCTGCTGCAGGTGATCCTCGGCAACGCGTCGATCCTCGAAGAGGAGCGCAGGCGGGGCGGGGACTCCGACGAGAACGGCCGGCTCCGAGACATTCAGTGCGCGGGAACGCAGGCGGCCCAGCTCGCGCGGAGCCTGCTCAGCTTCAGCCGCCATCACGTCAGCCCGTCCGCATCGGTCGACCTGAACGAGCTGGTCGAGCGGACGCTCGCGATGCTCCGGCGCTTGATCCCCGAGTCGATCGAGGTCTCCTTCGATCCATCGCAGCCCCTGCCCACCGTGTCTCTGCCCTCCGGCGAGATGGAGCAGGCGGTGGTCAACCTGTGCCTCAACGCGCGCGACGCGATGCCGGACGGCGGTCGACTGCGGCTCGCGACCGCCGCCGTCACCCTCGACGCCGACGCCCGCGGCGATGGCGACGTCGTCAAGCCGGGGTGCCACGTGCGGCTCGAGGTCTCCGACACCGGGACGGGGATCGAGCGGTCGCAACAGGCCCGGATCTTCGACCCGTTCTTCACGACGCGCGAAGCGGGCGGCGGGACGGGGCTCGGGCTCTCCGTGGTCCAGGCCTTCGTGACCCGGGTGGGAGGGCACGTCGAGGTCGAATCCGAGGTCGGAAAGGGAACCACGTTTCGCGTTTTCCTGCCGGAATCCAGCGCTGCCCCCAGACCGGTGGACGTTCCCCGCCCGCCGCTCGCCCGCGCGCCGGGCGCGACGAGGCGCAGGGTGCTCGTCGCCGACGACAACGACCTCGTTCGCGGGGTGGCGCGTATCACGCTGGAGCGCGCCGGTTTCGAGGTCGTCGAGGCACGCGACGGGGCCGAGACGCTCGCGGTGTTCGACCGGTACGCCGGCAGCTTCGACCTCGTGCTCGTCGACGGCGTCATGCCCAAGAAGAGCGGGCGCGAGGTCTACGAGGCGATCAGCGCCGAGCACCCCGACCTTCCCTTCCTCTTCTGCAGCGGGTACGCGGCGGGCACCCTGTCGGAGGACTTCTTCGCCGACCCGCGGCGCGGCATGATCGCGAAGCCCTACCGGAACGCGGAGCTTCTCCGCGCGGTTTCCGCGCTCCTCGACGGACCGTCGAGCCCGGATTGCGCGGAAGCCACCGGCTCTCCTGCGCCGGCGGACGCGACGTGAGGCGGATTCGACCGGGGGCGTCGCCCGGTGTACCTTGGAAGGCCGCGTGGCGAACGAGCGAGCACAGGAGCTGATGCAGTCCGCGTGGGCGACCCGCCGCGCCGCGTTCGACACCGGCGACGCGGAGAAGCGGGAGCTTCTGTCTCGCGCAAGACGGGAGCTGACGACCGCGGTAGAGCTGTGCCGCGAGGCGGGTGCGCCCGTTCCCCACGCGCAGGCGGTGCACCTGCTCGCCAACGTCGAGCTCGACCTCGGGCACACCGGCCAGGCCGGCACGCTGTGGGAAGAGGCGGTCGGCATCCTCCGCGGGACGGACGACGCCCTTCAACTCGCCCACAAGGTGCGCCACCTCGGGGACCTGCACCGGCGCTGCGGTCGGCCGGACGAGGCCGAGGCGTGCTACTCCGAGGCGCTGGACCTCTACCGCGAGCACGACGCGCCGGGAAGCCTGGACTTCGCGAACGCCGTCAGCCGCATGGCGGATCTGAAGGAGCGCAGCGGCGCCTCGACCGAGGCGCTCGCGCTCTGGCAAGAGACGCGCGACCTGTACGCCGCCGTCGACCTGGAGCAGGGGGTCGAGCTGGCCGAGCGCCACCTGAAGCGGTTGACGCCATGAACGCGCGCTGAGGAGCGCGCTTCGACCATGGTCCAGCGGCGAACGCCTCTCCGGAAGCTCAAGCGGGCCGCGGGAGTCGTCGCCGCCTTCGTCGTTCTCTGCTACGCGGTCCGGTTCGTCGGCCTGCACCGCTTCGAGAACGAGCTCGAAGTGCTGGCTGCCGAGCCTCCGGAGTTGCTCGCTTCGCCCGTCGCGGCGAAGCGAAACGCCGCCGTCCCCTTCCGCGAGCTCATCCGCCTCTTGAAAGCCGGGGAGGTCTCGTTCGAACCGAACGTCCTCTACGATCCCGACCCCGCCGAGGAGCCGGAGGTCCACGCGGCCCTGGTCGCCTGGGGAACCGCGAACGACCGCGGCGAGGACGTGTACTACGGCGACGCCCTGGAGGAATCGGTCTCGGAGGTGCTGCAGCGGTCCAACCCTTCGGCGGAGGCGTGGACCCTCGTGTCCTCGTGGCTGCCGGAGCTGGAGGGAGAGCTCTTCCTGATCGACCGCGTCTGCGAGCGGTCCGCATGGTGGTTCGGCGACGAAGGCGAGCGACACGAGACCGGGGCCGATCACCGGGCGGAACGGATCGGTGTCCTCCTGGACGTCTCGCCCTGGGTCGTCGTAACGGCGGTTCACGACGCCCGCGAAAGACGCTTCGACGACGCGCTCGCGCGCCTGCGGCAGGGCTTCCACCTGGCGGCGGCCGTTAAGAACGACCCGACGTCCGTGTCGTTTCTGGCGTTCGCCTTCCAGCTCGACGTCGTACTCGACGGGATGCAGCGGATCTTGGAGACGTTGCCGCCGCGACGCGACCTCGGGTGGCTTGCGGACGGGATCGAGCGAATCGACACCATGGACCTTCTGCGCCGCGGGGTGGTGCGGGAGCGGTTCAACGTCCTGGAGTTCTACCGCGAGAAGCGCATCTCTCCGGACGACGTCGAGCTGGGATTCCCGTTCGCCGGCAAGAAGCCGCGCTTCACGATCCGCAAGACCCTGTACCCCCTGACGAGGGGCTACGACGCGCTCCGCTTCCTGCGGTTGAGCGAAGAGGCTCTCGAGGCCCTGGGCGGGTCGCACGCGGACGCCCTGCGCGCGGCGAAGGGGCGCCCGCCTCGAGTGGCGCGGGGACCCTGGTACGCGCCGACCGCGCCCGTTCTGGCGCGCTACCTGGACGTGGGAATCGAGAGCTGCGTCGACCTGGAGTCCCAGCTCCGCCTGGCGAGGATCGCGCTCACCGACTACCGGGAAGGGAGAGCGACGGCGTTCGGAGCCTTGGAGCGATCGCTGGACCCGGCGACCGACGAGCCGATTCGACACCGCGTCGAGGAGGACGGGACGATCACGCTCTGGTGCGGCGGCTCCGACGGCGTGGCGGGGAACGGTCGACCGGACCGCGTCGAGGACTGGGAATCGGACGTCGTCTGGGTACTCCCGGCTCGAAGGTGAAGGGCGAGTCGGCCGGGGAAGACGATCGGCTGCTACGATCGCTTCGTCCCACGCGACCGCCGCCGGAGGAGACACCATGGCCCCCGCACGCTTCGTCCTCGCCGTCCTCTCTGCGTCCGCTCTCTTCGACGCCGCCGCGGCGCAGGCGATCCCGTCGGACAAGCTGCTCGCGGGCACCGGGTCGAGCTCGGACAAGTTCGGCTACGCGGTGGACGTCGACGGGGACACGCTGGTCGCGGGTTCGATCTACGCGGACACCGGCGCGCCGGACTCGGGCTCCGCGTACGTCTTCGAACGGTCGTCGGGCGTCTGGAGCGAAGTGCTCGAGCTCGTTCCGGAGAACCCCGAGACCTTCACGGACTTCGGCTGGTCGGTCGCGGTCGACGGCGACACGATCGCCGTCGGAAGGCGGGCCGACAACCAGGACGGGCTCTTCGGATCGGGATCGGTGTACGTCTACGTGCGCAACGGCTCGACGTGGAGCTTCCAGCAGAAGCTCCGCGCGAGCGACCCCGGGAGCCCCGACCAGTTCGGGACGTCCGTCGGCCTCGACGGCGACACGCTGGTGGTCGGCGCGCGCCGGGACGACAGCGAGACCGGCTCGGCCTACGTCTTCACGCGCGCGGGCGCGGTGTGGACCCAGCGGGCCAAGCTCCTCGCGAGCGACGGCGAGGCCTTCGACGCGCTCGGGTTCTCCGTCGCGCTCGCGGGCGACACGATCGTCGCCGGCGCGATCGGCGACGACGACAACGGCGACCGGGCGGGGTCGGCCTACGTGTTCGTGAACGGCGACTGGTTCGATCCGGGGGCGAGCGTGCTCAACGAGACGGCCAAGCTCCTCGCCGGCGATGGCCAGCCCCTCGACAACTTCGGCTCGGGCGTCGCGGTGCAGCCCGGCCGGATCCTGGTCGGCTGCCACGCGGACGACGACGCGGGCACCGACGGGGGCTCGGCCTACTTCTTCGAGGGAGCCGGCGCGAGCTGGTCCGAGGTGCAGAAGGTCGTCCCGGCCGGCGGCACGGTCAACGCGCAGTTCGGCAACCACGTCGACCTGCACGGGAGCTTCGCGCTGATCGGCGCGTCCAACGAGCCCGCCACCTTCTCGGGCCAGGGCGCGGCGTACCTCTACGCGCGCTTCGCGGGACACTGGTCGCTGCACACCAGGGTCGTCGCTCCCGATCCCGGGCTGGTGGACAGCTTCGGCGAGGGCGTCGCGATGTCGGGCGGCACCCTCGTCGTCGGAGCGCCGAACGACGACGACCTGGGGAACAACTCCGGCTCGGTGTACGCGTTCGAGCTCAAGCCGCTGCAGCCCAGCTCGGAAACGCATTCGCTCAGCGCGGGCGGCGCGACGATCTTCGCCCTGAACGCGGGGAAGGCGCACGCGTCGCTCCCCTACCTGCTCCTGGGCTCGGCCAGCGGAACCGCGCCGGGCATCCCGTTCGGCGGACTCGTCTTGCCGCTGAACTTCGACGGCTACTTCCTGGCGACGCTCGGCGCGCCGAACACGCCTCCGCTCGTGGACTCGCTCGGGCTTCTCGACCCGAACGGCCTGGGTCTCGCGGCCTTCTTCCTGCCGCCGGGCGTCTCTCCCTCGCTCGCGGGCTTGAGCCTGCACCACGCGTACGCGGTCGCCGTCTTCGTCGGGCCGGTGCCGACGCCGGTCTTCGTCAGCAACCCGGCGCCGCTCGTCTTCGCTCCCTGAGGGAGTCAAGCGGGCTCCGGCCCTCGCCGGAGCCCGCTTCGCCCTCTAGTTGCGGGACGGGTAGATGCCCACCAGGCAGATGATGAAGTTCACGCAGAGCGACGGCTGCTCGAGGTTGAAGGCCTTACCGCCTCCAGTGTTCTTGATGAAGCTGTCGTGGGCCTCGTTGAACTTGGAGGTGTCGAAGGGCTCCTTCTTGTAGGCGTTCGACGGGCCGAAGTCGCCGATCAGGATCTCGTCCGGAACGTTCGCATCGACGAGCTCGTCGACCACCGTGACGCGGTGGTTGTGGGAAGGCATCTCGTTGACGCTCATCGTGTGGGTCTCGGTTCCCAGCTTCTGGCCGAGCTGCCGGGTCGTCAGGCCGGGCCCCGACCCCGGGTGCATCGGAATCCGTCCGCGCAAGTCGGGCAGGGCAAAGGTGGTTCGTCCGTCCCCTCCGTAAGTCGTTCCCAGAATGGAAAACAACGCTTGATTCGAGCTGATCGCAAGAAGGGATCCATCGCACAGGGCCCAACCCTTGGGCGCGAAGTTGCCCCCGAACATCATGACCGTTCCAATGAAAGCATCCATCCTGTTTCTCTCCTTCGGCCCGTCGGGGCCCTAATGGGTGACAACACCCGAGAAATTGCCGTAGTGTGGAGGAGCAGCACGAGCTGCATCCTTGTTAGGTAATCTGAGTCGAGGCGCCGTTGGCGCCGCCTAGGGTACGATGACGAGCTCCATCGCGGGGCAGCGAAGGCCGGGATTGGGCCGGCGTTCTAGGGATTCCCCGGCCGGCGACGATCGCGCAACGGGTTTGGATGCCGTCAAGACGGGAGTGTCCTCCCCGCCGGACCAGGGTCTCCTCGGCCGCCGGCGACGATCCCGCACGGCTGCGGCAGCGGCTTCGGCCTCCGCGGGTTAGGCTCGGCTCCCGGCCGGGGAGCCCACGTACCGCTCTCGCACCGGCTGCTTCCCGCCGCGCTCTTGCCCGCTCAACTTCGTCGCTTTCTCCTCCCGCGTCCCGGCCGGCGCGGCGCGATTCGATCCGCCGCGCGCGCCGTAGCCCAGCGGGTTTGGGGAGGAGGCGCGGTGAGCGATCCGCTCGACGCTCGCTTTCTCCCCTACCACGGGCTCGGAAGGCGGCGCTTGACGCTCCTGATGGACGCGACGAACAAGTGCAACCTTCGTTGCATCATGTGTCACTTCGCGCGCGAGGAGGCGCAGCGCGAGCCGGCGGTTCAGTGGACCGAGGCGAACCTCGAGCGATTGGAGCGGGAGGTCCTTCCCTTCGTCAAGCGCGCCTGTCTCTCCGCCGGCACGGAGCCGCTCATGTGGAAACGGTTCCCGGAGCTGCTCGAGGTGCTGCGGCGCGCCCGCGTGCCCGAGGTGGACATGGTCACGAACGGCCTGCTCCTGACGGACGAGCTGGCCGATCGGATCGTGAAGGCCGGCCTGACCTGCGTGCAGCTCTCGCTCGACGGGGCGAGCAAGGAGACCTACGACTCCGTGCGCGTGGGCGGGAAGTTCGAAGACTTCCTCGCCGCGGTCGGGCGACTGAACGCGGCCAAGCGGCGCCTTGGCTCCCGCCGCCCGGAGCTCCAGTTCAACTTCACGATGATGTCGCGCAACGTCGGAGAGCTCACGGACCTCGTGCGCCTTGCCCACGAGCACGGTGTCCGCTATCTCGACCTGCGGCACATGGTGATGAACCACGGGCTGGACCTCGCGCGGGAGTCGCTGCTTCTGGAGAAGGAGCGAACCAACCGCGAGCTGGACCGGGCGCGCGCGCTGGCGGCGGGCCTGGGCGTGCGGCTCACCCGCTGTCCCGAGAACTTCGAACCCGCCGACGGCGAGACGCCCGCCTGCGAGACGGGTGAGCCACCGCGCGACCTTCCGTCCGATGCGATGGCCCCGCCGCCCGCGCGGCCCGAGACCTACGCCGCCTCCGCGGCCCGCGACGAGCGCTCGCGCGACTATCCGAGGCTCGACCTCGACGCGTTGCCGCCGGCGCCGCTCTGCGACGCCCCCTGGCGCCAGCTCAACGTCAAGCCGGACCGCTCGGTCGTCCCGTGCTGTTTCTGGTACACCGAGGAACCGCTCGGCGACCTCGATCGCGAGAGCTTCGAGGACATCCGGCAAGGGGAGGGCTTCCGCCGCCTGCGTTGGGAGATCCTCTCCGGCCACCTCGGCCCGAACTGCGCGCGGTGTCCCGTCACGGGAATCGGCTCCGTCGAGGACGAGTCGGCGTTCCAGGCGTACCGGCCCTGAAGAGGAGCACGAGCATGTCTCCCAATCCGCCCCCCGGCTATCCCCGCGTCTCCCCCTACCTCTACTACGAGGACGTCGGAGCCATGATGGACTGGCTCGCCCGCGCCCTCGGGCTCGTCGAGCGACACACCCAGCGCGGCCCGGACGGCAGGGTCCAGCACGCCGAGATGGCGCTGGAGGACGGCGTCGTGATGATGGGCTGCCCCGGCGGGGACTTCCGCAACCCGAAGCGCTCGGGCCAGATCATGGGCAGCCTCTACGTTTACGTCGACGACGTCGACGCGCACTGCGCGCGCGCTCGGGAAGCGGGCGCGGAGCTCATCGAGGAGCCCGCGAATCAGCCGTATGGCGACCGGCGCTACGGAGTGCGCGATCCGGAGGGGCACCACTGGTACTTCGCCTCGCGGCTCGAGACCGGCGGGGCTTGACGATCTTTCCGCGGTCTGCTGACAACACGGTGGCAGGAGGGTCGTGCTAGCGTTTCGACCTTGCACGTGCCAACGGCGACGACGATGCAGCACTTGCCCGACAAGCTCCGTTCCACCCTCCGCGCCCTTGTGGCGGCCGCCGCTCTGACCGGAGCCGCTTGCGTGAGCAGCGACGCGACCTATGAGATGAAGCATCGACACCACGCGATCGACTACATCGAGCTCACCGTGCTGGACATGGCCGAGGCGCAGCGCTTCTACGGCGAAGCCTTCGGCTGGACCTTTCGGGACTACGGTCCCGACTATGCCGGAATCAAGGGCGGCGGCGGCGAGGTCGGCGGTCTGCGCCGGGACGCGGAGGTCAAGCAGGGCGGCCCGCTCGTCGTGCTGTACTCGACCGATCTCGAAGCGAGCGTTCGCGCCGTGCAGGCCGCGGGCGGCCGCATCGTGCAAGAGCCCTTCGAGTTCCCGGGCGGGCGGCGCTTTCACTTCCGGGATCCGTCGGGGAACGAGCTCGCGGTCTGGTCCGAGGCGCTCGAGTAGAGGAGCTCGTGCGACGCGGTAGACTCCCGGCCCCTATGGCCCTGCAGCTCCGCGCGCTGTGCTCGGCACTCCTCCTCCTCCTGTCGTCGTCGTGCGCCACGGATCCGCCGCCCGATCGGGATCCGATCTACGGAGAGCCGGCGAGCGGACGGGGAACCAGGGAGGCGCCCCCCGTCCGTCACTGGGGCGAGATGCGCCGCGTCCTGCGCGAAGGACGCACGGAGGGGCGCGTCGACCTGGCCGACGTCGTGGGTCCGCACACGGTAGCGGTCGGAGCTCTGGAGGGTCTCGCCGGCGAGATCACCGTCCTCGACGGAACGGCCCATCTCGCGCAAGTCTCCGACGCGACTTCCCTCGACGGAGTGCGCACCCGCACCGCCGCCGACGGGGATCGGGCCGCGCTCCTCGTCGCCGCCGACGTGGCGGAGTGGAGCGAGCACCCGCTCGCCGGCGTGTCCGACCTCGCGGCCCTCGAAGCATCGATCCGAGCGCTCGCCCTGGCCGAAGGCATCGACGTCTCCGCGCCCTTCCCCTTCCGCGTCGAAGGTGTGGCGAGCGAGCTCTCCTTGCACGTCCTCAACCGCTCCTGCCCGATCGCCTCGCCCGACGGACCGAAGCCCTGGCGGTTCGCGGGGAAGGACGAGGCCGCGATCCTGGTCGGTTTCCACGCCGATCGTTCCGCGGGAATCCTCACCCACCACGGGCGGCAAACCCACGCGCACGCGATCCTCTCGACGACGGGCATCGCGGGCCACCTCGACGACGTGTCGTTCGCGAACGGCGCACGCGTCTACTTGCCCGTGCGCTGAGCGACGCCGTACGCTCCTCCCATGACGACGCTGGCGGGAAAGATCGCTCTCGTCGCCGGCGCGACGCGCGGCGCCGGCCGGGGCATCGCGCGCGCGCTCGGGGAAGCCGGCGCAACGGTGTACTGCACGGGGCGCAGCAGCCGCGCGGGCCCCGTCGACCCGAAGCGCCCGGAGACGATCGAAGAGACCGCCGAGCTCGTCACGGCCGCCGGCGGCACCGGCGTCGCCGTGCGCGTCGACCACACCGACGAGGCCGCGGTCGAGCGCCTGTTCGAGCGAGTGCGCGCGGACCACGGCAAGCTCGACGTCCTGGTCAACGACATCTGGGGCGGCGACGCCCTGACCGAGTGGGGCAAGCCGTTCTGGGAGTTCGACGTGCGGACCGGCTTCACGATGATGGAGCGCGCGATCCACACGCACGTCATCACGAGCCGGCACGGCGTGCCGCTGATGCTCGAAGGCGACGGCGGACTCGTCGTCGAGGTGACCGACGGCGCGTTCCGCGGCTACCGCGGGCAGCTCTTCTACGACCTCTGCAAGACGTCCGCCATCCGGCTGGCGTACGCGATGTCCGTCGAGCTCGCCGACCATCCGGTCACGGCCGTCGCCCTCACGCCGGGGTTCCTGCGCTCCGAAGCCGTGCTCGACCACTTCGGCGTCACCGAGGACAACTGGCGTGACGCCATCGAGAAGGACCCCCACTTCGCGCTTTCCGAAACTCCGCTCCTCGTCGGCCGCGTGATCGCGGCGCTGGCCGCCGATCCCGCGGTAGACACCTGGTCCGGGCAGGCCCTGACGTGCTGGGACCTCGCCCGCCACTACGACGTCCGGGACGCGGACGGCGCACAGCCCCACTGGGACGAGCACCTGGACGCCGCCGTCGAGGAGATCCTGGCCGGCGATTCGCCGAGCGCCGACGACGTCCTCCTGCTGACGATGCGCAAGCCGCAGATCGACTTCGACGACTCGCGCGCGGAGCAGCGGGCACGGATCGAAGCGTTCTTGAGGGAGCACAAGGAAGCCGACGGATAGCGAGGGACCTGCAGCCCCTCAGCGGCGCTCGTCGAGAGATCCCACAAGGGACTCCGGCACGGGAAAGAGCGCCCCGTTCCAGAAGCACCTCCATTCCGGTGTTCCAACGCGCGACTCTCCCCCGACCCGTCGTCGAAGACAACGAAGTCGTTGACGAGGTGCCCGACGCCGGCCGCTCCCCCGAAGGTCGGGAGCCAGTCGGGCGAGGTGATCTCTCCATCCGCCGGCGCGGGGGAAGCGAGCGAGAGGATCAGGAGCGAGGAGACCGCCGCGCGGCGGCCGAAGCGGGGGGATAGGAACTCCATGGATCTCTCCGGGCGGGGGAGCGCTTGCAGGACCTACCTTCTCACCGCAGGTGCGCGCCGGTTTGCTCGCCGAATCGCCGGGAGCGCGGATCCGCGCGGCGGCCTGACGCGCTCGCCCCGCACGTAGGCACAAGTGCCCCTTGCTTCGCTCGGGATCGCCTGCTAGAGAGCGTCAATGTCCGTCGAGAACGACACGCGGGCCCCGTGGCGCGAGCGCCTGCGCGTGATCATCTTCGAGGCCGACACGCCGGCCGGCAAGGCCTTCGACGTCGGGCTCCTGATCGCGATCGTGCTCAGCGTCAGCTTGGTGATGATCGAAAGCGTCGCGCCGCTGCGCGAGCGCCACGGATTTGAGATCGACGTCGCCGAATGGGCGTTCACGATCCTGTTCACGATCGAATACGGGCTCCGGCTCATCTCGGTCCGCCGGGCGAGCCGCTACGCCTGGAGCTTCTTCGGCGTCGTCGACTTCCTGGCCATCGTGCCGACCTACCTCAGCGCGCTCGTGCCCGGCGCGGAGTCGCTGCTGGTCATCCGCGGGCTGCGCTTGCTGCGCATCTTCCGCGTCTTCAAGCTCGGACGCTTCCTCGGCGAGGCGGGGGTGCTGTCCCGCGCCCTCATGTCCAGCCGCCACAAGATCACGGTGTTCCTGGGCACGGTGCTGATCCTGGTCACGATCCTCGGTGCGGCGATGTACCTGATCGAGGGCGAGGAGAACGGCTTCACCAGCATTCCGCAATCGGTCTACTGGGCGATCGTGACGATGACGACGGTCGGCTACGGCGACCTCGTGCCCCAAACGCTCGCGGGCAAGGCGCTGGCCTCGGTCGTGATGGTGCTGGGCTACAGCGTCATCGCCGTGCCAACGGGCATCGTCACCGCCGAGATCGTCGAGACCGCGGTGGGAGGACGGGTCTCGACCCGGAGCTGTCCGGAGTGCACGAGCGAGGGGCACGAGGCGGACGCGCGCTTCTGCAAGGACTGCGGGGCGCCGATGGCGTGATCCGCGCAGTCGTGGAGCCTCGGACGGCGGTCGTCACGGAACGCATCGAGGCCGATCGGGTGAAGCGATCTCTCCATCCGCTGCCGCTGGGGAGGCGAGCGAGAGGATCAGGAGCGAGGAAACCGCCGCGCCGCGGCGGAGGCGGGTGGGTCTGGACTCCATGGCTCTCTCCGGTTCGGGAAAGCGGTTGCCGGATCTCTCTTCTTACCGGAGGAGCACGCCGGTTTGCTTGGCGAATCGCATGTCGTGGCTCGACGCTCGCGATCGTCCGAGGCAGCACCTCCCTCTTGCGGGCGCGAGCTTCGCGGAGCGGCACCGCGCCCCAAACCACTGGATCCGTGTCAGAACGCCGCCTACGCGCCCCTTGAGCACCTTCAGGCGTGGGCGCGCACGATCGCAAGAGACCGGTTCATCGGGATGCTCTGGGGCGCCCGACTCGGAGCTAGCACGGCCTTGGCACACCAACCGTTGAGCGGTACGCTCGCCGCCTCTGTGCGCCTGGGCCTCGACCGAGTCCCGGCGGTTCGTTTTCTTGATAGGAGGCTATGATGTCCTTGTGTCGCGATCTGTTGGTGGCTAGCAGCGCACTCGTTGCCCTCGCGAACGTACCGCGGGCCGACGCGCTCAGCGATACGCTTACCGGAGACGGTCTTCAGAATGTCGAAGATCGACTCAACGATGCTCTTGGCAACCCACAAGGAAGCTCTTCGTGGATTGACCTCAAGACGGACCCAGATCCGGCAGTGCCGGGTTGGCTGATCACCGAACGCGCGAATCCCGGCCATGCGCCCGCCGGCACGTACCTCCTGCCTGGAGACGTCCTCATCGGGACCGGTATCGATCGAACGGGAGTGATTGCCATGGCCGGTCCGTGGCAAGAGAACGCCGACTTCATGACAGCCGTCATGGTCGAGTTGCTCATGCATGAGCTCACCCACTGTCCGCCGGGCGACGTCCCAGGAGGCGGGGGCAAGACAGCCGAAGAACCGGGAGGTGGCAGCACTTGCGACCACCTGGAGACGTACCAGGACGATGCCGCTCGCGCTTGCGGCAATGCTCAGGAGGAGAAGACGAACCTCGTACTCCTTGGCTCCGATCTTGCCACGTGCGCGCGGTGGGCCGCTCACTGCCGCTTCTACAAGAAGATCGCCGAAGTCGCCAACAAGCCCGCCAACAAAGCCAAGGCGGGGGACTGTCCAGATGTGGACGTGGACACCGACGGCAATCTCGTGTCACCGACGTGCGTGTGGTGCGAGCCGCTGAGTCAGTGCTCGGGGATGGTGGGCGTCGGCATGCCTACCGACACTGAGTTCGGAAACCGCCAAGGAGAGTAAGCCTTGAAACCTTCTAGAGTCCTTCTTCTTGGCGGCCTGGTTCTGATTGGCGCTTGTCGCGCAGAGCAACCCGACATCCAAACCGTGGATGCCGCCTCGGTTGCCGCGAGTAGCAAGCACGGGCTACCGCTACTTCTCCGCGGGCTATTCGCCCATGACGGTTTCCAATTATCTTGCACCTTCTACGAGGGAGAGCTCGGGCTCGACATCCACACGACGGAGAAGGACCCCACCTTCGGCAACTGGGACGTTCACAACGAGCAGCACTCAGTTTCTTATGAGGTCCTCGCCGCCTGCGTGCGACACGGGAACGAGCTCTACCTGGCGGGATTGCAGCGTGGCTCGATCGTCATCGAAGAGTGGATCTTCCCGGAGTGGGATGGTGGGTACGCCTCGTCCCATCCCAAGTCCGGCACCTCGATCGGTGTCCCCACGGCCGTCACGGAGACGTCGGTGTACGTTGCCGGCACGACCTTCGTGCCCCAATCGTCGCGGGGCGCCAAACCCCAGCCCCAGAAGACCGTCGTCTATCAGGGAGCGCACTTCGCAGCGAAGGGCATTGCTGAGATGCGAATCGACCCGGAGGGTCGTTTCGCCCTGATCCTGACCGACACGGACGACGAACTCTACCAGGTGCCCTTCGATGGGTCCGACACCGCAAACCTTCTCTACGACCCACAGACCCTTGCGGGGCTGAGCGGTTCCGAGTCCTTTCAGGGCCTTCAGAAGGCCGGCGTGGAGCGCCGTTACGTCATCTACCAGATCCCCATGCCTGGCCAGCCCTGCACCGTCCTCCAGGACACCGACAACGATGGGGTCTTCGAGAGCAACTACGTTACTACCGTTGACGTCACAGACGGACTTCTGAGTGCCGGCTGGTTCGACTTGTACACGAGGTACTAGCCGCGGGTCGCTCAATGGATGGCGGGGCGTGGTCGTCTAGCCTGGGAGAGTGTGTCGATTGGGGACTTTGTTGAGCGCGGTGTGCCGGCGATGAACTCCTCGCAGAATCCCCTCGGTCTGCCTGTACCAGCCCGACGAGGTGCGTCGGTGCAGGGTCGGCGGTCAGAAGACGAGTCCGTGCGACCGCGTCCGAGCGAGCCTCGACACTCCGACGCTTGTTCCTCCGCTCGCTCGGCGCGCCTAACGCGTTTGACTGCCCCGACTTTGCAACACCCTGCGAGCGGTTGCGGGCCCCCGCAAGGGGCGGAGGAGATGGTGACCCAAGGGGTTCCGAGTTGGAACCAAGCTCGGGCGTGGCTCCTCGAGCTGGATCGCCTTCGCAGTGTGTTCGAACCATCGGCCACGAGCCATATCAAGTTCCCCGGATGACAGCGGGGAGCGGTCGCGGAGTGCCCACCGCGATTGGAACCGCATAGAAAGAAGAGACCGGAGTTGGTCCGGATCCACCTGCGGCGCGGGCCCTATGCTCGGGCGCTCGTCCGACACATGAATATCGCAATCCTGCTCCTGAACAGCGGTCGTGGCAGCGGGGAGGTGGCGCGCGAACATGCTCGCCATCTCGTTGCTGCGGGCCACCGCGTCCACTTCGCTCATCCCGGCGTCGGCGACGGAGTTGAGGGAGCCGTCAACCATGACGTTCGCTTGCACTCGCCGGTCCTTCCCGTGCACGAGTCGCTTCCGTCGGCGGGCGAGCACCAACGCCCTGTGTCGACGATGTCCTATGAAGAGGTCTACCCCTATGTGGAGGACTACGAGCGGGCCCTCGAGGAGTTCGTCGACGACGTCGACATCGTGATCGGCCACCATGCAAACTTGACCGCGATCGCCACGTGTCGGGTCGCGCGCAGTCGCGCAAAGCCCTATGTCCTGTTTCTGCACGGCACCGGGATCGAGCCGCGGCACGACGGGGGCTATGACGACCGAGTGTGGGAACTCATCCGACAGTCCATCGAACGTGCTGATGGGGTGCTCGTCACAACCGAGTACGTACGCGACGAGCTCGTGCGCCCGCTCGCGAAGGTCGCTCCGGAGCGCTTCCTGATCCTCCCCTGCGGTGTCGACTTGGAGCAGCACCGACCCGACGCGGCCGGTGACATCGCCACGGTATATGGTCTGCACGAACCGTACGTGATTTGCCCCGGCGCGCTGATTGCCGCGAAGGGGCCCCAGAACGTCGTGGCAGCATCGGAGATCTACGGAGAGCTCGCACAGACGATCTTCATCGGGGACGGAGAGCTTCGTGCGGAGTTGGAGCCGAAGCTGGGTGACCGTGGCCGGTTCCTCGGCTTCGTGTCCTCTGCGGACAAGGTGCGGTTGATCTCCGGAGCCACGGCGCTGATCGCAGCCCCGGAAAAGAAGGAGCACTTCGGCATCATCTACGTCGAGGCCCTTGCCAGCGGCACCGTTCCCATCGCCTACTCAGGTGGAGGCGTAGACTGCGTGATCACGCCGGATGTGGGTGTGTTGACCGAGCGCGAGCCCGCAGCGCTCGGCGCTGCCGTGCGGAGCATCCTGATGGACGGTACCCGCCGTAGCGCATTGGCGACGGCCGGGCGAGAACGAGCAGAGGCCTTGTACTCCTACCCTCGCCTCGTCGAGCGTCTCATCGAGTGGCTCGAGGCCTTCGTGACCGGCTCCGATTCGGCACCGTGATCCATGCTGACGTTCGTGGCTCAGAGCATCAGCGGGCTGGCCTGGGCGAAGGTCCAGCGGTTGCCTTCGGGATCGGCGGCTTCGTAGGCGCGGAAGCCGAGCTGGTGGATGTCCTGGATGATCTCGGCGCTGTGCGCCTTGGCGTGTGCGAAGTGGGCGTCGAGGTCGTCGACGTAGATGAACGGCGTGTGCGTAATCGGAGCGCCCGCGCCTGAGGCGGCTTCGCGACCCCAGAGGAT
>JANQEJ010000327.1 GCA_028278425.1 Planctomycetota bacterium | reverse complement strand
GCTGCCCGCCGCGATGCGCGTGCCCTCCAACGACAACCTGGCAAACGTCGCGCTGCGCGCCGAGGGCGCCGTCTCCGACTTCGCGGTGATCTTCCAGGGCATGCTCGGCGGCATCGCGGCCGCGCAGAGCAACGCCCGCCGCGTGATCCGCGACGCCGAGACCCAGAAGGCGCGCATGAGCCAGGCGATCCAGATCGCCGCCTCGGCTGCGTCGTTGCGCGGCACGATGATCACCCGAGCGCGCGGCTACCTGCAGCCGGGCGTGAGCCTCGACGAGGCGGCGCAGTTCTTCGCGGAGGCCAAGGCCGCGGTGCAGGGCTTGCTGGGAAAGCTCCGAGACGGGCTCGGAATCGCGCAAGCCCGTGCATGGGCCAGCCCCGAGCAGGCCTACGGCATCATCGTCGCCACGCTCCAACGCGGGGTCGAGCAGATGGACGCGCGGCTCGGCAACGCGCCCGAGAAGGTGCGCCAGCGCGGCCGCTGCTTCTACCTCGAGCAGGCCGAGAAGCAGCTCGGCCCGATGACCGAGGCGCTCCAAGGCGATCTCGTCGAGCTGCCCCGGCTGAGCGAAGAGCTCGCCCGACTTGCGCCTGGCGCGATCGCGACGCTCGAGCAGCTCCTCGCCGAGCTCGCGGACATCGAGTCGCAGGTCGGCATCCCGTGGTACCTCAAGCGCGGCCCGCTGGGGCTCCCCGCCTACGGGTGGCTGGGAATCGGCGCGGCCGGGCTCATCGGTGCCGGCGCCTGGGCCGTCAGCCGCAAGAAGAGGCGCAAGGGCAAGCCCCGGGCGCGAAAGGGGAGATGATGTACGCAGGACTGGGATACCAGCCGCCCGGCGGCGCGACCACGGGCAAGCCCAGCGCGCCCAGCGCCCCCTCCACCGGGGGCAAGCAGCAGACGACCGACTCGTCCGGCATGCGATGGAGCGGCCTGCAGGCCGGTGAGCCGTGGCGCCCGAGCTGGTCGCGGCCGACCGCGCCGACGGCGCCCACCGCGCCCACCGCTCCCATCCCGCCGATCGCGCCGGTCGCGCCCGAGCCGGAGTTTCCCTGGGGCGTCGTCGCGGCCGGCGGCGCGCTCCTCCTCGTGGGCATCGCCGTCTACGCGGCCACGCGCCCGCGCCGCCCGCGTCCCAACCGCCGTCGCGGCCGTCGCCGCCGCAGGAGAGCTCGTCGATGACCTACCGTCTCAGCATCGCACCCCGAGGCACCCGCGCGGCCACCGCGATCGAGCGGGGCTCGCCGCAGTTCCCGCCGTTCGGCGACCGCGTCGTCGGACGCGGCATGTTCCACGGCCTCGGCCAGCTTCCCGAGGGCGCGATCCCGATCGCGGGTCGCGCCCGTCTCGGTGAGCGTGGGTTCGTGGTCCTCGGCGCGCCCCCGGCCGGGGCAACCCACTTCACGCTCACCGCGTACGACGCTCAGGGTCAGCCCGTGTCGTCGAGCGGGCAGGCCGCCATGCGCGCCGATCTCGTCTACTACGACGCGAGCGGCAACGTCACCGGACCGCGCGAGACGCTCATGCACCGCGACGCTCCGGGCGACCGGCAGCCGACCAGCATCGTCCAGAAGGCCCAAGAAATGTGGGGCCGCGTGACCGGGAAGGGCCCGACGACCGGCCGCGTCTGGGGGCAGCCGAAGCCGCAGCCGACCGCCCCGGGAACGCCTCTCCCGGGTACCCCCAGCCCCTACGGGCCCGGCGCGCCGATGTACGTGCCGCCGACGGTCGAGCCCGAGACACCGCCCTGGCTGGTGCCCGCCGCGGTGGTCGCGACGGTGGCCGCGCTCGCCGGTGTCGTATACTTGGTCGCGCGCCCCCAGCGGCGCCGACCGCGCCGCGCTGTGGCGCGCAATGGCCGTCGGCGCCGTCGTCGGAGGCGTGCTCGGAGATAGATAGCCCGTGATCGGTCAGCCCCAATTCTTCATGGATGCACACGGACGCGTCGTCGACGCGCTCGGCCAACCCGTGCAGGTCCCGCCGGGCCTGGTGCCGGTGCCCGCTGCCCCGCAGCCCGGAGGAGCCCCGGGCGGTGGCCAGGGTCTGCTGCGCCGGGAGATCCAAGGGATTCCCGTCTGGGCGATCCTCCTCGGCGTCGCGGCCGTCGGAGGCGGCGGCTACTACTTCTACACGAAGGCCAAGGCGGACGCGAACGACGGCGGGGACGACGACGAGAGCGAGTCGGTGCGCCCCAACCGCTCCTCGAGCACGAGCTCGTCGAGATCGAGCGACGACGGGGAGAGCCACGGCGCGACGAGCGCACGCTCGCGCTCGCGGTGGTCGCCGAGCCGATCGCGGGTCGCTGAGCGCGCGCAGAAGTGGCTCACCGAGCGCAACCAAGGCGATGGCCTGACGGTGTTCCACGACGCCGATGTGGCCATGTCGAAGGGCATCAAGAACCCGAGCCCGCTGATCAACCTGAAGGTCCGTCAGAGCAGCGAGCTCGACAAGAACACCGACTTCAAGAAGTGGGCGCGCCGCGAGGGCCTCGACGCCGTGCGCATCAACCGGACGACGATCGGGCTCGTGCCCGCGCAGAACACCAAGCGGGGCGTCGAGTGGGAAAGCTACATCGACGCGCTGCGCGAGGAGGGGCAGCGGGTATGACCTACCACCGACCGTATCACTGGACGCCGATGTACCCGAACGTGCCAATGCTCGGGCAGACCGATCCGAGCGGCGCGCTCCTGACCGTTGCCGCGGCCGAGGACGCCCAGCGGGGCGGCAACGGCGCGCCAGGCGGCATGCTCAAGGCGGCGCTCATCGTCGGCTCGATCGTGCTCGGGCTCGCTGTGGCGGGCTGGGCGTCGCCAAAGCCTCGGGCGAATCCGCGCCGCCGGCGCCGCCGTCGCACCAGCCGCCGCCGCGCCTCGCGCCGTCGCACCACGCGCCGCCGCACCACGCGCCGTCGCGCCACGCGTCGCAACCGCACCAGCCGTCGCCGGCGCCGCACCAGCAAGGTCGCTCCCAACCGGCTCACGGCGGCCAAGCGCGCGCGGATCCCGCGCCGCTACTTCGTCTTCCCCGATCGGCCGGCCCCTGGTGGCGGCAAAGGGACGTTCCCCCTCGATACGGCGCGCCGCGCGCGAGCCGCGATCGACTACCTGCGCATGGGGCGCGTGCGGAGCGCGAGCGACTTCAACGCGATCCGCAGCAAGATCATCAAGCTCTGGCCCGAGGTGTGGGCCGCGTACGGTCGCGGTAACGTGACCTGGCAGAAGACCAAGCGCGCGAAGGCGAAGCGGGCACGCTCTCGCGCGCGGACGATGCGGCGCCGGAGGCGCGCCGCCTGAGAGGGGACCGGACGATGTACGCAAACGGCATGGGCAGCACCGGAGTCGGAGGCTCGCACCCGCTCGCGATGCTCTACCGACAGTACCCGTGGATCTCGCCCGGCGAGGTCCTCGCAGATGGCGCGGTGAGCTACCGCGTGCTGAAGCGATGGCCCGGCGGCGTGCGCGTCGCGCTCTACGATCGCGGCGGCATCATGGTCGACAGCCAGGACTTCTTCGAGCCCGGCGCCCCCGCCGTGGGCGCCGCGCAGGTGTTCCACGGCGTCGGAGACAGCAACGGCATCTTCGCCGGGAGCTCGGGTATCTTCGACGCGATGGGCCTGGGGCGCTTCCCGACCATGCCCGGTCAGCCCAACTGGGGGATGTTCAGCCCCCGGGAGGGTGTCTTCGGGCCGATGGGCGCGCGTCCCAAGGGGACTGCTCCGCAGGGATATCAGTTCCTGGGGGCCTACAACACGCCGGCCTCGATCCGCGTGGACGTCGTACAGCGTGGGCTGCTCGCCGCGGGCGCCAGCCCGTCGCCGGGAGCGGCCGACGGCAAGTGGGGCCCGAACACGCAGCGTTCGCTCAGCGCGTGGCTGACCTCGGAGGCCGGGCGCTACCGGCTGAGCGCCTCGCAGGTCCGCGCCGGGCTGCCGCCGACGACCGAGCGCGCCACTCAGATCACGCTGCCCGAAGCTCTCGTGACGCGGCTGACCCAGCTCGCGGCCACCTACACGGGCGCACCGTCGCGGCCCTCCGCGCCGTCGCGACCCTCGGTGCCTTCGGCGCCCGGCGCCACCGGGAAGCCGGCCGCGCCGGGTGCCCCTCGGCCGGACTTCGTCGCGCCCGCGCCCGATGCGGAGGAGGGCTTCTTCACGCGTCCGTGGATGGGTGCGCCCGTCTGGGTCTGGCTCGTGGCCGGAACGATGGTGGCCGGCGCCGTCGGCTACTTCGGCTGGGAGCTGTCGCGGCCCACGCCGCGCCGCCGTCCCGGGCGCCGCCCGGCGCGACGCCGTCGTCCCGCGCGCCGTCGCCGAGCCCGCCGCGCGGCCTGAAAGGAGAGGCCGTGGCCTACCAGCGCATCTTCAGCCCCGGGCCCCGCAGCAACCGCTTCCCCTTCGCCGGAGCGGACGCGCCCTGCTGCGAGCCCTGCGCCCTCAACCTCCCGTGCGGCACGCCGCTCGGTCAGGCCAAGGGGGGCGCGCCCTCGCTGCCCGGCAGCGTGGCTGGTGCCGATCCGGCCCTGCGCCAGCTCGCCGACGACGTGAAGGTGCTCGCCCAGCAGGCCAACGCCGCGTGGGGCAACGTCACCCTCAACCAGACGCTCTACGATCGGCTCAAGCGCCAGGCGACGCAGCCCGCCACGGGCACCTTCCGGCTGACCCCGGCCGAGGCCAAGCAGTTCGTCACGGGGACCGTCGTCGACGTCACCGCCGCCTACGTGAAGGGCATGCAGCTCGCCAACGTGGCCGCGCCCACCGCCGCCCGGCGCAACCAGCTCCTCGCGACGCAGCGGCAGCTCGCGCAGACGGCGCGGCGCATGCTCAACCAGGCGACGCAGGCGCTCGAGGGCTCGCGGCCCGAGCGCCCGGTCTCGGGCGTGGGCGTGGGCGGCCTGGGCTTCGCGTGCGGGGGGGCATGCATCGCCGCCATCGCCGTCGTCGCCGCTGGCGTCGCGATCCTGATCGCTGGCGCCGCGGTCTACTCGTGGGCCCAGTCGGCCAGCGAGCTGCGCTCCGCCATGACCATGGCCGAGCGCATCTGCAACGAAACGCCGGGCGGCTGCACGTCGGCCGAGCGCGCTGCGCTGATCCGCGAGCTCCGGATGCCCGACCCGATCAGCCGCGGAGTGGAGAACGTCACGCGCGGGCTCGGCGAGGGCCTCCGTACGACGGTCATGGTCGTCGGTATCGGCGGCGCGGTCGTGCTCGCGGGCTACGCGTGGCTGCGGCTCACGCCGACCGGCCGTCGCCTCTACAACCGCTGGACCGGGAGAGCAGCATGACCTACCGCACACCGGTCGTTCTCGACCCGCGCGTGGCCTCGAATCTGCGCTGGGCCCTGAAGGGCACCGGCATGGGGTTTCTGGGCGCGAACAGCCCCGAGGCGCTGCAACTCATGGTGGGCCCGCACCCGAGCCGCGCCCAGGCCGTCATGGGGCTCGAGTGGGCTCGCGGCCCCGTGCTCGACATGCAGGTCACGCCGCAGGGCGTCACGGCCGCCGAGGCCGGGCAGCTCCCCGACCGGATCCGCGCCGCGCTCGCCGACTGCGGCCACTACGTCGAGGAGGCGAAGTGGGGCGGCGGTTCGATGCGCGGCAAGGTGTACGTGAAGTGGCGCGCGGCCGCGCGCGTCAACGCGGTGCAGCACATGAACGAGGTGGCTGCGATCCTCGCGAGCGTCGCCCCAGCGTTCGGGCCGCAGGCACGGCTCACCGCGCAACGCATGCGCGCCAACCCCGGCCCCTTCGCCGACAACGTCTACGTCTACCTCGAGCCGGCCCAGGGGCTGCCTCAGGTCGTCTGCGACGCGGCGCGGGCCACGCCGATTCCCACGCAGGCACCGCGCGCGTTCGAGCCCCCCTCGGCACCTCCCGCTCCACGCCCGACCCCGACCGAGCCCGCCGCCGCGCCGGCTCCGGGCAAGCCGGCACCCACGGGGCGCCCCGGCGAGGAGGGCATCTTCAAGCCCGCGGGTGAGGGCGGCCCCAACTGGCTCGCCATCGGCGCCGGCACGCTGCTCGTGCTCGGCATCGGTTTCGGAGCGGTCGCCCTCGCTGGTCGTCGGCGCCGTCGCCCCGCTCGTAACCCGCGCCGGCGTCGCCGTCGGCGCCGTCGCCGGAGGTAGCCATGGCGCTGTACAGCGCGTGGGACTGGGACCGCAACAGCTACCGCGTCTACCAGACGCGGCATCCCGTCTCCGTGGGGGATGATCCAAAGCCTCCGCGCCCCGATCACCATCCCCTCGGCGCTGTGCCTGACGTGGACGTCAAGACGCTGCCGCCCGGTGCGCGCTTCGTCGGCTACAGCCACCAGGCCCGCGGTGAGATCGTGCGGGTACCCGGTGCGGGCCTGGGCTCGATGGAGGTCGGCGAGACGCTCATGGACATCGCCGGCAACGCTCTGCTCATCGGGACGATCGCGTTGGTGGTCGGAGTCGCGATCGGCTACGCGCGCGGCAAGAAGGGCTGAGCGCCATGGAGTTCGACGACGAGCTCGACGAGAACCCGGCCCCGCCGCCGCCGCCCTGGCCCAAGACCGCGTTCGCGGCCATGCAGGCGACGCCCCAGCAGGTCGCGGCCATGCGATCCTGGCTGGCGCGGACCTACCCGCCCGGCACGCCCATCGCCACCCGCCGCGAGCTCCAGTTCTTCAACATGCCCGTGCTGCCACCCGGCGCGCGGGGCGTGATCGTCGACCCGGCCCCGTTCGACGACGAGGTGGCCGATCGCGCCCACGTCGAGATTGTCGACGCGCGCGACGCGGAGGGCATCCAGATCGCCGGCGCTGTCGGGGAGCTGCTCGGGATCAGCTACCGCGACATGCGGCCGCTCGTCGATCACTGGGCGAGCGCGCCGCGGCCCCGCGGCCGCCGCGCGCTCCCCCACGGCCAACGCGCGCGCCTCAAGCCGAACGAAGACGACGACCTCGAGCTGAACCCGATCCCGCCACCGCCCCAGAACCGCATGGACTGGTGGGCGTGGGTCCAGCGGACCTTCCCCGAGGGGACGCCGGTGATCTTCGCCGAAGAGCTCGTCGTCGACCCGCCGCTCACCGGCGAGCTCGAGACGCTCGTCCCCGCCGGAACCAAGGCGGTCGTGCACGAGCACCATCACGGGCGCGCGCCGGGCCTCACCGTCAGGCTTCGGGCCCCGATCGCAGGCACCAGCGATCCCGAGGTGGTCCGGATCGATGAGCGCCTGCGGGAGCTGGGGATCACCGGCGGCGTGACCGAGTGGGACATCTGGCTCGAGCCGTTCGAGCTCGTTCAGGACCAGATCCTGCGCCCGCTCGTCGACACCTGGGGCCCTACGGCCGCGCCGCTCGGCCGGCATGCGCTGCCCCGCTCGCAACGCGCGCGCCTCAAGCCCAACGAGCCTCGAGGCGCCATGCAGCGAGCCCGCTTCGGCCGCGAGGTCGATCACGACGGCGGCGCGGGCGCAGAGCGCTACCGTATCTTCCATGACAAGGATCCACAGCGCGTCGTCGAGATCGCGCACCCCTTCCCCGAGCAGGTCGGGCTCGCCGGCGACGCACTCAGCGTGCTCTACCGCACCGACAAGTGGCACGAGGACGGCGACGACACCGACTACAAGCACGTCTTCGACGAGGGCGTGAAGGTCTACGAGCCGCTGGGCGCGCAGAGCTGGCTCGAGCCGGCCAAGCTGCCGCGCAAGCCCAGGGGCCCACTCGCCCTGCTGGGCCAGTGCATCGGGCTGTTTCTCGAGCGCGCCGACGACGGGGAGGTCTACGAGGCCCACCTGCCGCGCTCGCGCGACACCTGGCTCTTCGCCGCGCCCGACGGCCGCATGCTGTACGTCTACGATCCCCGGGAGGGGTTCCGGGCCGTGATCGCCGGCGGCCAGCTCACGGTGGAAGAAGAGGGCATCGACCACTAAGGCTGCTCGGCGCCTCGAAACCGAGACTGCGTCCACCTCACGGTGGGAGAAGAGGGATCGACCACCAGCGACCCGCGTGCGATGATCGCTCCATGTCGGGCGATCAAGGTGGGGACTTCCAGGTTCTTTGGCCGGAACCGGGCGAGTTCAGAGTCCTGACCGAACCAACACGGACGTGGCTTGTGCAGAACGGGTGCGACCCGGCATGCCACGCCTGCGGATGCGACATCCCGGTCGGGCAGCTCTGGGGACTGAAGGAGTCCAAGCTCTTCGTGGGCGAAGGCATCGTGGTCCGTGGCATGATCTGCGCGCCGTGCTTCAACGCCGGCCGCGACATCAGCCTCGACGAGCTGCAGCGCCGCTACGAGGCCGCTGAGAAGCGCAAGGCGGAAGCGGAAGAGGCAGCCACGGCGACTCCCGCTACCGGCGCTGGCTGCTTCCTGATGCCCGACGGGTCGATGTTCTGACGGTGGAGAACCGATGCTCGTGTGCTCGATGCACATCCAGAAGACGGCGGGGAAGAGCCTCTTGGCGATCCTGCGGCAGGCCTACACGCACGTGCTCGTCGGCCACGAGGAGCCGGAACGCGCCCGGCTCAAGCGAATGTGGGCTGAGGAGCGACAGGAGGCGGAGCAGGTCCAGGTGATCCACGGCCACATGCCGTGGGGCTTCCACGCCTGGTTCAACCGGCCGTACGCATACATCGGCTTCGTGCGCGAGCCGGTCGACCGCGTCGTGAGCTACTACTACTTCTGCCGCGCCGAGCCGACCCACAACCGGCACGACCTCGCCAATCGGCTCAGCCTCGAGGAGTGGGTCGAGCTCAACCCCGATCTCTGCATCGACAACGCGATGACGCGCTACTTCGCGGGTCGCATCACCGACTGCGCGCCGCGCCCCGTGCAGGTGCACCCGGGCGAGCGGACGGCGATACTCGCTGAGGCGATCGAGAACATCCAGTCCGACTTCCCGGTCGTCGGGGTGGTCGAGGAGATGCAGATCTCGCTCGAGATGCTCACCGTCTACTACGACTGGCCGCGCGGAATGGAGATGCCACGCGTGAACGTCAATCCGTCCCGGGCCACGGTCTACGAGATTCCCCGCGCGACGCGTGAACGGATCGCGGAGCTGAACGACCTCGATCGCGAGCTCTACGCCTACTGCCGCCGGCGCCTCATGCGGGACTACCCGCACTTTTGCGACCCGCCGGCGAGCGCCTAGAATCGGGGCTGTGGCGCGAATCACGACCAACGACCCGAAGTCGCTCGCCGAGAAGCTGCACCGGCTACGGTGCGTGGGCTGCCAACAGCCAGGCTTCGACGCGGAGGGCAAGCCCCGCGGCGCGTTCTTCGGCGTCGTGCTGACGCGTCGGCGCCGCAACCCGGACAAGGACGTCCGGATGGCCGCTCCGAGCGGTGAGACGGTGACCTACGAAGGGTTCGACACGCCGTATGTGTGCAGCCGGGCGTGTCTCGCGTTCGCGAAGGCCTGGTCGCGAGTCGACGTCGAGGAAGGCTCGGCCGGAATGACGGTGATGGAGACAGGCCGCATCATCGACGGCGAGCGGATCGCCGTCCTTCACGCTCAGCCGCCCGAGCGGCCGGAGTTCGGGTGAGCTACCGAAAGCGGAAGCGGCGCCGCGTGCCGAACAAGAAGGGCCACCAGCGGCACCGCGAGCATATCTGGGCGCGAGACAAAGGGCGCTGTCAGCGCTGCGGGTGCCACTGCAACCGGCGCCCGGGATCGCCCGCGCAGGGCACGCTCGATCACATCGTCCCGCGCTCGAGAGGCGGTAGCCACGATCCCCACAACCTCCAGCTCCTGTGCAGCCGATGCAACACGCGCAAGGCCGACCAGGACCCACGGGACAAGATCGACCTGACGGAGGCGGGGATGCGGGCGATGCCGCCAGACATCCTGCGCGAGTTCATCCTGCTCCATGACTTCAGGTAGCGCAGCCGACGATGAGGCCCTCGCTTGCACGTGCGGCGCGGGCTCCCGGAGAGAGTGCATCCGGCGTCGCAAGGAACGGCGGCGAAAGGCCGCTGGGGCAGCTCGCTCCCGGGTGCGGGAAGCGCTCAAGAACTCGCCGTTCGCGTCTCGAAAGCCCGTGCCGTGTGCTGGGCCAGGCGGGGGCGGGGGGGCGGGGGGACTTGACCAACGGGCCACCGGTCGATTAGCCTTCTCGACGAAGGTCTGGCAGGGCTGCTCCTCTTCGCAAACGGCCACCTGAAGCGGAGAGGTACGCCTTGGGCCTGGTCTACAAGAGGAGCACGAAGAACGCGGCGAAGCGCTATGAGCGCACGTCTGGCGTCGTGCCGAACGTAGGCGTCGCCTCGCTCGCTGTAATTAACCCGGGCTCCTACAAGGCCATCGCTTGGGGGCGTCACGGGCAGCGTCGATGGTACGTGCGTGCCCCGAACGGGAACGTCCGTATCTACGGAACCAAGGACGAGGCGGAGCGGAAGGCGAGCTCGCTGGCGAAGCGCTACCAGATCCGGCGCCGTCGGCAGGACCGGACCGCTGGTGGTGCGGTGCGCCGCAACCGTCGCTCGACCGTTCGCCGACGGACCTCGCGTGCCTCGCGCCGCACGTCGCGCACGCCGCGCCGTCGTCGCGGACGCACCAGCAAGAACCCCTACCAGTGGGTCGAGGGCGTCACCGACAAGCGAGGGCGCCGCCGGCGAAAGCTGCCGACGCGGACGACGCCCGTCTACAAGACGCAGGACTACGCCCGGGGGCTGGGGAGCCGCAGGGCGACCGAGCGGAGCCGTCTCTACATCGTCGACGACTTCGGCAACATCATGTGCCCGGCGGGCAGGGAGAAGAGCATGAAGCGAAACCGTGGATCGGTCCGACGAAACGACGTGGTCACCGACGCGGCGATCATCGCGGCCGCAGGGCTCGCGGCGCGGCCGAAGAAGAAGAAGAAGGCGAAGACCTCGCGTCGCGCCGTCAGCCGCACGCGCCAGAAGACGACGAAGCGCAAGACGACCAAGCGAGCGCCGAAGCGCAAGACGACCAAGCGCAAGCGGCGTCGTCCCACAGCGAAGCTGGGCCGCAAGACGATCTACCTGACGGGCATCCCCGAGATCGACCGTCAGCTCAAGGCCGGCCGGATGCCGGTCATGGTCCAGGTCCCCAAGAAGGGCAAGAAGGGTCGACCGCGCACCACCGCGTTCGCGTCGAGCCGGTACACCGGTTCGATGCGCCGCCTCCACAAGCGCGTGACCAAGCCCCGCCCCCGCTACCGCCGCAAGAAGGAGCCGGTCGAGGTGACCTGGTGGGCCGGAGAGGACTTCGAGTCGATGACGAAGAAGCAGCTCGAGGCCTACGCCGCCGGCGAGGGTCTCTACCTGCCCGCCGACGCGCTCACCAAGGAAGAGATGATCGCCGAGCTCGAGGCCGCGACGGGCGCGGGCGGCTTCGTGGGCGTCGGCCGCCAGTGGGGTGGCTGGGTCCGGGCCAACAAGGGCCGCAAGCGCCGCAAGAAGAGGCGCTCCTCCAAGCGCCGCACCAGCCGTCGGGCGCGCTCGCGCACCAGCCGTCGTCGCTCGAGCAAGCGCACCAGCAAGCGCCGCGCGAGCCGCCGCCGGACCACGCGCCGCAACGGTCGCCATCGCTCCAGCAAGCGCCGGACGACCCGCAACGGTCGCCGTCGTTCGAGCCGTCGTCGCTCGAGCAAGCGCCGCACGTCGCGCGGGCGCCGGTCTTCGCGCCGTCGCAGCTCGCGCCGCACGTCGCGTCGGGGCCGCACCTACGGCGTGCGCGTCCTCAACAACCCCCGGGCGATCATGCCCCGCCGAAGGCGCAAGGGGAAGAAGCGCGCCGGGCACTCCCTGTACCAGGTGACGCCCATCGGGCCCAAGACGAGCAAGCGGCGCAAGAGCCGCAGCATCCCCGTTCTGCTCGCCCCGCAGATCGTGGAGTACGCCGAAGTGCGTCGGATCAAGCCGGGGCGGCGGAAGAAGAAGAAGACGAGCATGGCGGCCAACGGTCGCCGGAGGAGGACGAGCATGAGGAAGAACGCGCGTCGGCGCACCACGCGCCGCAACCGGACCACCGCGAACAAGCGGCGTCGTGGGCGGCGTCGGAGCTCCAAGCGACGGAGCTCGAAGCGCCGCTACACGCGTCGGCGTCGTGTGCGTCGCAACCAGGGCATGGGCATGGCCGCGCTTCGGCCGCGCGCGCTGTGGCGTGACGTCGGCATCCCCGTCATCGGCGGTGGCGTCGGCTTCGTCGCGGCCCGCGCCGCTGGCTCGGCCGCCCAGATGATCGCTCCCCTCCAGCAGGCGGTCGGCGATCCGTGGGCTCGCGCCATCGGCAACACCGTCGGCATCCTCGGCACCCTCGCGCTGAGCGCGCAGGTGAAGATGATCCGCCAGAACCGCGGTCCCCTGGTCGTCGGCATGGGCATCGCCCTGCTCGACAACATGATCCAGGCGCTCGGCGGCGAGGGCGGTCCTCTGGCCTTCCTCAGCGGTCGCAACGACGTCTACAGCGCCGGCTTGCTCGGTGCGTACGTGGACGTCGCCAACGCCGGCAGCCCCTACCGGGGCATGATGGGTGAGTACGTCGAGTACACCCCCGTCGCCGGTGGCCCGGGTGTGGGCGCCTACGTGACCACCGGTCAGGACCAGATGATGGGCGAGTACGTCGAGCAGGGCGTGTCGGGCATGGGCTCGGCCTATGCCGAGGGGATCGACCCCGCCGACGCGCGCACCATCGAGTCGATGATCGACGGCGCGGAGATGCAGGCGGCGGCCGGCCTCTACGAGGCGGCGGCGGGCGTCGGCCAGGTCTACGAGGCCGCGGCCGGTGTCGGCCAGGTCTACGAGGCCCTCGCGGCCGCGCCGGCCTGGCGTGGCCCCACCTTCGGATCGCGCATGACGGCGTTCCGGCGCCAGCAGGTGCCGGAGGTCTCGACCATCACGCCGCCCATGCCGGCGCGTCCGATCACTGCGGATCTCCCCACGGAGCTCCCGATCACCGAGAGCATCGCGACCCCCGAGGGCCGCGGGCACGCCGGAGGCATCTTCGGCGCGAATCTCTTCGCCCCCATGGCGTCCTGCTAGGCGTCTGACGCGAAGAACCAGTCACCCACCGTCGGGATAGGGGACGCCCGACAAGAGCTGCACTACCCCAGCTCTTCCCGACGGTGGGCTCGTTTTCAAACGAGCATGATCGAGCAGGTAGGGTCATCGGCAGGGTGGGCCGATGCCGGTCGGGGATGGTCCCCGCCGCAAGAGATTCTGGAGAAAAAGCAAATGCCGAAGATCGTCGGAACCCGTGAGCGGGTTCACCAGCCCTTCTACGACACCCTCATCCGGGTGGATGGCTCGACCAACCTGCGGACCACCCCGCAGAACGGGTTCGGGGCCATCACCGCGCGCACCCAGCTCTTCCAGCGGAGCGGCGCGGACACCGCGGTGACCAACCTCGCGACCGGGGGCCAGTTCCCCTCGGACCAGACGTTCGTGATCCTCGCGGTCCGCGTCTGGACCTACTTCCGGTTCAACTTCGAGAACGTGGCGGTGACGCCGGCGCTCTCGGCTGACCGCGTCGCGCGCGTCCACAAGCTCTACCACCAGTCGCAGAACCAGATGTTCTGGGACTTCGCCGCGGGCGACAAGCCGCAGCTCACCACCTTCACGGCCTACACGCCGTTCGCGGGTGGCCTCGACGGCTTCTTCAACGACAGCCGTCTGCCGCGCGCCAACAACGGGGCACCCACCTCCTCGGCCTTGATGCGGCTCGCCCGGCCCATCCTCATCCCACCCCGTCAGGGCTTCAAGGTCGTCTGCACGATCTCGGACATCGGCCCCGCGCCGGGTGCGAGCCTCATCGCGCAGCTCAACGGCCTCACCGAGGCGGGCGAGGCGGCCGACAACATCGCCAAGGACATCAAGTACCTCATCGACGGGATCCACTCCCGCGACGTGCTCTAGGCACGTCAGAGCTTGCGCGAACCCGCGTAGGCTCATCGTCGCGCAGCAGGTTTGCGCCTGCTGCCGCGACCCCGCGGTCGGGGCATTGAGTCCCGATCGCGAGGTCGCGGAAAGCGATCACCCGGTGCGACGCACCGTGCAGACTCCGAGGCTGCGAGGAGCGGCCAACGAGGCGAAGAAAAGGGATTGAGATGGACCAGAAGACGCAGCAGGTGCTCCAGAAGCTCCTTCACCAGATCGCGAACGAGCGGAGCAACAACCGCGCTCTGAAGAACCAGATCGCGGACCTCATCAATCGCTTCAAGCAGCACAAGATCCAGTTCAAGGCCGTCGAGAAGTGGATCGAAAAGGCTGCCCAGCGCATCAAGTACATCGAGGACATCCCGGGGAAGCGGATCCCTTACCTCCTCAACTTCGTGATCGAGCTGCCGCCGAGCGGCAACGCGGAGGGCGCGCAGGACGGGATCGTCTCCATCGCGAACCAGCAGTTCTTCGACACGCAGCAGATCCCGATGGACGGGCCGTTCGTCGCCACGCACTACATGGGTGCGCTGCAGCTCAAGACCTACTCGTTGGGACCGACCGAGGCGCGCCCCCAGGACGTGGCCGCGGGGACCGAGGTGATCACCCCGCTCAGCGGCCGCTTCCGGCCGCTCGCCTCCACCAACGACGACTTCTCCGGCGCCTACATCGGCCCCGGCACGACGGTCCTCACCGGCATCTCCGACGTCAACACGCCGCGCCCCGGCGAGCTCGACTTCCTCTTCACCCTCGAGGACGAGGGCAGCCGCCGCGCGCGACAGAACCAGATCCCGCAGCCCAGCCGCTACATCTTCACCGAGGTCGACCGTCCCTACTACCTCGCCGTCAGCGACTTCTACGAGCGCGGCTCGGTGATCCGCTGGACGGTCACGCCGACGCGCGAGATGGACCTCATCGAGATGGCCTACGTCGCCTACAACGGCTTCAGCGGCGGCGAGGGCGCGGACATCGACGGCGTGGACCCGAACCGGCGCGTCTTCGCCAGCGGCGGCACGCTCTACCTGACCATGGGCGGCTACAAGATCCTCCAGGCGCAGACGCCGGCGGTCTGAGCCCATGCGCCGACCCCCCGGACGAGCAGGTGCGCTCCCGGGCTCCCCGATCGGGAGGCCCGCGCCACCTCCGTCCGTCGCGCGCAAGAAGCGGACGAGCGGCTCGCACAAGCGGAGCACCCCCGTCCGCATCATGCAGGGCTTCTTCGCCGGGCTGCCGCCGCCCGGCGTCCAGTTCTTCGACCGCACCTTCACCAGGCTCTTCCCGCGACCGCTCCAGGTGGTCGCGACCGAGAGCTGGCAGAAGGGCTACCTGATCTGGCAGAAGAAGCTCGATCCGCAGCGCGTGCTCGTGATCCGCGATCTGTCGTGGACCGCCTTCCGCAACAACAACATCGGCGTCGGGACGCCTCAGCCCATCGCCCCCGGCAGCCTCTCGGCCTCGATCGGCTACCAGTTCCTGATCGGCGACCGCTGGCAGCTCGACATCAAGAACAACCGGCAGGGCGCTGGCTCGCCGACCGTCAACGCGATCGCGGGCAACACCGGGATCAGCAACTTCGACACCTCCATCAACGGCCGCTTCGACCCGAGCGGGGCGCCGTTCAGCGGCCGCTACGGCACCGCGAGCTCGTTCGCGATGTACGCCCAGGGAGGCCAGGAGCTGACGAGCAAATTCTACGTCTTCGACCGGCCGCCGGTCGAAGTGCTGTCCATCCAGTTCAACCTGAACGGCTGGGTCGTGCCCAAGGCCCTGTGGACCCACATGCTCGAGACCGGGCAGTGGGGCATCACGAGCCCGGGCTAGGAGGTGCGCGCGACGCGGTGATATCTTCGTCTAGCTGAGTGGGGGCCCCGGGGTCGATTCACGCCACTTTCTGTGGACATAGCATTCGGCAGCCCGACACGTTTGCGACGGCCTCAGGACCCCCTCTCAGCCGGACGAACATCACCATGCCTCTGCGCCTGCGCCACCACGATCTGACGCGTCGACACCTACCCACCGGCGAGATCGCGCTCACCTACACCGGCGGCGCGGTCCGCGAGTGGGTCGGCCGCATCGAGGGCTACCCGCCGGGCGTCCTCGCGGTCGTCTCGCGTGCCGACGTGGCGCTCCCGCCTCAGCTCGAGGTGTGCGCGCAGGACGCGGGGATCGCGCTCGAGGATCATCCGACCGTCCCCCGGCTCCGATCGGCCGTCGCCGACGCGCTCTACGCCGCCCACTGCACAAACGCTCCGCTGCTCCTCGAGGAGCTGAGCGGCCTCGAGACGCAGTGGGCGCCCGGAGCCGAACGCGCGATGAAGGAGCGCGAGCGGCGCGCCTTCGATGCGGTCAAGCACCTCATCAGCCAGACAGCCCGTGACCTCGCTGCACGCGGACGACGACGGCGCGTGCGTGAGGTCATGCACCGCTCGATCGCGGTGGACACCGCTGGCGCTCCAGAACAGGCCGCGGCCGTCATCGGGCTGCTTGGGCCGCAGCGACCGGCGCGGCCGCGCCCCAAGCCGCCGCAATACCCGGCCCGGGCGCCCGTCTTCGACGAGGACACACTCGCGCGTCTCAGGGCCGACGTCGAGGGAGCTCGGCGCCAGGAAATGCCCCAGCGGCTGCCGCACGGGTCGCGCCGAGCGCTGATGCGCCTGCGCGGCGGCATCTACGTCGTCGAGGACGGCCTCCTCAGCCCGTACCCCGACCTGAAGAGCGCGCTCGACCAGGCGGCGCGGATCGACGGCCGGTCCGCGGCACGGGCGGTGATCGACTGGGACGGCGAGTGGCCGGTGCTCGTGCGCGGCTACGGTGAGCGAGGACTGCCGGGCTACCGCCTGGAGGACGCTCTGGTGCGCTGGCGTCGTCGCTCCGGTGGTGCCACCGCGCGTCCATGAGGTAGGCTGCGAAAAGGCAGCTCGGCGCCGTCGAAACCGAGACAGTAGCCGGTTGAAGTCGAGGCAGGAGGTCACCGTGTCGTATCGCCGAGTCCAACGCCCCATGGGCATGATGCCCCCCTCGCCGTTCAATCTGCCGACGACCACGCTGCACGCGGCCATCAACCCCTACACGATGCGCAGCCAGCCGCCCGGTACGCTCTTCCAGCCCTACGGCTGGGGCCCGGGCTTCGCGATCGGGATGCCCGCGCGCTACAGCCACCACATCGACTACGTGCGCGAACCCCTCCCCCGCGGTACCTACGACGTCCTGACAGGCATCCACACCCACCCGGCCCGCGGCGGCGGCCTGTCGGGCCTCGCGGCCATCGCCCCGATCCTCGCCGTCCTCTGAGATGCCCCGAGGCGGCAAGAAGAAGCGTCGCTCGCGCCGACAGGCGACGCCCAACGGCTTCGAGATCCTCGACTCGCTGATCGACCGCGGGGTGCGATCGGTGGTCGATGCGGTCGGTCAGCGCATGAGCGTCGCGCTCGAGCCCGCCGACTACGACGAGGAGCAGCTCGAGGCCGGCTACCCCTGCGCCGCGTGCGGCGCCCCCACCGGCCGCGTCTGTTTCATGTGCCGCAAGCCCTTCTGCGCGGCGCACACCGAGTTTCACAACGACGAGGGCTGGGCCATCTGCGGCAACTGCATCAGCTTCATGGTGCAGTCGGCCCAGATGCGCATGCGGCGGATCGTCGCCGCCCAGCAGCGGCCGCGCCCTCAAGCTCCGCCAGCAGCAGCCGCACCGCCGGCGCCACCGGGGCCCACGCCGTGGGAAGTCCTCGGTGTCTCGCCTCACGCCGACCTCGACGCGATTCGCAAGGCGTACCACAAGATCTGCATGGCCACGCATCCCGACCGGCACCCGGGCGACGAGGAAAAGCTGGCGACGTTCAAGCTCGCGAGCGAGGCCTACGCCACGATGAAGGCCGCGCTCGAGAGCCAGAGCACCGCGAGGGCCTCATGATTCAAATGCCGGACGGCACAGGCGTGCAGCTCACGGACTGGGTCCACGAGGCCTACTACACGAGCATGGCGCACTACCTGCTCGAGGAGGATCCGGTGCGGGTGCAGCCTGGCTACACGCATGGCCCGGGTTACGACCCGGGGGTCCCGGACCCAATCTCGCTCGACGAGTTCGCCACCCGCATCAACGTCTCGCCGTGGCGCCTACGGACGAACGTGGCCGAGTACAAGAACCTCGAGGCGAAAGGGCGTCGTCGGGCGGCCGAGCGTGTACGCCGTCGCCTCTCCAGCCTCCTGTATGCCGACACCGCTCGGCCCCGTGCTCGTCGCAGGGCTGCGGACCTCTGATGAACGCGTCGGTTCAATCCCTGCTGATCACACCCGCGCCGCGAAAGGCGGCGGGAGGAGGTCAGCATGGCGAACTTCAAGCGACGCCGACGACGGCGGGGCGGCATCAAGGGCCACTGCGCTATGTGCGCATCCCAGATTCGACGGGGCGGCAAGCGCAACCAGCGGCGCCCCTCACGGCAGGAACAGATCAGCGCCTTGTCCGAACGTGAGCAGCGCGCGGAGGTGAAGGGTGCTCGTTGAGGTCCCAGTCCCCGACGATCCGCACAGCGAGTGCCGGATCCAGGAGTCCCACGAGCTGTGGGGTGACGATCCGCACGAGCGACCCGTCTACTGCGCCGTCCACCTGAAGCTGCACGAGCTGGTCCGGGCGGCGCGCTACCACGAGGGAGAGGCCGAGCGGTGCGGCCGGCGGGGCTACCCGCTGAACGCCTGGAGCTGCATGGTCGACGCGCGCACGGCCTGGGGCGCCGTGGCGGTCTACTTCCTCATCTGGGCCCTGGATCCGTGCCCCGCCAACGCCGAGTGGCTCCGCGAGCAGGGCCGCGTCATCGACGTGGAGCCGAGCGACGATGAGCTCGCCGCGCTCGAGGCAGCCGGATAGTCGCCGATCCGCTACTCTCGTAGGTGAGGGGCGCCGGGCTGATGCCTCACCGGGGCCGAACATGCTACCATCGCGGTGGCTGCCGGCAGGAGGAACGAGCGAGCGATGAAGGCACGAATCGCAGAGATCCGCGTGACGGGTCGAGACAACGTCAGCACGCGCCGGCGCGCCACCGTCGTGGGCGACAGAAAGAAGGTCGAGGCCAAGCTCCGGGAGCTGTCCAAGGGCCGCTACCGAAGCGTCTTCGGCGCCATCGACGCCAAGACCGGTCGGCTGATCGACGTGCGGAAGGCCTCCGCGAGCCGCACCGGCAAGCGGACCTCCCGGCGCGTCGGGAACAAGAAGATGCGGCGCGCCGTCGGACGGCTGGCCCGCGAGACCTACGGCCTGAAGACCAAGCGCAAGCGCAGCTCGAAGAAGCGCACGTCCAAGAAGCGCAGCTCGAAGAAGCGCACGTCCAAGAAGCGGACGACGAAGCGCAACAGGGGGCGTCGCACGAGCCGCAACAAGCGCCGCACCACGCGACGCAACCGCACGACCAAGCGCAACCGCGCGAGCAAGCGCCGCACGACGCGCAACAAGCGCCGCCGGACGTCCCGCAACGCGCGGCGCCGTCGCACCAGCCGTCGACGCTGAGCCGGAGGCGCCCCGTGCGTTCCTACATCCCGCAGCTCTACTCGGTGGGCAGCCGCAGCCGCTTCTGGCCGTACGGCACTCCCTACGTGCGCGCGCAGATCCCCGGCGCCGGGTTTCAGGGCCGTCGGATGTTCTACGAGACGCAGCCGCTGCAGCTCGGCGCCGCGCCGGCGGCGGCGCCGCTCGCGCACGGCGTACTCCTCGATCCGCGCACGCTCTTCGTCGTCGGCTGCCGCGGCCGCAAGCCCCGCTTCGAACGAGGCCTGAGCACCGCGATTCGTGCGGCCCGTCGCGAGGCCCGGCGCCACCGCCAGGCCTGCAACATCGTGCTGCCGGGACCCACCCGATCTGCGATCGTGCCGATCGTGCGGGTCGCCCCGAGCGGGGCGATCGTCGAGCGGTCCGGCCGCGCGATGCTCGGTGGCCTGGGCCAGGATGTCGACCCGGGCCAGGTCGCCACCGTGCTCGCGAACCTGATCGTCGACCCCGACCGCGAGCTCAGTCGCCGCGGTGCGGCGATCAGCGCCGCACTCGACCGGCACGTCGCCACGCCGCTGGTCGAGTCCATGGGCCGCCAGGCGCAGCCGTACTTCTGGAAGTACGTCTTCCCGCCGCTGCTGATCCTCTACGCGATCAGCTCGGTGGCCGCGATCAAGGCGTGGCAGGCGGAGGCGCGGCTCGCGCGTCGAGGGAGCTGAGCTTTGGGGATCGTCGGGAAAAACCGCGGCATCGTCCGCATGAACGCAGAGGAGATCGCTGCCGGCCGCCGCATGTGGGAGGCGTCGGGAAGCCGCGAGAACGGAAGCCGGCTGATGCCCGGCTCGTTCGACGCAGAGCGCACCGCGCCCAAGACGTGGATCCGCTACGTCGACAAGCGAGGCGAGGAGAAGTGCGTCATCGAGTGCGAGCTCTACATGGCTCCGCGCAGCGATGGCTCGGGCCAGATGGTCGGCATGATCCACGCGATGTGCCCCCACTGCGGCGGCACGCTGATCATCCGCGAGGAGAACAAGGAGATGAGCCTCGGCTACGTCTCCTACGACGCCGCGCCGCTCTGGCTGCGTATCCACCACCGGCACGACCTCGCGGCCAAGCACGGGCTGCGGCAGGGCCTGAAGCTCGAGACGATCGGCCGTCTGCCGGACGATCACGAGATGATGCGTCCGCCGAGCGGCAGCGACCAGATCCCGATCGTCAGCGGCACCAACCGCATCGACGAGCCATGGATGTGCTCGCACTGCAAGGACTGGAGCGTCTACGTATACGCCGGGGTGGCGCGCGACGATGAGCTCCGCCCGACCGGCAAGCGGATCGTCTCCCACGCTCGCGCCGCGGACCCGGAGGCGCCGCAAGGGGGAGTCGAGGTCTGATGGGGCGCCGCACCAGCAACGCGATCGCGCCGCTCGGAACCGGCTACCACACGGCGGACTGGCGCGGCCTCACGCGTCCCTACCACGCTCCGCGACTCGGGATTGGCCAGAGCCCCCAGCAGCTCCCAACGCCTGTGCCGATCAACGGCGAGCGACAGCCGGCCCGGATCTTGGGCCTGACGCGGCTGCAGCTCGTGCTCGTCGTGCTCGTCATCCTCGCGCTGCTCTACATGGCCTACAAGGCCGGCAAAATCAGCGCGCCCACGCCCATGCAGGCCGTGCGAAAGATGAGCACCAACCGCCTGAGCAAGGCCCTCTACGAACGCCTCGAGCGCAACGGCCGGGGCTCGGATCGAACGCGTGCGGCGCTGGCGCAGATCGGCCGCTGAGCCCAACCCGATCCCCGCGCCTCCTGACGATGCGCGGATGTGGGGATCGTGGGTGCAGCGCACCTACCCGGTCGGCACGCCCGTCGTCCTGAGCAAGGACTACGAGTTCCTGGGCTTCACGACCGGCTTCCAGCACCCGCTCGACCGCTACTACGTCGAGGAGCTCGACCGCCTCCACAACATGTCGATCCCCGATCACTGGGACGACGAGATGACGTGGGTCGAGGTGCCCGACCACCCGCGACGAGCGAGCGAGCGATGAGAGCGTGCGCGGCAACCCGAAGATCGTCTCGCTGTCGCCGCTGCTCGCGGCCGCCGCCAATCCCGAGGAGAACGGCCGCGTCCCGGCGGCGCGCTTCGACGTGCGCGTCTACCAGCCGTGGACGACGCGGGGCGAGTTCTGCGGCATCGACCGCGCCTCGATCCCCGAGACCCTCGACTACATCGCCAGCGATTTCGGGGAGGGGGCCGACGACTGGGCTCCCGCCACCGCACACACGCACGACACCTGGCGCACGAAGCTGGCGGACACCGACTGGACGCTCGAGCAGGCCGGCTACATCGAAGACGAGTACCCGGACGCCGTCTCCGCAGCACGCCTGCTGCGGACGCTCGATGTCGGCGAGCGTTTGGCCTTCTCGCCCGACGTCGGCTCGGGGCCGTCGTACACCATCGAGCGCGTGCGCTAGGCCTTGACGCCTCCGCGGTGAGCGGTCATTGTCCGGACAATGTCGGACAGCAACACGGTGGGTCGATGAGAGCGCTGACGCTGTGGCGCCCCTGGAGCGACGCGATCGTGCGCGGCCCCAAGCGCGTGGAGAACCGGCCCTGGATGCCCCCCGCCAAGATGCTCGGCAAGCTCTTCGCGGTGCACGCGGGCAAGACCTACAACCGTGGCGATTGGGAGATGCCCGAGGGCTATGAGCCGCCCGATGTCCGGCAGTCGCCCACGGGGATCGTCGGCGTCGTGAGGCTCGCCGGCTACCTCGACATGCGCAACGGGCGTCGTAGGTCGGAGACGGCAGCGTTCGAGCGGCTCGCGTCCAAGGTGCACTTCCTGGACAAGGACCCGTGGTGGGCCGGTCCGGTGGGGTGGTTCCTCGAGGACGTCGTCGCCATCGAGCCAGTCCCGTGCCGCGGGGCCATGGGCCTCTGGAGGGTGCCCGACGACGTCGCCGAGCTCGTCCGCGAGCGGCTGCAGGAGGCCCGTTCTCCGGGTCCGGGGTAGCGATGCCGTACACCGACGAAGAGCTGCGCCAGTTCGCCGGGATCTCTGCCGAAGAGTGGAGCGCGGTTGGGTTCGAGGACGTTCCCGCGCTGTGCCGCGAACTACTTGAGCTCCGGGCCAAGGTGCGGCAGCCCGACCTGCTCACGCGTTTGATTGAGGGCTCGAGCGATCCCGAGAACGCGCGCCGCATCGCGGCAGAGGAAGCGGCGCTGATGGACGAGGAGCTGGCCAGAGCGATGCTCGCGAAGCTCAACGGCGAGAGCGGACCGCTCGTTCCCATCCCGACGCTCCGGGCCGTGCTCGACGACGACTCGTGGGTCTGGGGCTGCGAGCCAAAACACCGGCGCTCGCTCATGCGCGACATGGCGCGTGATCTCCTCGCCGCCTTCGAAGAGCACGCGAAGGGATAGGAATGCCATCGCACCAGGACCTGGTCGTGCGCGCGTGCCGCTGGCTTCGTGGGAAGGGGTGCAAGCCCGTGTTCGCCGAGTTCCAGCACATGTGCTCGAACGAGATGCCGGACGCCATCGGGTTCACCGCGACGCTCGTCCACGTCGTGGAGGCCAAAATCTCGCTCGCCGACTTTCGGAGGGATGCGAAGAAGTGGCACCACCGCGGCGGCAACTCGATGGGACACCGCCGCTGGTACGTCGCGCCGCGAGGACTGCTTACCCCGGCGATGGTTGACGGGCACGGGCTGCTCGAGCCCTCTGGCCGTGGGCTCCGTGTGGTGGCGAAGGCGCCCCCCCGCACGCCGAGCGACATGGCCTGCCAAGAGGCCCTGGGCATCCTCCGCAACGCGATCGTCCGACACGAGAAGGGGGTCGCGTGGGACCGCGACCGCTTCCGGTTCGCGCCGCTCGAAAGAAACACCCACGGAGGGTCTTGACCGCGCGCGGACCACGCGCCATTGTGCCGGACAATGTCGGACGCCAAAGAGGAGGCCGTCGAGGCCGCTCAGGACGCCTACCAGGAGCGCGAGGACGCCGAACTCGATCAGCTCAAGCAGCAGATGCAGTTCGGCGACCGCGCGCGCTACGGCGGCTACCAATACGTCGGTGAGCCCGAGCCGGGCTACGACGTGCCAGGCGTCTGGACATGCCACTTCGCCAACAGTCGCAGCGGCTACGCTCACGTGGGCCACGGGATCGCCTACGCCGTCCACGACGCGCTGAAGCTACCCCATCAGCTTATCCCTCACCGGATGCGCGGTGTGGTCGTCGACGAGGTGCCGGGCGATCGTCGGGAGGATGTGCAGCGCTGGATGGGCGGCGGTGTCGGCCTCGGCCGCGTGCTCATCGTGACGCTGCCCCCTCCGGGTGCCGCGCAGATGAACGGCTACGGCCGCACCCGCATCGTCTGCTACGCGACGCATGAGTGCGACCGCGTCAGCGGTACCTGTGCCGAGATCTGCAACCCGGGCCCCGACCAGGGCGGCTTCGCGCAGATCTGGGTCAAGACCGAGTTCGCGCACCGCGCCTTCGTCGCCGGCGGCGTGCGTCCCGAGCGCCTCCGGCTCGTCGAGCCTCCGTTGATCGGGGGTCCGTGGAAGGTGCCGACGCCAGCGGATCGCGCTGCTCGCCGCGAAAAACAGGGCCCGACCTTCCGGTTCGGGATGCTCGGCACCTGGATCGCCCGCAAAGGCTTCGAGGATCTCCTGCACGCCTACTACGCGTACTTCACGCGCGCGGACGACGTCGTGCTCGAGATCAAGACGTCGCCGCTCGACGAGGTCAGCTCGATTCGCGAGATGACCGAGCTGCTCGCCGCCGCGGCCGCGCGAGTTCGGGAGCAGGTCGGCATCGCGCACGAGAACCGACCGCGCGTCATCTTCCACATCGGCACCGAGCAGACCGACCAGCAGGTGATCGACTGGGTCAGTGGGCTCGACGCCTTCGCGAACAGCAGCTACGGCGAGGGCCTCGGGATTCCACAGATCTACGCGATGGCCGCGGGCGTGCCGCTCATCACCACCGACTTCGGCGCCGTGGGCGAGCTGGCGACCTGGCACCTGCAGACGCACACCCAAACCAACACCGCACAGCCGCACGTGGTGATCCCGCACACGCCAGAGCGCATCGGCCGCGAGATGCTCCGCGTCAGCCGGATGTACGACCCCGGGCAGCGCTGGGGCGTCTTCGACATCCACGAGTTCGGGCACGCGATGCGCTCCGCGTTCGAGCGCGGCATCGCCGCCAACAACAACCCCGCGGCGAACGTCACGGGCTTGCGCGAGCGCTTCAGCTTCGAGTCCGCCGGACAGAAGCTGCGCGAGGCGATCGGTGACCTTGTCGACCTCAACGAGTTCGCGTGAGGCGACGATGAAGATCTACCGATGCGATGGGTGCGGTGCCGTTGAGGCGGACCCCAAGCACAGCTCCCTCTGGGCCCCGCGTCCTTTGCCCGGGGGCTGGACGTGGCGTCCCGCGATGCTCCCCGATCATAAGAGACGAGCTCAGTTGACGAAGGCGGACCTGAAGCGGTTGGGTGGGGACGTTCCCTCGATCAACGTGCAGCTCCACGCCTGCAGCTCGAAGTGTGAGCGCCGCATCGACGAGAAATACGCCGAAGATGAGCTTGCCGTCGCGCAGAATCAGTGGCGTGCTGCCGACGAGCTGAACGCGTGACCGTCCGCGTCATCAACGGCCGCACCCTCGAACTGGTCGAGGAGCTGGAGAACGCGGAGGCGAAACCGTGCCCGTTCTGCGGCGGCGGCGTCCACATCGTGCACGAGCCGGGCACGCTTCCCATCGGTCCGCCGCGCCCGACGTGGGCGGTGACCTGCCGCAGTTGCGCGGCGCAGGGACCCTGGACGAAGGTCCACGCGCGCTCCGCGCTGCGGCTCTGGAACGAGCGTTGGCCGCGGGAGGCGATCGCATCATGAACCCCTATCGCAAGGCAGCGGCTCCCCCTCCGCGCAAGCTCACTCTGTGGGAGCGCTGGTTCACGAAAGAGTGCGCGGCGCCGGACTGCACGGAGCGCGTCTCGCGACTTGGGGTTCGGTGGGGCGCGGCTGAGATATTCGGCCTGTGCACCGCGTGCGTCACGTTGGCCGTGACCGACTCGCTTCGTCACGCGACAGAGCAGGGACGCGACGGCGACGACGAATGGGCGAAGCGCGTCTTCCCCACGATGCTCTACCGTCGCGCCATCGGAAAGGAACTGCCCTGATGGCTCGTCATCCCAAGGTCGATGTCGTCGGCAGCTTCGGATCGCGCTTCAGCTACGCGACCCACTCGGTCGAGCTCGCTCGCGCGCTCAAGAGCGCCGGCCTGCTCGGCCGTTGCCTCAACCTCGACGACGAGGCGCTCGAAGACTACGCCCACCTCTCCCCCCACCTCTACTTCCCCGCCTGGGAGCAAGGGGAGGGCCGCCAGACCGACGCCTACCAGGCCCACCACGGTGCGGCCGCCATCGTGATCGCCGCTCCCACCGAGGCCGTGCGCGCTCTCGCCTCGGCCTACGATGTGGCCGCGCTGTTCGTGTGTCCCAACACCAACGAGCTCAGCCGCGAGGCGCTCGAGACCTGCAAAGCCTTCGACCGACTCATCGTGCCGTCGCGCTACTGCCAGCGCACCGTCACGAACGCGCACGCCTTCGATCATGTCGCTCGGCTGGGGCTCGGCGTGCACGACGTGTTCTTCGAGGGTCGTCGCTCGGTTCGCGAACGGCAGCGACGCCGCGAGGCCCGCAACGAGCCGCTTCGAATCGCTCACTTCACGAGCGACTGGTACTGGCCGGGGCGCAAGGGCACACAGGAGTTGATCGAGGCGTGGCCCACGATCCGCGCTGATGCAGCGCGACCCGTCGAGCTGGTGATCCACGCCGTCGAGGTGATGCGCGACGCGATCTACTACCACTGCGCCGACCAGGGTCTGCTCGATCCCGAGGTCCGCGTCGCATCCAGCGGGGCACTGCGCGGGTCGCTACCGCATGAACTGTTCGAGGCGATGGCCGACGTCGATCTCGTCCTTCAGCCCTCGCGCGCTGAGGGCTACGGCATGGTCGCGCTCGCTGCGATGGTGGCCGGGGTCCCGCTCGTCACCACGTACGAGACGGGGGAGTACGACTTTCTCGAGGACTTCGGCGCCGAGCACGACGGACACCCGGCATGGGAAGGGGTCTGGACCGATGGCCTGCTCTGCCCCGAACCTGAGTTTGTGGGCCCGCTTCACGGCGAAGAGGGCATCGCTCCCCTCGTCAATCCCTGCGTGATTGCCGACGCGACGCTCCGCGCGCTCCGCCACCTGCCTCAGATGCGGCGTGCTGCGTCCACGCTGCAGAACACCGCCGTCGCGTTCGACGCTCGATGGGAGCGCCGGATGGAGCCGTGGAAGATGTACGCGACGGGCCTGATCGCCGACGTCGTGAGCCTGAAGGAGGCCGCGTCGTGACGCTCGCCGTGGTTTGTGACAACGAGCTCGAGTCGGGTGAGCTGTGCATGCGCCAGCAGCAGGTGCGCGGGATGGACCCGGAAGAACGGGCCGAGTTCCTCCGGATGATCGGGTGGACCACGAACGAGAAGGGGTGGCACGTCTGCCCCGACTGCGGTGGTCCTGAGCAGCGAGCGAAGCTCGACGCCATCTTCAACCAGGGCGGCGCCCTCGACCTCGATGCTCTCCGCGAGCTCGCCGTCGCCGAGCGCGTCGTCGCGCGCAGAAGACGAACTGACAAAGGTGATCAGATGAGCAATAGCCGGAAGCCGACGCTCGATGAACTCGAGGCGATCTTGAACGACGAAGAGGACGTGGAGATTCTCCCGAACGGGGAGATCCGCCAACCCGGAACGGCAAACGAGAAACCGGCGAGCTCCGCGAACGACGGCCGGCCGCTGACCGATCCCCATCGGGCGCGGGGACGCATGCTTCGCATCATCGAGAGCCTCGGCGACGTGCCGGTGATGCTTGTGCTCGACGAGCAGCAGCAGGACGTGCAGCCGTTGATGAGCAACGCGCAGGGCCTCCCTCCTACCAGCGAGGCCGATGTGGCGCGGGTCGAGTACGCGGTCGTCGAGCAACCGTCGCGTCTCCGGGCCGACTCGCTGCGCCACCTCGGCGACGGTGTGCTTGAGGCGCGCGCGAAGGGACAGGGCGAGGACGGCAAGGAGATCACGCTCCTGCACTACTTCGACGTCGCGCACGTGAGGCGTTTCTTCGTACAGTCGGCCCTCGACGTCGACCTGAGTAGCTGAGATGGCTCCCAAGCCAGAGAAACGCATCGAGTTCCGCGCCTCGCCCGAGCTGGTCAAGGTCGCGGAGAAGCTGGCCATCGGGCGCCGGTTCATCGGCCTCAGCGGCAAGCCCAACCTGAGCCAGCTCATGCGCGTGCTCATCGAGGAGGAGGCCGCGCGTCAGGACAAGCCGGGAACGAGCAAATGAGCGACGACATCACGAAGACGGGCGGCGAGCTCGCGAAGAGCAGCAGCCTCTCCGACCAGTACAAGGAGATCGAGCGCCGCCGGAGCGAGGAGGAGGCTCGGCGAGCCGACCGCTCCAAGGGAGGCGTGCCCGGCGCCGACGCGACGGGAACGACCGCCCCGATCGAGCGCTACAACCCCGTCGCCCTCGCGCGGCAGCCAGCGGTTGAGTCGCGCGCCCAGGACATGCGCAGCGCACACATCCAGCGCGCGCCCACGCGCGAGGGCGAGTACAAGATGCACTACCGGTGCATCTCGTGCGGATGGAGCGCGACGCTGGAGTTCGATCCGCGCGATCCGGCGGACGCCAAGGTGCTCGAGGAGGTCGGCGGCGAGCTCGCCAACTACACGGGGCCGTGCCCCGCCGACGGGTGCGGCTACCATACGCTGGTCCCGCACGACGCGGTCTTCCACGAGACGCTCAACGACCAGAAGGACGCCGAGCTACGCGCGCGCACGGGCGTCATGACCGACGCGTTCATCGACAAGGTCGTGGAGCGCGGGGGCGACGTGCTGATGGGGGCTGCCGCCGCCGCCGCGAAGGTGCACGGCGTGGGCGATGAAGCGGACGAAGAGGACGAGCCGCACGGCGAGCTCCCCACCGACGCCTCCTGATCATGGTGACTGACTGGCGCCACATCGCGATCCGGGTGCGGCTCGCGCGACGGATTCGCGAGGTGCGCGTCGAGCGCGGTCTGACTCAGTACGATGTCGCCCAGCGCGCCGAGATGCACCGGCCGGTGTTCAGCCGCATCGAGCGTGCTGTGCACTGCATCGACCTGGCGACCCTCGAGCGCGTGGCCGCGGCCCTCGACGTGCACCTGCGCGTGTTCCTCGTCGAGATCGATGCGGTCAACTTCTTCTGGGAGCGCGCGCAGCGGCGGGGTGCCGCGTGAACCCGGAAGACCGCAGACTGGCTTGGTCATGGCTCCACGTGGTCCTGGCGGGGCTGCTGTTGGCCGGGTGGTTCGCGCCGCAGCAGTGCGCGGCGGTCATCGCGCCGGCGCACAAGGTGAGGGAGTTCGAGTGCCTGTGCTCAGGAAAGGCTCGCTCTGGAGAAGGAACGCATGTCGAGCGCTGAAGCCCAAACCCTCCTCTGCGGCCGGTGCGACCGTCCGATCACCGGCAAGTTCTGCTGCGGTTTGCCGAACGACCCGAAGACGCACGAGATCGAGCGTAAGATTCGAGCGTTGAAGGAGGCCCTCCGTCCGCAGGACGGGCCGGAGGATGAGGTCGGCGATGTCTGGGTCCGAACGAAGCTGCACTACGAGGACGAGCCGATCGAGGAGCGCACGTACACCGTGGGCAACATCGGCGGTTCCGAGAGCGAGTTGCTGCTGAGCGACGGCGAATGGTACTCGGACTTCGACCTCATCGACGCCGGCCTCGTGCGGCAGAAGCGCGAGTCGCGCGAGTAGGTCATGCGCTGGCTCTGCCTGCTCTTCGGGCACGTGTGGGCCTTCGTGCCGCGCAGCTACTACTTCCAGCCGCATGAGGTGACGCGACGCCGCTGGCAATGGTCGCGAGTTGAAGTCGGGAACGACCGCTGCCTTTGCTGCGGAGCTCGACGTTGATGAGGGACCCCCCGGGGCGAGAGGAGAGAGAGATGTTGAGTGAAGTTCTACGTGAGTTGGCCGTCCAGACGACGCAGGACGGGGCGCCGAACACGGTCGAGCTGTGGAAGCGCCAGCAGAAGGACCCTGTGACGCAAGAGGACGTGGCCGACACGGAAGTCTACTGCGCCCTGATCAGGCACCACGGCATGGCGCTGAAGGCCTTGGGGTTCTCGGCGGACAGCTTCGATGAGGCGGTGGCCAAGGCTAGGGAATCCCTGCTGGAACAGTGGGAGAAGCTGCAGGCCAGCTAACTTTCGGACACCTCATTTGAGGGCGCTCGATCTAAACAGCGCCGTGCTATGATCGGCTCGCGCGGTGGAGCAGTGGTAGCTCGCTGGGCTCATAACCCGGAGGCCGGGGGTTCAAGTCCCTCTCGCGCAAAGGACAAAAAGGAGGCCCCAGAGGGGCGTACGACTCTCTGGGGCCGCGCTGTCCACAGGCTGCCTTTTTTTGAAGCAAGGCCCCCGTCACCAGCGCGCTGGTGGCGGGGGCCGTTCAAATTCACCCGGTGACCTGCTGAGCCACTGAAGCTGGCGCCTCGCTGCGCAGACGCGGCACCTGTCCGGCCCGGAACGCGGGGATGCGGATCGGGCGATCCTCACGCCATCCGGTCATGACGCCGGGACCCGGATCGGCGATCACGTAGTGGGTCCGCGCGCCCGGGCGCCGCATCAGGTTCTCGTCGTGCAAATCGCTCCACTCGAGACCGAGCGCGCCGAGCTCGCGCGCGCCGCGGCCGGCGTCGCGAAGAATCCAGACGGCGCGTTTGAGGTCCGTGGGCGAGACGAAGCCGCGGAGCACGTCCCGCCACCGGTCGAGCATGCGCCGGCTCGTCGGGACGGTGAGAAAGTCGTGGTCCTCGTAGACGTTCCAGATCGCGTTGAGGATCTTCTTGTCCCGCTCCGAGGGGAGCTCGAGCAGCTCCCGCTCCACCACGAACCACTGAGCGAAGTCGGGCTGCGTCACCGTGTCGGGGAGCCCGGCCACGCGGCGGATGCGGACCACATGGTCGCATGGGTTCTTCACGAGGTGGGCGCTCGCGATGGCCTCGTCCGCGTCGGTGGTCAGCTTGAGCGCGATCGGGCCGGCCGGCCGCGCGACCTCGAAGACCGCCCCGTGCGCTCCTTCTCCGAGGCACTGCTCGAGCGTGCGCAGGCCCAGGTGCGCGAGCAGGTGCCGGTAGAGGACGATCACCTCTTCGATCTCGAGCGAGGGGGGCAGCTCGGCGTAGTCGACGTCGACGTCTCCATCGTCGTCGAGCAGCCCTTCATCCATCACGCCCACGCTGTAGAGGTACCATGCGTGAGGGGCCGCTGGAAGCCGACTGGTGAGGCACCGTCGCCTCGGGTATCATCGGACCATGTTCGCCGTGCTCGGTGGGGCGCCCAAGGTCGTCCCCGGTCTGCTCTCCCCGATGTACCTCCCGGAGGGGCAGACGCGCTTCCCCGACTATGGCGCGCTGCAGCGGCAGGGGCTGCCTCTGGCGCCCTACATCGAACACGGCTCGTGGGAGACGGGGCAGCCCTCGATCTTCCGCTACGGCCGCGATCCGTACCGCGGCATTCTGGGCCAGGACCCGTCCCCAGCCCCGATCGCGCGACTGGACGTCTCCGAGAGAGCGCAGCGACTCGGGCCGGTCTACGCGACCGCCTCGCGCGTGTACACCATCCTGAGGCCGCTCGCGGCCGCGGCGATGGCCTACCACGGATACCGGCGTCACCGAGGGAAGGTCCTCTGGGCGCTGGGATGGGCGCTTGTCGGCGGCGCCTTCCCGCTGATCACCCCCGCAATCGCCCTCGCACAGGGGTTCGGGCAGCCCATGAAGGAGAGACGACGATGACGGCGCCCTGGTACAACGCGTACGCCTACGGGCAGGCCGACCTCATCGACGAGACGCAGACGCTCATCGACGAAGGCGGTCAAATCCTCGAGGACACGTCGGTGACAGCGCGGCAGACAGTGCCCCTGCGCGGCCGGCCGCAGCTCACGATGATCCTCGTTGGCGCCGGCGCCGGCCTCATCGGCGCGCTGAGCGAGCGACCGCTCCTCGGCCTGGGCGTCGGAGCGGCGCTCGGGTGGTTCGCGCATCGCACCTGGGGCGCCAGCCGGCAGCCGCGGGCCATGGGCTACGCGCCCCATCGACGGGGCCGCTGAGATGAGCTTCGTCCCCGTCGGTCGCATGAAGGCGGCCCGGCTCCAGCGGCGCATCCGGCGTCAGCGCTCGGTCCCCACCACCGTCTGGAGCTTCGCACCCAACCGCGTGCCCGAGCACCCGGACTTCGCCATGGGCTCCTACATCCAGGAGCCGTTGCTCGGGCAGGTCCCCAGCGAGCCGCCGATCCTCATGACGCCCGAACAGGAGGACCACGCGCGCAACCTCCTGGAGGCGTTCACCCGCCGACGGGGCTACGTGCTCGTGCCGTCTCACGACATGCGCGAGTACATCAAGATGCAATTCATCACCGCGGCGATCGGGTTCAGCGTGGGCCTCTCGCTGGGTGCCGTCCTCGGCCCTGCGGCCGCGCAGTTCTTCCGCGGCGCGCGCCGCTGAGCTCTCACCGGCGTGTCGAAGGCCAACAAGCGGCGCCGCCACCTCCGCGTCCGGCGGATCGCCGCCGGCGACATGGGGCCCACCCGGCACCGGGGCGCAGAACGCTACTGCGTCGTGCTCCTGCCGACCTACGACCGACCCGACCTGTGCGCGCGCCTGCTCTCCGACCTGGCTGCGCAGCGCAAGCACTTCGACGACCTGGTCGTGCTCGACGACGCTTCTCCCAGCGACTACTCGGCCGTCCGGCAGCTCGTCGGCGAGCTCGGGGGCCAGTACTTGCGCGCCCGGAAGAACCGAGGCAAGCGCGGCTATCGGGACACCGTCAACCGCCTCCTGCGCGAGGCCAAAGAGCGGGGTGCCACCGAGATCGTCTTTCTCGCGGACGACATGCGGCTCTGCAAGGGGTTCTTCGTGCGCGCCCGGGAGACATGGGACGCGATCCGCGACCCTCGCAAGGTCCTCCTCAACCTCCACCTCGACCGCAACCGCGTCGGCAAGGCCTGCTGGACCAAGATCGTCCCGCACGCGCGCGCCGGCGGAATCTGTTCGGGCTGGACCGACGGGATCTGGTTCGCGACCGGGCGGCTGTTCCACGCGCTGCCCGAGGTCCCCCAGATCTCAAGCGACCGATGGAAGGGCGAGGGGATCGCACAGCTCTCGAGCGGCGTGTGGCAGGTCGTGTCGCAGCGCCTCGTGAACGAGGGCTGGCACATCTACCAGACCAAGAAGTCGCTCACGGTGCACGTCGCGGCCCCGTCGGCCATGAACCAGAACCGTCGCGTCCACATCTCGATCCCGACGCACGACTTCGTCGACGGCCCGCAGCGCGCGCGCACCCTCGCGCTCGGGGCCGGTCCCGTGATTGCCAGCATGGCGACGATTCCGGATCGGCAGAAGCAGCTCCGCAAGACCGTCGCGTCGCTCGTCAAACAGGTCGACCAGCTCGTCATCTACCTGAACTACGGCTCCGAGACGACACCCGGCTTCCTGTCGCATCCGAAGATCACGACCTACCGCAGCGACGCGAGCGGGTTCGGGGACCTCAGCGACATGGGCAAGTTCTACCCCTCCAACGAGCTCCGCAACGCCGGCTACCTCCTCACCGTCGACGACGATCTCGTCTACGCACCGGACTACGTGGACCGGCTTCTCCACTTCGTGGAGATCCACAAGAAGCGGGCCGCCGTCGGCTACCACGGCGTCGAGCTCCTCGACGGCGCCCCCACCAACTACTACAAGCGCCGGAAGGTGCATCACTGCCGCCATCCCGTCCGCGAGTCGACCTGGGTGCACGTGCTCGGCACCGGGGTCCTCGCCTTCGCGCGTGACCTACTGGAGCTCCCGACGAAGAAGGAGCAGCTCGTGACCGGCCGCGGCATGGCCGACGTGTGGTTTGGGGCGCTCGCGCAGGAGCAGCGGATCCCGCTGCGCGCCATCGCGCACAGCGGCCGAGAGATCGAACAGCAGCAGCTTCCCGCGGGGGCGACGCTCTACGCGCGCATGAAGCGCAAGGCAGGCGTGCACCGCGATCTGCTCGAGCAGCACTGGCCGTGGTCTCTGCACACGATCGAGGCCGCGTGAGCGAACACCTTCGGGTCTACGGGCACCCGCGCTCGGGCAACCACTACCTGGCGGCGATGCTGCATCGCCACTTCTACGACGACGACGCGGACATGGCGCTCGAGGTGGACCCTCACGGCACAGGCCACTGGAGCCGCCGTCAGAGCCGCCGCCGCGCGCCCGACGCGAGCTTCACCTACGGCGACGACACGACCGAGGGTGACGTCGGCACGACGCTGGTTCCCTACGGCAAGCTGCTCGGCCATCACCGTCTGCCGCCCCGCTTCGACTCGCCCGCGCTCTACATCTACCGCGACGGCCGCGACGTCGCGCTCTCGATGCACGCATGGTCGCGCTTCCGTCCCTCTGCGCTCGAGGAGCTCACGCTCGAGCAGTACATCTCGCGCCCGATCGACTGGCAGGGCAGCCCGGGCTACCGGGCGACGCCCAAGGAGACGATCTTTGCCCACTGGATGCGGCACGTGAGCACGTGGCTCCGTGTCCCTGTCTTGGCGATTCGCTACGAGGACGTCGTGCGCGCCCCGGCGCGCTGGATCGCTCGGATCGGCGAGCACTTTGAGCTCCCGCTGCGCCGCCCAGTCGAGACCATCGGGCCTGTCGGATGGAACGCGAGCACGGCAGCGGCCGGCGACGTCGAGAAGCGGCTCGCAAAATGGCGTACGGGCATGTCCATGCGGGCCCAGGCCGTCTACGATGCGCAGGTCCCAAGAGACTTCGTCGGGAGGTGGGATCCGTGAGCGAGAATCAGTTCGGGCAGACATGGCGAGACCAGAAGGCCGACTTCTGGGACTGGATGTGGGAGAAGCACCGCGGCTCCGCGATGACCGAGGCGCTGCTCGAGCTCGCGAGCAGCCGCGACCGCGTGATCGAGATCGGGTGCGGCGCCGGCCACATCGTGGGCGAGATGCTCAAGCGCGGCTTCGAGGGTGCTTACCTCGGTTTCGACATCAGCGAGCGAGCGCTGGAGCGGGCCGGCGAGATCATCCACCAGCCCGGAGGGCACGACGGCCCCTCGCGTGGCGTCATCTGCGGCGACTTTCTCCTCGAGGATCAGCTCGTCGTCGCGCGCAACTTCGGCGCGGACCTCGTCTTCGCCCGCGGCGTGCTTCAACACCAGTCGCACTGGGCCCCGATGGTGCTCGCCGCCCTTCGCTGCGCACCCATGGTCGCGATGGGCATCGGCTACACCTCGATCGCGCCTCGCCATGGCGGAGGATGGAAGAAGGCCGGCCACTACGATGTGGTCGTATCGCTGCCGCTGCTCGAGTACGAGGCGGCCGCGATGGGTGTCGAGGTGGACATCACCCTGATGCCGAATCCCAAGCGCCCCAAGCACCAAGAGGCGCTTGTCATCTTCCGCCGCGACCTCGTCGAGACGCTCGTCCAGGCCTGATGACCGTCGGGGTCGCGATCGCGAGCAACGGCCGGTGCGCGCCGCTGCTCCAACACCTCGTGCTCGACTGGCTCAAACGCGGTGCGCTCGTCGCCGTCGCCGGCGGTGACGGTGTCGTCAAGGCGTTGGGTGAAGGCGCCGGCTCGGGCATCTACTACGGGCTGCGGGTGATCCACATGCCCGACGGGCCCAAGCACCAGGGCGACCAGATCGCGGCCGCCTTCGACGCGCTCAACGAGAGCTGCGACTTCGTGCTGCGCACGGACGACGACATCATGCCGCTCGGCCTCGGCGGATGGGTCGAGTCGCTCCCCGCCAACCCGGGCACGATCCAGGCAGTCCGCATGATCGACCTGCGCGGCCGGCGCTGGTTCGACTGGGCGCGCCGCACCAACGCCGGCGCCTTCCTGCAGGACTATACGGCGCACGGGCCGCGGACGTTCATCACAGGCGGCTGCCAGCTCTGGTCCCGAGAGGCGCGCGCGGCGGTGAGCTACCGCGGCCGGCCCTATCGGACGGGGGCAGACGCTCAGATCTGCGAAAACGCCGAGGCAGCGGGGATTCAGCTCCTACCGCCGGACCCGGACGGGCCCGTCCTCGTGCACCTGGACCGCAAGCCCAAGCACATCAACCGGATCTGAGCTCGCGTCGGCCGGCGCGAGTGATCACCCAGCCCATGTGCCCCGGTGAGAAACCGAACAGTTGCTCCCGCATGGCGAGGCCACGTCGTTCGAGAGCACGCAGCACGTTGCACGCCGGTCGTGCGTAGTGCTGCGGCTTCCTACTGTTGGGCGCACCCCATAGCTCTGCGCCCAACAGGCCGGGAGGGAAGGGAGACTCCTTGCGCCCGAGCAGCTCAAGCATCTGGCGCTGAGCCTTGGTCACGAGCGAGCTATCAGTCGCTTGCGATCGAGCAGGAGATCACCCTGGTTGCGGCGCGCGATCTTGTCCGAGGCGAGAACGACCTCGCGGATGCCGCACGTCAGCTTCCCGTTGCCGGCGATCACCAGCGCCTGCGCGCTCATGTAGTCGACGAGCGTTTGGGCGCAGCTCGCCTTTGGGTCGTGGGCAAGGCGCCTCAGCTCCGACAGCACCGCCTTCCAGTCGGCCGTGATCACCGTGGGCTCGCCCCCCTGCTTCTTGGGTGGCTGTCTGAACTGGAACGGCCGCGCGCGGCTGGCGGCCGTGAGGCGATACACCGCGAGCTCGAAGTGCTTCGCGCCCACCTTCGTTCCGTCAGCGAGCTCGATGATGGGGTTGTCGCCGAGCCGGGCGGGCGCCGGACCGTTCGGGATTTCGCGGGCCATGTTGCGTAGCCTACCGCGACTCGGACGCCGGCGTAACCTCCGGCTCCGAGAGCGACAGGTGCCGCTGGAGCGCCAGCAAGCCGAGGTGGGTCACCATCGGCTGCGTGATCCGCACGCGACCGTCGCCCAGCTCGTGCGCGCCCTCCCGCACGCTCAGCGGGAGCCGATCGAGCCCGCGCTGGTGCAACAGGTCGATCACCTCGTCCATGAGCTTCCGCGTCTCGTCTGCGAGCCGCACCGTCTTGCCTGCCATCTCGTCTCTCCTCCTCAGGCGGCGCGCGCCGCCTCCTGCGCCGCAACAAGCTCCGCCTCCTGTTCACGGGTGATCTCGGGCGCACGCTGCTGGACGTGCATACCCTCGGGCCACTCGGCCGGGTCGGCCCCCTTCTTGTGCTTCAGCTTCAGCGGCCGCGCGCTGTGCGCGGAGCACCAGTCACCGTCGCCGCAGCCGTTGCCCGAGCACGGTGTCTCGAGGTAGCCGTAGCGCTCGATCGGACGCGAGCCGAGCTGCTTCACGAACAGCGGCACCCCCGCGGCCGAGAACTGCTCGATGAGCCGCGGGATCATGCGGACGTTGAAGGGACGCGCCTTGGGACCGCTCTCGCCCCCCACGACGAGCCAATCGAGGTAGCCGGTGCCAGTAGACCAGCGCGAGGGTTGCGCGACAGTCGACTGGACGTGTCGCAGCCTGGCCAGGTTCGCCATGCGCCGGTGGTGAGCGACCGCGTTCAGCGTCTCCTGGTTCGGTCGACAACTAGCGGAGAAGATGGAAGGCGGCAGCGCGGGCCACGTCGGCGGAGAGCCATGCAGGCCCTTGAAGTCGACCCAGCCGAGCGCCGGCTCGAACGAAACCCAGCGAACCCAGGACGGCACCTGCATCAGCAGGTGAAGCCGCTCCTCGAGGCGCTGCTGGTCCTCGATGCTCACGCCGACGTGCACGTTGGTGAGCGGCCACGCGCGCCGCAGGATCGGCGCGGTGTCGAGAAGCGCCTCGTGCTCGCTGTACTGCTGCGCGTAATGGAGGCAGACACCGATCGGGTGCAGAGGCTCATGGTGAGGCCCACGGTCGGTCTGCCGCTCGAGCCACGCGAAGAACTCCAGCATGCGCTTGGGGCGCTTCGTCAGGATCTGATAGATGTGACGCTGGCTCGCCGCCATGATCCCGAACGCGGCCGCGATCACCTCGAACGGGACCTCCTCGTAGAAGAGGTCGCTCATGGAGTTGACGAAGATGCGCAGGCCCTTGCGCTTGCGCAGCGGCGCGTCGAGCTTGTCCTCAAGGATGCGCAGCTTGCCGTTCCACCGCGCGATCGGCTTGCCGTCGCGGATCTGCACCAGGCCCTCGTAGGCCAGCCCGGGTCCGCTGAAGCGCCTGGCGACGCCCTCGGCATAGCAGTTCACGCACCCGGGCGAGACGCGACGGCAGCCGCGCAGGAAGTTCCAGACCCAGTCGCTCCATTCGATCGTGGTAGGCGTCATGCTCAGCTCGCGGAGATCGTCTTGAAGATGAGGCGTCGGTCGCCCCAAGTGATGTGCTGGACGTAGCGCGTGGGGACGTAGGCCGGCTTGGGCTTCTCGCCGAGAACACCGCTGTAGGGGTAGCCGTCGTCCTCGTCGCCGAGGTTGTGGTTGGGGTCGCAGCGACTGAGATAGACCCAACGCGTCTCCTCTGACTGCCAGAGAAACGCCTCGTCGAGATCGAAGCCTTGGAACAACGGCATGATGAGCAGGTTCAGCGCAGGCCCCGGGATCTGCTCGAACAGCATCGGGTGCCACATCGTGAGCACGCCGCACTCGTGAAAGGGAGGGTCTCCGTTCCACCAGCAGCGACGGACGTTGATGTCGGAGAGCGGATCGCTCTCGTCGAACAGCGCGAAGAAGGCATCGCGGTCCTTCCGATCGAGCAGATGCGCGGGCTTGCGCCGAAGTCGCCAGTCACTCTCGCGCTCGATCTGCCGTTGCCGGTCCGCGAGCGCGCGGTCCATGTACGGATTGCGTTCCTCGTTCATCGCCGTCGCGCCCTTCTGTCGATCTGCCTGAAGGTGATCGCCCAGACCCACGGGTTGGGATCCCACCCGAAGCCACGCGGGCTATTCAACGAGTCCCACATTCTCCGGAAGTCAGCGCGATGACCACTGGCCACCGCGGCTTCGTAAGGGTCGGCGCACCCGGCCGGCGTCCATTGGTCCATCCACGCGAGATCGGATCGGCACTCGGCGCCCTCAGCTCGCGCGTCCTGTTCGCTCAGTTCCTGCAGCCGCTCCACGCGTACGTCGAGCACACGGAGCCAGATCCGAGCATGCCGCTTCGGCATGAAGATCGACGGACGCCACCGGAACCCCGCACAGGCCAAGCAGTCCGCGCGCGCCAGACCTACCGTTGGAATGCCTTCGGCCTTCGCGAGTGCAATGGCTGTCGGGGAAGCGGGACACCCGCGGACATGCTCTCGGCGATCCTCGTCGGTGGGATAGCCGTCGACTCGGTAGACCACCGGGTAGCACGGGTAGACGTCCGCATGGTCGGGACTCCACGTCTCCTTGATGTAGAGCAGGTCGCCCGGCACTCCGTAGCGGCACCGCTTGGACACGGCCTCGCCATCGGTGTTCGTGAAGCGGTGCGCGCCGTCGTCAGAGCAGCCGATGTAGCTCCAACGGTCCGGCTCGGCGTTGATGTCCGCGAGGCCGTTCACGCGCCGCGTCTGGTGCTTCGCGTCCGCGCGGATCCGCCGGATGCTGAAGTCCTGGAAGATCGCCGGACGCTCAGCCATCGAAGATCCCTCCGATGGCCTCGTCGATGAGGTTGCGGAGCTCGCCCTTGCTGATCGCCACGCGCTTCACGGGGCTGATGTGCAGCTCATCGCCCTCAACCCACATCTGGCCGATCAGACGCCCATCGAGGCGCATGTCGAGCGCGCCCTCTCCGTTTGGCTCGAACGTGAGCCGCGTGGCTGAGCGCGATCCCGTCCACCGCTCGATCTGCTCGCGGAGGCGAGGCGGCAGCTTCGCGACCCTCACGAGGTCCCTCCCAGCCGGTGCTCCTCACACACCACGTCCGGTTCGCCGTCCACCACACGGAAGTACAGGTCCCCCTGCTTGCCGCATTCGGCGCAGTTCGCGTGCACGAGGGCGACGCGGAAGCGAAGACGCCAATCCGGGGGCTGAGTCCACTCGCCTCTCGGGTCGCGCTGCGTGAGCGCGCGGAGCGTGACCTCGACGCGGCCCTCAAGGATCATCGGCAAGTGAAGCGCCACTTCGCCCGAACCGAGCCACGGTGCACACATCTGAAGAATGCGCCGGCCCTTGTGCACGAGGACAACGTTGAGGAGGAGCCGGGCGTCCGCGGGGAGAGTGTCATTGAACACGAGCTCGTAGTGCGTGACGGCGCGTGGGCGCTCGCTGACGCACTGGTGGATCCGCCCGTCGCCCCAACCAGGGCGTCGCGGCACATCGAACCACAGTCCCCGCTGCGGCGGACGGATCGGCACGGTGTCCTCGCCGCCACTCACGACGAGGCCGCCGACAAGAAGAAGGCCTCGCCGGCGCGCAGGTCGGCGCCACGACGCAGGTCATTGGTCTCTTCGATCAGACCGTTGCGGCGGAGGGTGCCGAGGTAGTTCGAGAAGGTCCCGGAGCGGTCGGACATCTCCACGGCCTCAGCCAGGTCGGCGCGGCTCGTCCACTCCGGGTAGATGTCGAGCAGATGGTCGAGCATCCGCCGCTCGCCCGCCTTGAGCTTCGACTTCCAGAGCGCCGCGAGCGCTTCGGTGGACGCGGGAGGCTCGCCGTAGTCGCCGCCGAGGGACTCTATCCCCGTCTCCGTGATCTGCGCCTTCCCGTCAGCTCCTTCCGCGATGAAGCCACCCCTGCGCAGGTCGCCGAGGTAGTTGCTGAACGTCCCCGACCGAGGGGAGAGGCCGGCGAGCGTGGCGATCTGGGGGCGCGTCAACGGCGCTCCCATGCTCGCGAGCGCGCGAAGCATGTTTCGCGCACCGCGCTTCAGCCGTACGTCCGGCGGCGGCGACGCCGCGGGCGACGACGTACGCGGCGCGCGCGGGGTCCCCCATCGGGCGACAGGCGACGGTGCCTGTGTTCGCCGCCGTCGCGGCGCCGTCGGCACGAGATCCAGCTTAGGAGCCAAGGCAGCGAGCTCCTTCTCTAGACCCTCGATCGCGGCCCGAGTCAGCTTCATCCCATTGCCCAGAAGCTCGCGGTCCTCGTCGGTGAGCACCGACACCTCCACACGCTCGACCTTCGTGCCCCCCTTCTTGGCGAGCTCGCGCTCGAGCTGCGCGATCCTCTTGCGGAGCGCCTTCGGATCGTTCTCCTCCGCGCGCTTCGTGGCCGCGCCCATCGCCTTGCGCAGCTTCTCGATCTCGATCGCGCCCAGCTTGGCCGGCGTCACGACCCGGGCGCCCAACTTCGGTGTCGCGCTCGCGTCAAAGGTCCGCTTCTTCCGGATCCGGACGCGCTTCAGGACGCCCAGCCACTGCGGGGACCACAGGTAGCCGTGGCCCACGGGGAGCGAGGGTAGCTCGTCCACCATCTCGCCGACGTCGATCCCCTTCTCGACTACCCAGGCCTCGATCGCCTTGCGCTCGTGAGGCCCGTTGAGCTGGAGCACGAACAGCGCCTCCACCTGGTTGAGGACCTCCTTGTTCACGCTCTGTGGGCGCTGGCTGATCAGCGTCGCGCCGATGCCGTAGTTTCGACCCAGCCGGACGATGTCCTCGACCGCGCCCAGCATGCGCTCGTCTCCGCGGCCGGGCCGCTGCGGCGCGAACATCTGCGCCTCCTCGAACACCAGGTGCAGCGGCGTGCGCGAGGACTTCTTGCGCTGGAAGAGCTGCTCGGCGAACGCCTCGACGAAGCGCTTGCGTCCCTTCTTCCGAAAGGGGCTCACGTCGAGGATCGCACTCGTGTTGTGGTCGACGACCACGTCAGCGATCAGGGCGCCCCCATCGGGCGACAGCGGCACGTCCCCGCGGTCGCCGCCGAAGAGCGGGATGTCCAGGCCGCCCGGCTTGCCGCGAGCGTCGAGCCGCAGGCCGTACCAGATCCCCACCGGATCCAACACGACGACCTGAGCGCCGGCAGCGTGGAGCTCCTCGACGAGCACGCCGGCCGCGTAGGACTTGCCGGCGCCCTTGCGCGCCAGGAACGCGACGGTCTGCGTCACCGCGTCCAAGGGGAGCCGGAGACCGGGCCCGAGCTTGAGGGTGGCCGTCATGCGTTGCTCGCGGGGCTACCCGGGTCCACCGCGCTGACGGCGCGGGACAGGTACTTGTTCACGTAGACGAGGTAGCGGTAGGCGTCGCTGACGTGCTGGGAGGTGCACTGCATGTCTGCGACGTGGTGCGCCTTTGCGACTGCGGTGCTTTCGGTGAGCGGCGCTTGTCCGGTTTCGTGCAGGCGCTTCGCCAGCCGCTCCAGGCGCCGCTGCGCCTCGGTCTGCTGCTCGGCGAGCGCACGCAGCTCGTTGAGGAGCTCGCGCCGTGCCAGGCGCGCACCATCGGCGGTCATCGTCGTCACGAGGCCGCCGCCTTCTCGCTCTCGGCGAAGTGGAGCTGCAGCGCCTCGTGGAACCGAGGCAGGAGCTGCTCGCGCAGCACGAAGTAGCTGGTGGGCGGCGTGTACTCGATGAACTCGTAGTATTCGCAGCCCATCACGTCGACCATCGTGGCGCTGTTGAGCTCCTCGGCGACCACATAGGGCCCGTGCTCCCACTCGATCAGCTCGGCGTAGTCCCACGCCTCACGTGCTTGGCTCTGAGTCAGTGTCCCCTCGCGACGTCGCTGGAGGATGTGGCTCAGGACTTCCACCCGGGTGGCCCTCGCGTCGTACTCGTCGTTGACGCCGTAGCAGAGCTTCTTGGCGACGTAGTGAACGTCCTTCCCGAAGTTCTCGGCGAGGGCGCGCGACAGGCACGGGGGCTCCACGGCCAGCCACGGCCCGCGCCCCCAGCGATGCGACCAGGAGCCCCAGTCGCTCACGACCGCGAGCGTGCCGCGCGCGTCGTCGATGTAGAAAGTCGCCCACCCTCCCGCATTGAACGTGAGGTGGATGGCGAGGACGTCGTCGGACGTGCGAGCGCCTGTCTCCAGCGGAATCAAAGGAGGGGGCTGACGCCAGGTTGCTTTGACCATGTCTTGCTCCTCTCGGCCGGCCCGCGCTACGCTTCGTGCGGGGACCGGTTTCGGTCCGTGTCATAGCTCCAGCGGCCCCCAGGATTTCGCGGCCTGGGGGCCGCGCCTATTCTTCCTCGGTACTCCCGCGAGCGAGCTGGTTCTGCAACTCGGCGACGCGCCCCTTGAGCTCGACGATCTCACCGAGGTGATCGATCGTCAGCGCCCCGTCGGCGACGGCCTTCAGCGACTCGATGCGAAGCTCGAGCTGCTGGTTGCGGTTCTCGATGCGCCTCAGCTCGCGGTGCTGCTCGCGTACGAGGTTGGCGAGATGCAGCCAGCGCTCGCGCGGTTTCGTGTAGCCCTCGAACTCCGAGCGACCGAACAGGGCGCACAGGTCGTCGAGGATCCCGGGCGCCGCCGCGGCGTCTTCCTGCTCCTCGGCCACCGTCACCCCGCCTTCGACGCAAGCAGCCGGATCGCGGCGTCCACCACGCTCTCGCCGGGACGCACCTCTCCGGCGTGGTTGGTCATCAAGTGCGCGGCGAGCTGCTCGATCTGAATGCGCGCGCTGGGCCCGTGGTGGGCGCCCCCCGCGACGCCGCGCTCGATCGCGCTGATGCACTGCGATGCCACGCCAGCGCAGGACTCGTAGTGGGTCCGCTCCGATCCGCTTCCCGCCTGGGCGGCTTGCTCCTCGTACTGCGACTGGATGCGTCGCACGAGGCCGGCGGCCTTCATCATGCCCTCGGCGCGCTCCTCCTCTGCCGGTTCAACCATCCGTGACCTCCTCGATCGCGTCCCAGTCGACGAACTCGTCGAGACGACGCGACACCTCTTCTTTGATGAAGCCCGTGAGATGCTCCCGGGCGTGGCTCTCATCGCGCGCCGGAACCTCCATCTCGCCGAGATCCAGCGTCACGAAGAGCCGGTAGCGCTTGCTCATGCCTCCTCCGGACGCTCAACGGCCCCGCCGAACGGTTCGAACCGTCGGATCCCTTCGACGGCGGCGGCGATGCGCTCGAGAGCCCGCATCGTGCGGATCCGGACGAGCCGGTCGAGCTGCGGGCTGTTGGCCTGGGTGCCCTGCGTCATCTGCCCCAGGCTCTTGGTGATGGCGGCCTCGACCTGATCCACGAGCGCGTTGTGCGCAGCGTTCGGGTGCACGTCGGCGAAGTCGCTGCTCAGCTCGTCATCCTCGTCGAGCGCGGCCGCCAGGTCTCTCATGTCGTCTTCCTGATGCATCGGTCTCCTCAGTATTCGGAGCAGGCCACGTGCCGCCGGGACGGGTCGCGGCAGAACTGGGCCCACATGTCCTTGGGCTCGTCGGCGTGCCCAACGTACTCGACCGCGGCCGCGGCCGAGGGGGAGAGCCGCTTCGCCGTCACGGTGCGCTCGGCGATCTGTGCCTCATCGAGCCCGTAGTCGCGCTGCTGCTCTTCCCACACGGCGCGCGCGTCCTCCTCGCTCGACGCGATCACCCAGTGCCACACCGAGAACCCGTCCTCCTGCACCTGGTAGACACCAAGCTCGGCGGCGGGTGCGACCAGGCCGCCCACGGGATGATCGATGGGCTTCACGGGTCATCCCGATCGAGACGCCGCGCAGCGAAGCTGAACACGTCGGCCACGTGTTCGTAAAGCGCCTTGCGCAACGACTTCGGCACGTAGTGGAGGTCCAAGCTCTGCATCGAAGCAAGCAGCCCACGAGGGTCAAGCTCCTCCAGACAGCGTTTCGCGCTCTCAGCCGCCTTGTCTTGGATCTCCCGTGTGCGCCGTTGCCGTTGGCGCTCCCGCTCGAGATCGTCGTGAACGCTGCGGGTCACAGCGCAGCCTGGATGCGCTCCAGCGCACAGAGCGCGTCGCCGGCCTTCTCGTGCACGAGGGTGTCCTCGGCATGCATCGACGAGGACACGAACTCGCGGACGTGCTCGATGTCGGCCGCGAGCGCGTCCTTCGTGGCCTTCTCGTTCTCCTGGATCGCCGCCGCGATGGAGGGGTTGGGTTGGGCGCCCCGCTCATCCGGCTCGAAGTCGCCGGCCTCGATCATCGGACGCACGGCCTGCGCCTCGTCGTCGAGCCCGAAGCGACGCAGCGTCGCGTGGGCCCAGCGCACCCAGCTCGACATGCGCTTGATCGCGGCGCCCGGGTTCTTGCCCAGCATGACGATGTCCCCGATGAGCGCGGCCTTGTCGGGGTCGATCACGCCCACGTACTCGGCGACGCCGAGCCTCATCGCGGCGCGCGACTTCGGTCCTCCACCGCCGGGGACCTCGTTGAGGTTGAGGGCGAGCTTGATCAGGACCTTGTCCTCGTCGCGCGCCATCTCGCGGTACTTCTTTCCCCAAGCCTTCATCGTTCTTCCTCCTCTTCTCGCCCTCGCCGCGCAACGCGACGCGCTTGCCATCTGCGCCAGGAATCGCGTAGCGGCTGCCACACGAAGATCGCAACCATGACCGTCGCGACGGCCCCCATGAAGCAGAGGAGCACCGCCGGCCCGTAACTCGACTGCAGGACGGCCCGCAGCGCGAAGACCCACGAGAGGACAGCGATGGCCACGACGACCAGGAACCGCACCACCACCGCGATCACCTCGATGCCCTTCATCGCTCGAGCCCCGGGCACCCCGCTTCGACCCACGGTCCGAGCGCCTCGATGATCTCCGGGGCGGCCGGGTTGTCGTTCTCCGACCACTCCAGCACTGTCCGGAGGAGCTCCTGCGTGGTCGGGTGGGCGAGCGCACGGGGAGCACGCTCTGAGCCTGCATCCAGCAATCGCTGAAGGTGGCGCGCTGCCTCCCAGAGCGCGTAGCGAGAGTCGGTCTCCCAGCGCTCGCAGATCACGACCATTCGCTCCACGGTGCTGCCCACGTTGGTCCGCAGTTGATCGAGTTCGCGCCCGAGTGCCTCGTGCTGATCGCGCAGGGACCCGTAGGAGAGCAGCCGCTCCACCAGATTCAGCTCGCGTTCCGCATCCGCTTGGCTGGCGGATCCGTGCACCGCGTTCGCTGGACCCCTCGTTCCGTACAGCCGGCGCAGCGTTCCCTCCGCGGCCTCGGCTGGGTTGGTGGCGCCCATGAGCTCACGCCACTCGCTGATCGCGTCGTCGCCCTCCAACACCACGAAGACGCTGGGCCCAGAGGCCATGAACGTGCAGAGCTCGTCGAAGAAGGGCTTGCCCGCGTGTTCCTCGTAGAAGGTTGCCCAGAAGTCGAAGCCGCCGGTCGCCATCTGGATAGCGATGGGTTGCAGGCGTCCCTCGCGAGCGGCCGAGTCTAGCTTGGTGAGCAGGTTCAGGTGGTGGTGACGACTTCTCCCTCGGCGCGCCCGCTTGGGTCTGCCGATGAAAGCGAGGATCTCCCCGACGACGTTCAACCTCACAGCGTCGGGCTTGATGATGGCGAGCGTGACTTGGTACACGATGCACTCCTCCCGGCGCCGCTAGCGCCCCATCTCTTTCCTGTACTTGGGGACCAGCTCGTCCTCGTACTTGCTGACGATGTCGGCGAGCGGCGCGCTTGGGAGATTGCCCACGACGGTGAACTCCCGGAACCGACCGCGCGTGCCCTTCGGCCGGTAGCGGATCCGAGTTCCGGTCACGTTCTTGATGACGCCCGTCTTCTTGTTGAAGCTGACGCCGGTGTAGGGCTCGGTGCGGATGTCCCACCGATCGGCCGAGGCGCCCGGCTGCCTCTCCGCCTTCGCCGTCATCGCGATTTCTTCCCGCTCTTCGAACTGAGGTTCTCGAGGAGATCGGCGAGGGTGTTTCTGCTCGCGTGGCCGGAGAGATAGCCGCCCAACATCTCGAAGCCGCCGCCAATGACGATGGCGCCCGAGAGGCTCTGCATCGCGATCACGTGCTCGATCCGGATCAGCCGGTCGAGGAGCGCGTTGCGCGGGTGCGCGCTGTCGCGCCGGATGCCGGCAAGAACCTGCTCCTCCTGGCCATCGATCTCGCGAATCTCGGCGACGAGCCGATCGCGCTCCTCCTTGAGAAGCTGAGAGGCCGCGTGGTCGGCCGCCGCACCACCCACGGGGTCGTTGTCGCTCGGTGCGCCCATCAGAAGTGCCGGTCCGTGAGGCCGAGCACTCGAAGGTCACCGATGCCGAGCTGGTAGACGCGGCCGGCCGGGATGTGCGAGCTCAGGAAGCCGAAGAAGGTCGCCTGCTCCCGGTGGCCATTGATGCGGCGCTTGATGTCGCGCAGCACGTCGTGGCTGAGATTGGGGTCGTCGTCCGCCGTGCCCGCCGCTTCCATGTCGTCGCGCTGCTTCTGGTAGGACTCGGCCTTGTCCTCGTGTTCCTTCGTCTTCGCCTCGGCGATCTGGCGCACGGTCTCCGAGGGCACGAGCACCTCGAGGTTGCGGATCGGCTCGGACGTCGGCGCCGGGGTCATGTCGGGCGACCCGTCGAGCACCGCCGCCACACGGTGCCACGCGGCCACCGCCTCGGGCGCGCCGTCGATGAGGCTGAGGATCGTGTGCATGTCCTCGCGGACGGTCGGGTTGGAGTCGGAATCAGCCATGTCGAAATCCTTACGTTTTTTTGCGGCCGATAAGATGTGTTATCTCGGGCTCGCGTTTCGTGGTATTACCGGATGCGCAGGCATTCAGCAAGAGGGAGTTTGCACGCTATGACAGCTACCCGCGATTTCAACGCATCCACGGTGCTGGTCGATGAAGGCGAGATCACCGTTGATGAGCTGCGCGCCATGCTCGCGGCTGACATTGACTCGGTGAAGCGCATCGCGCTGCGCTACAACGGCATCCAAGCCGAGCTCGCAAACGCGGCCACGCTGATCGGCAACGGGTCCGTCGACCACTCGCACGACGACTCGGAGGTGCGCGCGCTCGGCGAGCAGGTCGCGACGATCGCGCGCAACACGAGCCAGGTCGTCGCCCGGATGCGCGACCTGCTCGAGGAGCTCGCCGCGCACATGCCGCCCGAGGACGACGACGCCGCGCACGACGAGGAGGAGTAGCGGTGGTGCGCGTCGAGTACATCGTCGCCGCTCTGGTGCAGGAGGAGGCGGTCGCAGCAGAGTTCGAGTCAGAACTGGTTGCGGTGCTGCGGAAAGTGCGGCGCGAGGGTAGGCGCCCCTCGGCACAGCGGCTTGTGGCTGCAGTGGGCGCCGACGGTCCGGCCAGTCTAGAGGAGGCGGTAGACCGAGCCCTCGCCCGCATCGCCGAGCTCGAGGCCGTGGCGGAGGCAGCAACGGCGGTGCTCAAATCGCGGGACCCGAACGCGGAGTCGACGTACTCCTTCGAGTGGCTCGCTTCTACCCTCGCCGCTCTGCCGTCGGCCAAGAAAGTGACGCGCAGGCGTCGGTGGTCCGTCAACTCCCGCGAGTACCCGAGCCTGGCAGCAGCGCTCGAGGCCATCCCGTCCGAGTCGCGTCCAGGCGATCCCGCAGTCCTCTACACGCGGGTGCAAGACGGCGACCCCGAGCACAACCTGCCCACCACCACCGACGGTGACGGCCTTCGATGGATCGAAGTCCCCACCACCTTCACCGATGTCGTCCTCGCGCCTGGGCTGCCGCCGTGGCTCACCGAGCACGAGTAGGCGTCTCATCCCACCGAGCAGGCGAACCATGAAACCACCGCACCGCTACCACGACCTCGCCTACCTGGCTCTGCTCCGGCAGATCCTCTTTCACGGTCGCTCGAAGGGCGACCGCACTGGCACCGGCACGCTGTCGCTCTTCGGTGAGCGGCTGGTGTTCGACCTGCGCCACAGCTTCCCGCTGCTGACGACCAAGAAGCTCCCGCTGCGCTGGATCGCCGAGGAGCTCTTCTGGTTCCTGCGCGGTTCGACGGACGAGAAAGAGCTACGCGAAGCTGGCGTGGACATCTGGAAGGAGTGGGCCACGAAGGAGCAGTGTGCGCGCTTCGGACGTGCAGAAGGCGACCTCGGTCCAGTCTACGGACATCAGTGGAGGCGGTTCGGTGCGACACCAGGAACGCGGACCCACATCATGGGCTCGCCAGGAGTATCCCGCCTCAGCTACCGAGACGACGGCTTCGACCAGATCGCCAACGCGCTCGATCTGCTCCAGAACTCGCCCGACTCCCGACGCATCATCGTTTCAGGCTGGAACCCGCGCGAGGCCAACACCGTTGCGTTGCCTCCCTGCCACACGCTCTTCCAGTTCGAAACGCACGAGGAAGATTCTCCGCACCCTTCCCCCTACGGCCACACCCCCGATCACGAGCGGCGCTATCGGCGCGTCCTGAGCTGCCACATGTACCAGCGCAGCGCGGATGTCTTTCTGGGCGTCCCCTTCAACATCGCGAGCTACGCGCTGCTGACTGAGATGATCGCCATGGTGCTCGGCTATCGGGCCGGCGACCTGGTCGTCTCGTTCGGCGACGTCCACATCTACAAGAACCACGTCGAGCAGGTGAAGGAGCAGTTGTCGCGCATGCCCGCTCCGTCTCCCCAGCTCTACGTCGGTGGCACCCCGGAGAACTGCTCTCCGCTTGAGGCGCTGATGTCCATCCGCTGGGAGAACATCGGACTCCACGGCTACACACCGCACCCGAAGATCACCGCGCCCGTCGCTGTCTGATGGAGGAGCTCCGAGAACAGCTCGAACGCCTGGAGGCCGAGCTCGACAAGATGAGCCGCGGCCGCTGGCGCGCCGACGCGAATGGCGTGTGGTGCGGCAGCGACAAGGTCGCCAACCCCCCGCGCCTCACCGACCATCGCGCGAGCGGAGGCCCTGCGGATGCCGTCGGCATCGCGCGCCTGCACAACCTGGCGGCGGCGCTCCTGCGCATCGCCAAGACCTCGGTCGCGTGGAAACACGAACCCTTTGCGGACCCCGAGCGCGGATACACGACCGCAGGCTGGATCGCGCGCGAGCGCGAATGGCGCGAGGCGGTGGATGCGCTCGCACCCGCGTTGGCCGAAGAATACGAGCAGGTACCCGATGAGTGAAGATGGAAAAGACGTCGATGCGGGGGAACGCGACTACGAGCGGCAGGCGCAGCGACGTCGCGACAGCATGGTTTGGGTCGTGTTCGTCGCCGCGCAGCTCGCCGCCGGCAAAGGCGTCCAGCACGCCTCGAACGGAGCGGACACCCTGCTCGAACGCTTCCAGAAACGCTTCAAGGACGTGACGTGAGCGCTGCCCCGGTCGGGTGGCGCCCGCTCGCGCGAAGGGCGATGGAGAGGGGATGACCAGCTACCTCGAGCAGCTCGCGCGTGCCGCTGTTCGCCGCGCCTACGAGTTGCGCAACCAACTCCTCTGGCGCTGCCTGGGCATCCCTATGGGCCGCTCGGGCACCCGGCGGTACTGATGGCCAAGAACGCATCGCGGACCATCCCCGCGGACACCCTTCCCGGTATCGAGGAGCTCGTGGAGGTCGACACGGTGCGCGGCGCGCTGCAGGTCGTGCGGCGGTGGGGGCGTAAGCACTACTCGACGAATGGGGAGCGGTTTCGAATCCAGCTCTGTCTCGACCGCTGGCGCGGAGCCACCCTCGACCGCACGGGCGCAGAGGCCCTACGTGACGAGCTCGACCGCATGCTACGCGAGAACACCGAGCCGAAACGGCGCCCCAGCGCCCGCAGAACCAGCGAGGAATCGAAGTGAGCGAATACCGCGAAGTCGCCCCCGGCATCTTCACCAACCCGGAGGTCTGCGGCGGCTGGCCCACGATCGGACGCACCCGGCTCCCGGCTTGGCTCGCTCGCGACTACGACGAGCAAGACGCGCTGAGGGAATTCCCCGGCCTCACCGCCGAGGGCTACGCGCAAGCGAAGGCATTCATCGAGAAGTGGTTCCGGGAGCAGCGCACCCCGCCCGCGCTCGTTCGCCGCTGGCTCGAGGGCGAGCAGATCATCGACCTCTCCGACGAGCTCCATCCGGCGAGCGGCTGGGCGATGCGGTCCACCGAGGACCCGATGCGCGAACACGTGCGGCAGCTCGAGGCGGTGGTGGAGGCAGCGCGCCAAGCCGAAGAGCACCCACACTGGGCCGAGGCCCGCGAGCTCCTACGGAGCGCGCTGGATGCGGTCGGGAAATGCGCCGACTGCGGATCAGAAGAGGGCAACTGTCAGGCCGTCACGCCCGAGCTGCCCGAGAGCTCCTCCTTCAGCATCAATGAAGAGGCGGCCGCGTGGGTCAGCGGCAAAGGCCCCGAACGCTGGTCTACGTGGCCCCCCACTCGGACCGACGTAGGACGCCTGCTGCTCCGCGCCTTCCGGGCCGGCCAAGACGAGAAAGCGCTGCTCGCCATGGAGCTGATGGCGGAGCTGACCGAAGCGCACGTCGCCGACATCGCGGACCTTCGCTCCAGGCTACGAGGGTTGGCCGGCGAGTGGCACGCGGATGTTGGCGACTTCGCGGCGCTGATAGAAGACACGCAGGACCATCACAGGCGGAAGCTGTGGCGTAACCTGCTGCGCATGGCCGAGAAGCACTCCGAGCAACTCATGGCCATCGTCGAGCACAGGCACCAGGACTTGATGGGCGCGCCGGAGAGCGAGGGGACGTGAACATGAAGCGCAGCGAACGAATCAAGCAACGAGCGCAGCAGCAATGACCGACCCCAAATGGTTCGAGCTGCCCGAGCACCAGATCCTGATCGGTCACACCCTGGCTTCGCCGCAGTGGCCCGACGACGAGCAGACGCGCAGTGAACGACGCAGGACGCGGCCCGAATCGGACGGCGCCTGCGCTGATGCGCCCGAGAGGAAAGGCGGGTGAACGGGTCGCCGCTCGATCGGAGCGTGATGTGGCGACTCGTGGGGAGCGCCTTCTGGCTCTCCCTCCCGTTGACGTGTGCCCCCCGCGGGCTTTGGCGTGTCGCGCTGGTCGTGGCGGCGCTCGCGTTCTTGTGGATGTCCCTCTGGGTCGTCCGGTTCGATCCCTCGGGTCGATTCATTCGCAACCTCTTGAGTGGGCGTCCGATGGGCGCGCCGGAGAGCGAATGAAGACGCGCCAGCTCTCGCTCATCCCGAGCGTCCGGCGCACCGCCGTGATCTCCGAGTGCGGTCTCTACCGCTACCTGCTGACGCGGTGCTGGGACATCGGCAACACGCGCGAGGACCCTGTCTGGATCATGCTCAACCCCTCGACCGCCGATGCCGACATCGACGACGCGACGATTCGGCGCTGCATCAACTTTTCGAAGGCATGGGGCTACGGCGGCCTGCAGGTCGTCAACCTCTTTGGCTTCCGCGCCACGCACCCGCGCGACCTCAAGAAGGCCGAGGATCCGATCGGCCCCGACAACCGAGAGCACGTGCTGCGCGCTGTCGCCAACACGTCCACCGTCATCTGCGCGTGGGGCGCGCACGGCTCCCTCAACGGGCGCGGGCACGAGATGCTCCAGCAGCTCTGGAGCTGGGGCGCGCAGCCCTTCCGGCTCGGCACCAAGGACACCAACAACGGCCACCCCCGCCATCCGCTGCGCCTGGCCAAGGACACGAAGCTACGGCCCCTGCGATTCAAGCCGGGGGCCTGAGAGGAGAGAGACTATGACAACTGGAACGGATCTGAACCTCGAGGCCGAGCTCGACGCGCCCGTCATGACGGAGGACAGCACCGAGTGGCGGGAGGTGCTCTCGCTCGAGGTGCCAGAGCTCAAGCTCACGCACGGATGCCGCGTCGGGATCGGCATGCTGTCGGCCAAGAACGCCGACACGCGCCTCTCGCTCTACCGAGGCGGCGCCCGCGAGACCATCACCCAGACGATCGTGAACGACTTGGTCGACGACGAGTCGTTCGACACCGGCGAAGAGCGCGAGCTCAGCGGTGGCGAGCGGCTCGTGCTCGAGTACCGGCTGGGTCATCAGGACCAGGCCGAGATCGCGCGCGCAAGCATCTTCGTCGAGAGCTTCTGCTGATGGAGGCGCCCGGGCCTTACGAGGCGTTCGTGTTGGCCGACTCGGAGGCCCAGGGCGTCCGCCTGACCACTCTCTGGTGCACGTTCGCCTACGCGCAGCTCCTCGACGCGCACACACAGCCCCTCTTCCCGAGCCGAGAGTTCTCTCGTTGTGGTGTCTCGTACCTGCGTGGCGGCGCCGGCTACGCGCTGACCAGCCAAGTCGTCTCCGCGACCGAGTGGGACGATTTCTTCGCGCGGCGGCTACGCGATCCGCTCCCGGGGGTCCGCAACCTCGCCAAGGCGATGAAAGCCGCGCGCGACGCCAGCGAGCCCGAAGCGCTCGCGCCCGGGATGTGGCATCTCCCGTTCGTCTTTCAGACGGGCTCGCGCCTTCCTTGGCCAGCGTCTCGGCTGCCCTTCTACGATGACGCGACGCTCCTCCGGCTGTCGGTTGCGCGATGCGCGCGCGGCCGCGTCAACTACGAGGACCCCGAGGACGACCTCGCACACTACAACGAGCTGCGCCAAGCAGGCAACTTGGCTGCGTTCGAACACGCCGCAATGTTCGGCTACCCAATGCGGGAGAGCACCGGCCGCTTCTCGACCACCCAACCTGGCACCATGGGATGGGCCTCACGCGGAGCTCGCTTCGGCGGACCCTTCATCGCCAACCTCCGTGCCCCTTGGATCCAGCATCGCCTGATGCTCTCTGGAGAGAAATGACCGAACCCACCGCCGAAGAGATCGAGGCCGTCAACCACCCACTCCACTACGGCGGCGACACGGTCTACGAAGTCATCAAGGTCACCGACGCGTGGCTGACGCCCGAAGAGAACCTGGGCGCGATGAAGTTCCAGGTGATCAAGTACGTCGCGCGCGCCGGCAAGAAGGATCCGGCCAAGCTCGTCGAGGACCTGAAGAAGGCCCGCTTCTACCTCGATCACGCGATCGCGCAACTGGAAGGCGACGAGCAGCCCTAGCGGCCGGCCCAGTGATCGAGACCCGGGTCGAACCGGTTGCAGAACAGGTCGTAGGTTAGCAGCGGGTCGCGAGCACGGCGCAGGCCGGTGTCGTACACCGCGCCGTCTGCGCACACGCACGTGTGGCGCTGGCGGTCGAGCACGAACAGCGAAGACTCGCGCCCAACGCAGTACGCTTCGCAGAGTTGCTGCTCCTCCGCGCCCAGCACGACCACGGGCGCGTCGGATTCCGGTGTCAGCCTGTCGAGCTCGCGAGCCATCAGTACGTTCGCCACCACGACGCCTGTGGTCACGCTCAGGGCGACGAACAACAGCAGCCCTATGATGGCGACTGTGAAGTTGGTGGGGCGATTGGGGTCGAAGTCGGGGTCCGGCAGCACGGCCTACGAGCATCGCGCATGCAGCGGTGGGATGCAATGGTCGATGTCCCTGCGGTATGCTCGCAGTCATGCCGAACGTTCGCCACGTCCGCTTCCGCAAGACCAAGGCCGGCGCGCTCGTGCGCGGCACCGACTCCGTCTCCCTCGACGACTTCGACTTGTCGATGCACATGGACAGGGCCGTCTGGCTCACGAGCCAGCTCGAGGCGCCGAGCTGGGGGATGGTGCAGTCCTACGACGGCGCCGCCATGAGCGGCGGCCTGCTCCACAACATCGCGGTGGCGCCGAAGACGATGACCCAGAGCAGCCTCTTCGGGCTGCTGCGACGCATCGAGGTCATGACGCGCCGCTGTCCTCCCCTCACCGCGTTGTGGAACGCGCTCGAGCAGGAGGGCTACTACGTCGCGCGCGACGGCAAGCTTCGCTCGCGGGCGACGGGTCACCCGGTCCCTGGACGCACGATCCGCAACCTCTTCACGCCCAACAACGGGAACGTCCCCGCGCCCACGCGGCGCGGCAAGAACCAGAAGTGGGAGCAGGCCAAGCGGTGGGCGTTGCGGTTCCACGAGCTGCTCGCGCACCCCGCGACCCGCCCGGCGCAGGTCGCCTACGCCGCCGAGTGGATGGCCAAGTCGCGGACCGCGTTGGAGATGAAGGGCTACGGCAGCCACACCACCGGGCTCGATTCCCCGATCGGCCTTCGCGCCGAAGCGCTGGCGCACGAGCTCGACCTCGCGATGTGCGTCTACCACTCGTTCAGCGTCAACGGGCCGGGCCCCGCCGCACGGGCGCTCACCGGCGCGCTGCGCAGCGTCGGGGACACGGTCCACCGTGAGGACGTCGGCAAGTTCGCCGCCAGCCTGGTGCGCCGGCTCGGCCGGAGCTCCTACGGCAAGTGGCGTGAGAAGCGCTACCCGCACACGCGTCGGGCCGTCAGCAAGGGCGTGAAGGCGGGCCTCTGGCCCCGGTCAGTCGCCAACGCGATCGTGCCGGCCAAGCTGTGGAAGCTGTAGCGCGCGACCGTCGAGCCCAGAACCCGCTACACTCGAGACGTGCCCCGATCGAACCTCGTCCGCCGCGGCTCGCCACCCTCCTCGTACGCGATCCAATCCCTGCTCGAGGGTGAGGAGGGGTCGGTCGGCCGCGTCCTCGAGGCGACGATCCTGCGGACCGTCTTCATCCTTCCCGGCCTCTACCTCGTCACGCCGTACCGCGGGCGCCGTCTTCTCGGCGTCGCGATGGCTGCATCGGGCTCGATCACCGTCTCGCTGATCGTCTACTACGCCCTGCGCAAGAACGGCCTCGTCGAGCACGACGAACGGTGAGGTGCGGAAATATCCTTGCCTGCTGGCCGACGGTGTCCCAGGCTGGGGGTGTCGGGCTTGAAGGCGGTGTGGACCTGTGGATGCGCTGATCGAGCTCTTCGGAGAGGCGATGACGCGCTACGGGCTGCCGGTGGCCCTGTGCCTCGCCATCATGGCCGCCCAGGGGTTCTTCCTCTGGAAGCTCTGGGACCGAAACCAGAAGCTGCTCGACATGATCCTCGGCGAAGGCGAAGGCGAGGCCTCCACACCCGAGGAGCGCAAGAAGCGCCGCGCCAGCCTGCATGACCTCGACGAGGCCGTCGAGCAGACCCGGGCAGTCCTGAGGAGCCAGATCGACTCGCTGCTCCAGAGCCTCGCGGCCGTGGTCGTCGGAGACGATCGCGAGATCGAGCGCATGACGGCCGACCTCGAGCGGCTCCGCAATGAGCTTGCGGCCGAGCGGGCCGCGAATACATCGCTCCATGAAAAGCGGTACGATGACATCCGTGCCTTGCACGCCGAGCAGTTGCAGACCATGCGCACCGCGACGCAGTCCATCGAGAAGCTCAGCGCGATGCTGCAGGGCGCGATGAGGAGGCCCGAACGATGACCCACCGCATCCCCCGGATCCCCGACGCCCCCGACGAGCTCGAGAGCGACGAGGAGGAGGACGCCGAGGAGCCCACCCAGGTCACGAAGCTCCTTCAAGAGCTCCACGCCGAAGGCGAGCACGCGCGCCAGTCCATGACGAATGCCGTCCGGCGCGCCGAACGGACGCGGAAGCGCGGACCCTCCGAACGGAACCTCCGCGCCGTGGTGGATGGCACAGCTCCCGTTGTCGCCGCGGAAGGGTAGGCGCCCACCACGTGATACGCTTTGGGCGTGCTCGAGCAGCTCGGTCCCAACAGCGACATCGCGCTGATCCGCTTCGGCGGCGGGTCCGAGGAAGGCACGCGCCTCTTCCTGCGCGCCCTGTACGCCTTCCTGGCCGACAAGAACCAGAACACCCGCCGCTCCTATCGCACCGCGATCCGGCAGTTCTTCGAGGCCTACGACTGGCCGTGCCCTCGCGACGTCGACGCGGCGATGGTCGCCGACTACAAGCTCCAGCTCCAACAGAGCGGCCGCTCCGACGCCACCGTCTATCAGCGCCTGAGCGCCCTGTCCGCCTTCTTCGAGTTCCTGCGCCGGCCGCAGAGCGCGTCGACCGGAGGCCTCGTCGCCCACAACCCCGTTCGCGCGATCTCGCGCACCGACGTCGTCCCCCAAGGCGTCATCGAAGCGATGCGCTGGGAGACGTTCGAGAAGATCCTCCGCGCGATCCCTGGCGATCCGATGGGCCTGCGCGATCGAGCCGTCCTGCTCTTCTTCGCCTTCACCGGTCGGCGCCGCGCCGAGGTGGCCAGGCTGCGCGTGCGCGATCTCGACGTGGGCGCCAAGCCGTATGCCTACCGCTGCCGGGTGAAGGGCAACCGATGGCTGCGCTGGGAGCTGCCCGAAACCGCCTGGGTGGCGATCGGCGAATACTGGGTCGCGTCCCGCCGCCTTCAGAGCATGCGCTCCGACCATGCGGTCTTTGCTGCCTCCGAGGAGGGAATGACCCGCTGCGCGCACCGCGATCCCCACGAGCCGCTGAGGCCCCGGGAGATGGCCCGGATCCTCAAGCGGGCCGCCGCGCGCGTCGGGCTGGAGCATGAACCCCACGTCCACGTCCACGCCCTGCGACACATGGCCGCGCACACGCTCGAGAAGGCCGGCGTCGACGTTCGGGGGATCCAGGAGTTCCTGGGCCACGAGAGCCTGGCGACCACCGAGCGCTATCTCACACAGCTCGTCGGCGTGCGTCGGTCGTTCGAGAGCAAGATCGGCGAGGTCCGCGCGAACGTCGCCGATGCGCTCGGCTCGCTCGAGGAGCGGCTGTGAGGCGGCGCACATCGCGCCGGCGCACATCGCGCAACCGGCCGCGACGTCGGCGCACGTCTCGGGCCACCGACGCGCAGGTCGAGCGCGACTTCAAGCGCCTCGTGAACATGAGCCCCGCACAGATCCGTCGCTGGGCCAAGGATCCGCGCAGCAAGGAAGCCTCGCTACCGCACATCCGCCGCGAGCTGCCGCTGCTCGCCCGCACCAAGGCAACCAAGCCGGCGCGGTGGACGCGCGCAATGCGCGACAAGGCCCGTCGCACCGTCGCATTCATCAAGCGGCACGAGGCGCAGATGAAGGCCCAGGGCAAGCGCTACGGCACGGGCCGGATGCACGCGACGCCGAAGCGTGTGGTCGCGCTGATGAACTGGGGCCGGCGTACGCCGGGCGTCCGCGTAGCACGCGTGCTGAAGACGCTGTAAAGGTGAGTTGTGTCCAAGCACGACCCGAGGCGTCGAAGCTCGCGCTCCTGGTTCCTGCCTCCATCCGAGCGGCGCGAGCTCTACATCGCCCGCAACCTCCCCGAGGCCGTCGAAGCGCTCATCACCTGGGCGATCGCCGCCGGCGCTGACTCGGTCACCGGCGAGAGGCGTGACGAGCTCGAGCTGCTCATGGCCCGCATCATGAACGCCTCCTGGAGCGACGGCGGAGCCGGCATGGCCGACCTTCGCACCGCGCGTGACGCGGAGAAGCGCCTGCGCATGATCATGGAGCTCGAGCTACGCAAGGCCGGCCTGCCCGTGCCGACCGACCCGATCCCCTCGGAGCCGCCACCCGACCAGAGCTAGATGCGGCCCTCGTCCAGCGCGCTGCGGTAGCTCCCGGTCGGGCCGAGGATGATGTAGTCGAGGAAGTCGACGCCGACCTTTCCTCTCGTGCTCGCTGTGCCGGCTCGGAGCTCGCGCAGATCCTCGACGACCGGGTCGTCGCCGAGGTCGTCTGCGCTCGGCGGATGCTCGATCATGCGCACTACGATCGCCATCATGCCGCCCGAAAGCACCGCGACCTTCGCCGCCGCGATCAGGAAGTCTTCCTCGTCCGCTGCGGCGTCGTAGGGCGCCGGAAACGAGTTCAGCGGCACCATCTGGCTGTCGAGAGCAACAATGACGACTTCGCCTGGCTCCATACCGCGCTCGAGGACGTAGCGGACGAGCTCTCGCGATGACTTCGTCGCGCGGTGAGTTGGGGGTGCCCCGTCGTAGGCCAACGTCGTGCGCATCTCGAGCTCACCGATGTCGCCCAGCAGCGGGTCGGGCGCGTTGGGGAATAGCTGCTCGGGAAGCGGATCGTACGTCGCCATCAGCCCACCATCCCGGCCTGCTCGAACGAGAAGACACCGTCGCGTGCGATCACGAGGTGATCCACCAGCTTGTAGCCAAAGCGGCCGAGCAGCTCGCTCGCGCTCTTCGTAAGATGCGCGTCGTCGGTCGAGGGCCTCTTCCGACCCGAGGGATGGTTGTGGATGAGCACGACGCCACCGTCTGGATTGGCGAGCAGCACCGACCGCAGCAGCGTCGTACGGTCCACCGTCGTCGCGTTCGGGCCCCCGATGCCCAGCACGTACACCGCGAACACGCGCTGCTGCTTGGTGAGCATCGCCACGTAGATCGCTTCGCGGTCGTGGTCGACGATCGCGTTCAGCAGATCGGGGATCGACGAGCGCTTCGGTCGACGGCGCCGCTTGCGTTTCGGCATCAGGCCCACCACGCGGACCGGCTTCAGCCAACGATAGACGACGGACGGATCGTAGACGACCTCCCACTTCGAGCCGCCGTTCGGCTCGATGAGCTCCTCGGGCATCTCCAGGTACGTCGCCACCGCTCGCCATCGTACCCCTCGGTGGTAGGCTCGTCACCATGAGATCGGCGGGCACCCTCATCGTCGTGAACACGACCGGCCGCGTGCTCCTCCTGCTGCGCTCCGACCAGGGTGGATCCCCGGGCCTGTGGTCGATCCCCGGCGGCAACATTGAGCCCGGGGAGAGCGTTCGCGACGCGGCCCTGCGCGAGCTCGAGGAGGAGACGGGCTACCGCGGCTTCCTGCACATCGCCGACAGGCTCGATCGAGACGACTACGCGACGCTGCTGGTCAAGCTCCCCGAGGAGTTCGAGGTCGACCTCAACGACGAGCACGACGACGCGGGCTGGTTCGAGCTCGACGCGCTGCCCGTTCCGACCCACCAGGGTGTCCACGCGGCGCTGCAGCACTGGAGAGACCGTGCGTAGCGCGCTCTTCGCCGCCGCTCGCTATGCGTCCATCCTGGCGCTACTGGGTGCCTACGCAGCGGTGCTGCTCGGGCTCGTCCCCTAGTAGGCCGGCCGCGGCCGCACGAGGAAGATCGTCCCCAGGAAGATGCCGGTCGCCACCGTCAGGATCGCGACCGGCACCCAGAAGGAAGCCGCGCTGCCCTTGAGCGGCATCCCGCCCGCCGGTCGGCCGGGCCCCGGCTTGCCGCCGGAGGGCGCTCCGCCGCTCGGAGCGGGCCCCGCCAGTGCGTGAGCGATCTCATGCTTGAGCTGATCAGCCCACCGTGGGTAGCCCTCCCGGAACGTGAAGTGCACGCCATCGGGGGCATGGCCGCTCCGCGTCATCGGCCGCGAGTCGATCCACGTCACGCCCATCTGGGGGAGCAGCTCGCGCTGCCACTCGGCGTTCTGCTCGTGGCGCCGGTGCGCATCAGCGGCTGCGGCGGACCGCTCGGCGACCGACGTGGCGGGCCCCACCCAGACGATGCGCTGCACGCCGGACTCGCGGATCTTGTTGACCGCCCGCTGCAGGATGGATCGGTACGACGACTTGCTGCGCGGCCGGCCGTTGCCGCCAAGGCTCACGACCACCGCGTCGGGGGTCCCGCTGCCGCCGTGCTCGGGGCGCGTCACGAGCCGGGCCAGGTCGCCGCGACCGTTGTAGCGGTCGGTCGACCAACCGCGCCGCGTCGTGTAGCCCATCACGCGGACGCCCACGGTCGGCAACTTCTGGGTGAGCTGGGGACCCATCGCCTCGACGTGGCTGTCCCCGATGATCACGACGTTCATCGACTTCTCCCAGGGCGCCGCTTCCACGCGACGTAGAACAGGGTCGCCATGAGCGTACCCGCGCTCCCCAGCACGAGCGCAGGCACGATCCACGCGCCAGGCTTGCCGCTCCGCGCAGGAAGAATGCGCTGCACGCCAGACGCGGGCTGCATCCGGACGCGCCCGCTGGGCCATCGGAGCGACTCGCTGGTGGCGATGAACCAGTTGCCGGCCTGCTTGACCAGACGGCTACCGGGATTGCGCCTCATAAACGACTGGGCCACGCCCGGCGCCGCGAAATCCACCGCCTTGTCCACCGGGTTGGGGAGGCGCCCCTCAGCCCAGGCCTGCACCGCCGCCTGGACATCCGGCCGGGTTTGCGAGAACGACAGCGACGCGGCCTGATCGCGCCGCTGCAACCGCCCCTCCGAACAGTGATCGGTGCCGTGGTAGGAACCCCCGGGCCGGCACTTGGATCCGGTGCGACGCCAGATCGGGTTGACGGGCTGGCTGTGGGCCTTGATCAGCTCGTGGAGCTGCGGGTAGCGGCGTCGGAAGGCCGGCAGCGTGTGGCGCTGCGTCCACGTCCAGAGCGTGTCTGCCGGGTCGTGCCCCTCGAACTGCGCGGCGCGCGCCGCCCAGAGCTTGTCTTCCTGGCTGATCCGGTAGGGCTGCAGCCCAAGAGCGATGACGGTCGCGAAGGTCACGGGACGCGGGTAGTCTAACCCAAAGGAGTCGGGCATGCGCGAACACGACGATCCGGAGGCTGCCGCTGGCGGTAGCTCCGAGGGACTGGTGCCCCCGGGGCACGTGCTCATCGGAGCCAACTACAACGCCAAGACGGGCGACCTGAACCACACCATCCTCATGAATGACGACGTCGACCCCGCGATCCTTCGCGAGATCCTCGATTCGCTCGAACGCCTCACCGTCAAGCGGCGCCGCTTCCGCAAGCTCCGGCTGCCCCCTCAGAAGAACCGCGGCCAGATGCGCGCCTTCAAGGGCCGGATCCTGCTCCGCCCGGGGCACGCCGTCTCGAGCTTCGGCCCCGGGCTGACCAAGCGGATCGCTCAGGTGGTGATCCTCTCCCTGTTCCGGCAGATGGGCGAGGCCGTCGGCGAAGCGGCGGAGGCGAAGCAGTGAGGTTTCGGCGCACGGAGGACGAGGTCCGCTACCACGCCATCCGCGTGGAGCTCTACCTACGGATCGCCCAGGCGCTTCGCGGCAGCCCTGAGCTGTGCAGCGACATCCTGCGCAACCTGGGCAAGCTCGAGCATGCCGCCTTCTACGAGGGCGTCGATCAGGGCGTCTGCGCCGCGGTGATCGCCAGCGTCGCGCTCTCGGAGGACGAGCTGACCCAGCGAAGCGCCGCGGACCTGCACCGCTTCGCCTACGAGTACGCGGACACCCCCCTTTCGGCGATCGAGGACGACGCGTGGAACGAGGTCACCGGGGGCGCCGACAAGCCTGCCTGCCTCACGGCGCCCCGGGCCGAGTACGCGCCGATGACCCTCGCCGAGCTCGAGGGTTCCGCGCGCCCGTCGGTCAGCGTCGGCAGCGAGCACGATCCGCACGTGATCGACGACTTCCCGGAACCCCTGACGGCCGGCGGCGAGCTCGGCGAGCGCCTGCAAGACGAGACCGGTCAGGTCGTCCACCGAAACCCCCACACCGGGGACGTGATCGCGGTGCCGCGACTGAAGAACGACGAGCTGGAGGCCTCCCCCGAGAAGCTCGACCAAATCCGCGAGGCGCTCCTCGACCGTGTCAAGGCCGGCTTCGCGCCGACCGAGTTCAAGGACGTGGTGCTCGCGCTCATGGAGGCGACGCAGCTCCCCGCCTACGTGATCGACCAGCAGCTCGCGACGCACCAGGGCCGCGCTGTGCTCGACCAGGCCAAGCTGTTCGACCTCAAACCCAGCAACCCCTTCGAGCTACCGAGCCTCGACGGGATCGAAGAGCAGCTCGCCGAGCTCGCCAACACGGTCGACGCGTCGGAAGCGGCACAAGAGGGCGTGCCCGACGAGCTGGTCGATCTGCTAGGCTCCGAGGGTATCGCAGAAGGAGCAAGCAATGCCCATTGTGGTCGATCTGACGAGTGAAGACGTGCGCGCCGCCCTGGAGGACGCGAATGATGCCCTGCAGCGTGCCGCCAAAAAGAATCAAGGGGCTGTCGCCGAACTCATGGAGGCCGCAATGGCGCTGGGGAGCGCTTACGCGAGGATCGACACGCTAGAGCGTGCGGGCCGCGGAGTCGCGGGTGTCACGCGGCGCGCTGATGCACTAGGGCGCCGGCTGGGGAAGCTAGCTCATGAGTTCGACATCTCATGGTGACGAGCCTACCGCCTCCGGTGGGTACCCGCGACGGTGTACCAACCTGAAGGTCCGTCAGAGCAGCGAGCTCGACCGACTTCAGTCTCAGCGCGCATGGCCACGATGACCGGGAGGCCGCAGAGGACGAGTTCCTTCGAGCATGCGGCGCTCCGTAGCGTCCTCGCCAACCCCGAGCGCCTCCGGCGCCTTTCCTCGACCGAACGCGACGAGCTGCTCCGCCGGCTGCGCGAGCTCGACGCGCTCGAGGAACGCGCCATGGACGCGTACGCGCAGGGCAACTTCGCGCTCGCCGAGCGGCTCGACGAGGCCTACGCGATCAAGGCCGAGGAGCTGGAAGGGCTCGAGGGCGAGCTCGCGGAGAGCATCGAGGTCGACGAGCGAGAGCCCGGGGAGCTGGACGTGGGGCCGAGCGGGAGGCTCGGCCCGGGCCGGCTCGCGCCTCCGGTCGAAGAGGACCTCACCGGCGCACTGTCCGCGCTGTACGAGCGCTACCTGGCTGTCTCCGAGGACCCCGAAGCCTACGCGCGCCACGCTTGGGGCTGGGACTTCGATCCAGAGCACGTGCGCGACGTGTGGCCGGAGGACCAGATCGGCTTCCCGATGCAGACCATGGAGGACGCGCTCGCCCTGCACACGCGTCGGCTGATCGAAAGCCGGATGGGCGGCTCGCTCGCGCATGTGCCCCCGAGCGAGCTCGTGGAGGCGGCCCAAGACTCGTTCGCGCGCCGCAGCTCGCTCCGCGAGCGCTACCGGGAGGCGCAGGAGCGGCGACTCGTCGGCAACCGCCGCAACCACGCGCTCCCCCGAACGCAGGCCATCTTCGATGACCTCATGGACGAGCTCGACGTCAGCCCCTTCGACGACTTGGGCTGGATCCACCTCGCTTCCGACGAGCGTGCGGGCGAGGGGGGCGAGCGCCAGTTCGCGTTCTGCCAGGCCCACAACGACGGACGCCTCACGGTCGCCTTCGCCCCGAAGGTCGAGAAGCTTCCCGACAGCCACATCTTGGGCCTCATGGCGCACGAGCTGGGCCACGCGATCGACTTCCGCTATCCGCGCAGCGTCGTCTGCGAGCGCCTGGAGCTCCACGGGCTGCCCAAGGGCGCCGAGCGACGGGCGGACGTGATCGCCGAGCACGTCTTCGGCTTCCCGATCGAGTACGACGAGGACGACATCCAATGCGTCGGCTGCGGTGGCCGCTCGCCGCGGCCCAGCTACCTTCGTCAGAACCCCGAGGGCGCGGCCGCGGTCGAGTTCGGACGGCTGTCGGTCCTCCCGTTGGGCACGCGCGGCACCGTCGTCTACGAAGACGAGCACGGCCAGCGCCAGGAACAGCCGGTCGAGTACCGCGTACGCCCCTACAGCGACGACGACTACCTCGTCGAGGCGCGAGTGCCCGATGACGCGCCGCCGCCGCCCAAAGCTCGCCACACCGGGATCGACGCCGGCATGTGGCCCCGCATCGGCAGCGTGGGCGTAGAGAACCGCGACTACGACTACGCCGGCCCGCGCGGCGTGATGGCCGTCTACGGCTCGGGCGTGAACGCCGCCCTGCGCCGTCAGGGTGTGGGCACGCACCTCTACGAGATCGCGGCGGACGTTGCGTGCTTCGTCTACCGGCGTCCCTTCGCCTCCGATACGTCGCGCTCGTGGGAGGCCGACAAGCGGTGGCGGTCGCTTGGGGGCGAGCTCGAGGACGTCGGCGACTACAGCGACGAGCACGGTGGCGGTGACTTCTACGTGCTCGAGTGCACCAGCCAGCCAATGAGTGACTTCGTGCTGCCGCGCCGCGCCGCGCGCGTCCGGGTCAAGCGCAGGCGCCGCCGCTCGCGCCGCTGAGTGTCGTCGGGCTATAATCGGCCCATGACGTTCATGTCGCTGCGCGAGGCGCGACGACGGGGCATGGCGCTCGTGCCGGCTTCCGAGGCACCGCCCGATCTGGTCGAGCGCGGCCGCCTGGAGATCGGAGCACCCTTCCCCGCCGGGCGCTACCTCGGAGAGGGGCCCGGCGGTCCCTACCACGTCTACGACGCACGCCTGTGGCGCTGGTCGAAGTGGGGAGAGGTCGGGACGTGCGGCCCCGGGCGCACGCTGCGCCGACGCTGCCTGGTTCCGACATGGCGCGCGCGCCGGATCATGCAGAAGATCGCTCGGGGTCAGACGCTCTTCGGCAAGCTCGACCTCGAGGTCTACCGCGCGATGCCCAAGGCCGGCATCGGACAGTGGCAGGAGCTCTACGGCCGCTACGCGCCGCCGCCCTCGATCGCCGCACAGCAGCCGGCGCCGGCACCCGCGGCCGCGGAGCCGCTCGCGCCTTGGTTCGTGTGGGCGATGCTGTTCGGCGTCGGCGCCGTGATCGTCTACGCCTCCATGCCCCCCGAACCGCCACCGCGCCGGCGCCGTGCCGCGTAGAGCTCGACCGCGGGGCGGCTACATCCCGCGACGGCTCCAGATCCTCGAGCGCTTCGGCGCGGCCGTCTACACCTACCTCTTTCGTCGAGCGCAGGGGCATACTCCGGAGGTGCACCGCATCAAGTCCGCGGGCTGCGAGTACCTCCGGGCGGGAGGCACCGAACGCGGCCTGCGCGAGACGATCGCGCACGTGCAGGCCCAGGCGGAGCCGCTCCTCGATCAGTGGTACGAGATCGAACCCGAGGACATGCTCCGGACGCGCGAGGGTGCGCTCTCGAACGCGCTGCTGGCGGTCATCGAGGCTCCCTGAGCTATACTCGACCCGTGAGCCCCGAGGACGCCAACCTGATCGCCAAGGCCCAGCTCATCCGGCTGTACGACGTCTTCGTCATCGGCCCGCTGATGATGTACGGCGCCTACCACATGAACGCGTACACCCCGCGGCAGCGGGTCGCGCGCTTCCTGCTCGCCGGCGCGGGCATCGCGACCGTCCTCTTCAACGGCCGCAACTACCTCATGATCGACTCGCTCCGACGGGGCGACTGAAGGACCCGCATGTACCGCCCGCTCGCTCCTCAGCGCCGCCGACCCGTCCGCTTCTTGGGGGAAGTCTCCGCGCAGCCGTCGCCGTGGCCCGTGCTGATCGGCGGGGGCCTGGTGCTCGGGCTCGGGCTCGGCCTCGTGGCGTACATGGGCACGCGCACCGCGCAGATGCGTACGCGTAGCCGCCGCCTGCGCCGCTGGGGGTGACGCCCCTCGAGAACGCGATCGCCGTCGTCGGCAACCACCGATGCGGCACGACGTGGCTCGCCCAGATGCTGGCGCAGATGCCCGGCTACGCGATGCTCTTCGAGCCGATCCGGCCCGGGTACCCCTGCGTCGCGGAGCACCTCGGCGACGCGTGGCGTCCGGGCCCCTCACCACGGGCGCACGAGGCACTGACGCGGATGCTCACTGGAGCGGAGGAGTTCCAGGGCACGACGCGGTCTGGGGCCGGCCTGCACGGCGTGCCGACCATCGGCGTGGTGGGCAAGTTCGTGCGCGCAGGGCGTTTGCTCCCCGTGCTCTGCCGCATGCCGATCCGAGGCACCTACGTGATCGTCCGCGACCCATGCGACGCCGTGAACAGCCAGCTCCGCGTCGGTGCGCACGAGAAGGGCACACCCATGGACATCAAGGCGATGGCCCACGTGATCGCCGAGCATCCCCACATCCGAGGCGCGGTTTCGCGGCTCGAGGGCGCGGTCGAGTGGCTCGCCGCGTGGTGGTGCGTCACGTACCTGGCCGTCCCCAGGCTCGACCCGTCCCTCTTCACCCTCGTCCGCTACGAGCGGCTGGTGGCCGCGCCCGATGACGAGCTCGATCTCCTGTTCGCCGCGGTCGGCGCCGAGCGACCCCGTGGGATCGACCCGCGTCGGCCGAGCCTGCGCGCCAAGGAGTGGGCCGGCATTCGGCGCGGGCAGACGCGCACCGAGCACCTCATGTCAGGGCGACAGCGGCGTCGAATCCTCCGAGTCGTCAGCGACTTCGGGCTCGACCAGCTTCTTGAGTAGAGGGACCAGCCACGGCACGAAGTGCTCGTAGCCGGCCTCGGAGATGTCTTGCGCCGCCAGTGGGAAGTGCGCGGCCCTCGGCATGAGGATCAGGTCCAGCAGCATCGCGCGCGTGAGGTTGAGGAGGCGGCGCGGTCCCAGTGGCTCGGCCGGCCATGTCTGCCGCATCCACCTCCAGCCGCGAAAGGCCATCCACAGGCTCCCCGGCGCCAACACCAGCGGAGCGAGCATGCGGATCAGCACCCTTCCTACAAGACCGCCGGAGCGAGGGAATACGAGGGCTGCCTGAGGGTGCGCGCGCACGAGGTCGACGATGGGGTCGAATACCCAAGCGGTGAGGGCCGTCATCAGGAGTCCGACGACGGCCGCGACGATCAGCCACGACATCCGACCACGGTAGCACGTAGACGAACGCCCCGGCGCCTACCTCGCCGGGGCGTCGCCACGCGTAGCATGGCTGTCTCCGCTGGATCTAATGAGTTCGCGCCGATAGACCGGCGCAGGCCGTATATACTGTCGTGGTGCCTTTTCGGGGGTCCCGCCCCAGCGGCGTTGAGCCTACCACAGGGACGCGCTAGCATGGCGGCGCGACCCCAACCTCGGGTCGTCCTCGAGCGCCGGCGGTATTCGGGCGGCGGGCTGGCAGGCACTCGGATCGTCTGCTGGGAGAACGACGGCAAGCGGACTACCCATCCCCCGTGACCCAAACACTGGCCCAGTCGAGCGATGATCGCGGGTTTTCGCCCCCCGCGTAGGTCGAGTCAAAGCCAGAAGTCGTGACAGCCGGAGAGACGGCGTTCTACTTCCCCGCGAGCCGGAGCCGCCGGACCAGGTGCCAGAAGGCCTCATGCGGGTTGGGCCCGAGAGTCGACACCGCGCCCGCGCTGGCGCGGTAGCAGGGCACCATCTCCCCATGGTTCATGACGCCATCGACGCGGATGCGGATGGTAGAACGGCGTGTGCCGCCGGGGCATGGTGCCCGGGGAGATCCCGTGGACGGCGCTCTGTTCACGCTCATGAAACACCCGGGCGGCACGCCCCAACGCTCACCACGGGAGCCCCCGCGGGAACGCCAGCGCGCGGCCACGCACCGCGACACGCACGCCCCCGAGCTTCTGCACGATGCGCGACGCGTTCTGGTTGACGGGCGTCTCGTCCCGCTGCGCGCGCTCGCTCATCGCCATCTCGCCGCCGCGGTACGGCAGCGTCGTGACGTCGGACGGCTCGGTGCCGATCAGCGCCGCCGCCTCGCCGCGCGACGCGACGCTCACGCGCTTGCTGCCGCGTCCCTCGAGCGTGTGGAGCACAGCGTTCACGGCACGTTGTTGGCTTGGATCGTCCCGACGCCCGCGTCGATGATCGCCACGCCTGCGCCGGGCGTCAGCACGTCCCAGCCGACCTGGGTGTTGTTCACGAGCGCCGTGATCTCCACCCCCGCCACCTGCGCGCCCGAGAGGTCCGAGTTGAGGATCGAGCACTCGTTGATGGAACCGAGGCCCCCGCTCGCGTTGAAGTAGGCGCCGCGGCCCCCCACACCGCCGTTGGTCGTCGGCGCCTCCACGTTGACCTCGCTCATGCGCACGCTGTTGATCGCGCGCGTGCCGCTCGCGCCGGCCGCCACATCCAAATGCGCGCCGATCGTCACCGACCCGAAGATGCTCGTCACGTTCACCCCACGCACCGACCCGAACTGCAGCGTCGCGTCCGAACGCAGCCACACGCCGTAGGTCGGCTGAGGCGTGCCCTGGTTCGCGAAGTTGGCGCCGCAGCTCGCCACGTGGAAGTCCTCGATCGTCGCCGAGCGGTCCACGTCGATGAAGAAGGCCGCGCGCTCGCTGTTCGGAGCGCCGAAGAAGAAGTTGTTGACGTCGACGTGGAGGTTGCTCCAGTAGGGACCGCGGAAGATCTGGTTGACCGTGTAGTCGGCGCGGCAGCGGAACGCGCCGAACGGTGCGTAAACGTCGCGCGCGTGCCAGCCGTCGACGATGATCGGCCGCGTGACGTTCTCGATCGCGACCAGCGTGTTGAAGCCGCTCGAGCGGCAGTTGCGTACCTGCCCTGGCTCGGTGGGGAGCGCCGCGATGCTGAAGTTGATCTGGCCGTAGAAGATGGCCACGGCCTCGCCCGAGCTCGTCTGCGCCCAACCGTTGCCCCCGACGAAGTCGCAGTCGAACACGCGCGCGGTGCCCGTCTGGTCGTGGATCATCGCGCGCTCGACGCGATCGGAGGCCGAGAAGGTGATCTGCAGATTGCAGTCCCGGACGACCCAGTCCTCGCCCGTGGAGCCGGTGTCGTTGCTGATGACCCCGAACACCGCGTTGGCCGGAGGCACCCCGAACGGCGCTGGGCTGATCAGGCTCATCGACTGAATCGACGAGCGCTCGCCCATCGCGAACATCTGCTGCGTCGTGGCACCGTCGGCGTTGCCGCCGGTCAGCGTCGTCGCCTCGCGGCCGGCGCCGATCAGGTGGCAGTCGTCCGGGATGACGAGCGGGAGGCTCGTGATCGCGCTCGGGTCGAACGCGATGTTCATCGGCCGCAGCCGGATGTCGATCCCCGTCGACACGCTCGCCGCGGCGAGGAGCGCCTGCTCGATCTCAGTGCCATCCCCCGGATCCAGGTAGTCGCACGTCGTGCCGACCACGTCGCCGGCGCCGACCGCCGGGTCGAGGTTGGCGTTGTTGCTGGGCATCGGGGGGCTCGCCACGGCCGCGAGCGGCTGCAGGTAGGCCTCCTCCGCCACGACCAGCACGTGCGACGAACGCGGAGTGGTCGTGCCCCCTCCGCCGCTCAAAGAAACCCACGTGGCGTCCGCGCCGCCGGAGGTCCCTTTCGCGGTGCACACATAGAGTTCCCCGAGCCCGGTCACGAATGCGACGTCGCCGGGCTGCAGGGCGTCGTAGGACGGGCTGCTCGCGGCATTCGAAGCGGCGTTGGGAAGGTCGGCCGCGGCCGCGTAGCGGCCCCAGTAGCGGTGGCTGTCCAGCTCACTCAGATCAGACGGCGCGACGGTGAGCCCGTCGGCCGGCGGCGTGCGCGTCGCCACCGATCAGTCGCCCGAAAAGTAGAAGCGGCGGTCAGGAAGCGTCTGGCCGATCCAGAAGATTCGACCACGGAACGCGCAGACGCGATACAGCACATCGCGCACCGTCTGCAGGGACAGGTCGGTGTGCGCGGCGATGTCCTGCTCGTTGCAGCCGGGCTCGTTCTTCACGCACGCCTCGACTTCGTCAGCCCACTGTGAGTGCGCGCTCATGTTCCGACCCCCGGTCGAAGATCACCTTGGAGCGGCCCCCACGGCACGCCCTCGGGGAAGACCACTACGGGGCCTCGGATCGCCATCCGGGCGAACACACCGTGCCCCATTTTCTTCATCACCATCATCGCGTTGCTGTTGAGCTCCGCGTCGTCGTCGAGCTGTGCCGACCGACTCATGTACAGGATGCCGGCGCCGGCGTACGGGAGCCAGCTCAAGTCCGCGGCCGCGACCTCGAGCTTGCTCGCCACGGCCTCTTCGCTCGCGAGACCCTCCTCGAGGGCCTGCGAGCGGTAGGGGCCACACGGTACGTACGCGGGAGGCTTCATCAGATGTTGTGGGCCGCCTCGGTGCCGGTCCCGGCGTCGACGATCCCGGCGAAGCTGTTGTTAAAGTTGTTGCCGAGGATGATGCAGTCCAGGCATCCGGCCACGAGCTCGACCGCGGCGGTCCCCGCGTTGCGGATCTTGCTGTTGGCCACCGAGCAGAACTCGACCGACGCGTTCGCGCCGGACGGGTTCATGTAGACACCTCGCTCGGAGTTGTTCGTGGTCTGCAGGTTCGTGATCGAAACGCTCTGGATGACATCGTCCTCACCCTGCGCGGCCAAGATGACCGCGTTGCTGGGAGCGATGGCCGTGGGACCGCCGATGTTCACGTTGGCGATCCCGGCCTCGGCGATCTCAGCCGTCGCGGCACCACCGGGACCCGACGTCGCGATGAAGATGCCCGTGCGACTGTTGCCCGGCTGCGCGACGCCGTTCCAGAGCAGCTTGCAGTCCGAGATCTCGATCCCGTTGACCTCCGCGTCGGCCTGGCTCGTGAAGATCTGAATCCCCACGTGCGGGTTCTGATCCGAGTCGGCCACGTCCAGCCGGAAACCGCTGATACGAGGACCCCGCAGCGGCGTGGCGCCCGTCGGCGCGCTGACGAAGTCCCAGCGGATCGAGCCGTTGGGATCGATCGCACCGTCGTGCTGGCAGTTCTGGACCACGCCACCCTCGTGGTCGCGGAAGTACACGAAACGGTTGCCGTCGCGCATCTTGCAGTTCTTGATGACCGGGTCGTAGTCGATACGGTCCGACGCCGCTTCGATCTCCACGCCCGTACCGACCTGCGCGTCAGGGATCAGGTCGTCGACGTCGAAGAAGCAGTCGTCGACCTCGAACTCGTCCGGCGCCACCGTGTAGACGCACCGCGTCGTGCCGTTGCGAGGGACGGTGATCGAGCGCTGCATCAGAAAGCGGCACTTGCTGACCTTCGCACCCGACGAGAGGCAGTCGATCATGCCGTTGCCCACGCCCGGGGCCGCGGCCGGCGCCGGCGACGTCAGCGTGAAGTCCTCGAGCCTCGAGAACGCGTTGAGCTGGAAGAGGTCCTGGCTCGTGGCGCCGGTGCCGTCGCCGCCGGTGATCAGCGAGATCCCGTGGCCGGCCCCGATCAGCCGCACGTTCGTGTCCACGCTGAGCGGCACCGCGGCCAGGTTGGCGGGGTTGAGCGTGATCGCGCAGGGGCGCACGCGAACGTCGACACCCGCGTATCCGCCGGCGATGAGCGCCGAGGCGTTGGCCAGTGCGGTCTCGATGCCGGTCCCGTCGCCGGGGTCGAGCACATCCGCGTCCTGGTTCAGCACGTTGCTGTACGGCGCCGAGCTCTGGCCGACGACGATCTGGTGCGCGTCACGGATCGTCTGGACGACCGCGCCGCCGGCCGCCAGTAGCGTCCAGGTCGCGTCGCCACCGCCCACCGTCCCAGGGCTCACGCAGTAGTAGACGCCCGGGTCGGTCGTCGTGACGTACGCGAGATCACCCGCCTCGAGCTTGCTGAACTCGGGGTTGGCCAGCGCATTCGACGGCTGGTTGGGCAGATCCCCGTTGGCCGGGGTGGTCTGGCCACCGTCGGTGTAGTTGCCCCAGTTCCGGTGGTACTGGCTGCGCTGCTGCAGTCCAGGAGTGCGAACGGCCATTTCCCTATCTCCTTACCAGATCGACTTTCGCAAAGTGAGGTCGAGTGCGCCCGCAAGCGTGAAGTTCACGCCGCCTCCGCCCTGATCAATCAGCGCAGCGGGCGCCGACGTCTCGCCGTCAAAGTTCCAATAGCTGTCGAAGCTCGTTGTCGGCAAATCCACGAACCGACCCGCTTCCATACAGGCAAGCTGGTGATCGATGAGCTCGCTCTGTGCGATCGCGGACTCGACGTATCCGCAGCCGATGACCTCGAGACCCTCCACGGGCATCGGGAGACCGCCGCTGTTGTTGCGCCCGATGAACGGAGTGAGCGCCGCGTCGGCAATCTCGTAGCCACTCCCCGGCGTCAACGATCCGAACTCCTCGGCGTTCACGTGCAGGAACGCCTCGCTGCCGTCGTAGACCATCGCCGCCAGAAACAGCCTGCCGTACTTGCGCCACGTGGTGTTGCCGGTGCCCGTGCCGCTCACGTAGGCGCCGTTGAAGTTCGAAACGACCTGGCCGTCGGATTGCTGGCCGATCGAGAAGAAGATTCGGTCGTCGTCCGTAATGGAGATGCCCCAGCCTCCGTCGGGCTGGAACACGCGGTAGTTGGCGAAGATGTCGCCGGCCGAAGCGCGTGAGCCGATCAGCCGGATGAGCGACATGACCGTAAAGCCCGTCGCGTCGCCACGGAGCGTGGCCGCGGCCGCCGCGTAGTTGTTGGCCGCGCTGAAATCCGACACGCCCTCGCTCGAGCCCTGGACGGCGGGCGAGACGACCGGCGCCCAGCCGCACTCGGCCATGATCTCGTCGAGGTCTTCGGTGTCCACGACGGCGTCGTCGTAGGTCACCGACTTGAGGACCTGCGTGTCCGTCGCCGAGCCGCTCGGCGCGCCCCCCGCGAACATCGCGAGCGTCGCGTTGTCGGGACCCTCCAGCACGTATTGTCGGACGACGATCGCCATCAGAGGTATCCTACCGTGATGCCGGGCCGACGCTGCCCGCCGCCCGCCGTCGCGACACGCGTGACTTCGAGGTCGAGCACGTCGCCGGCCGCTCCGGCCACCGCAAGGCCGGTCGTGGCCGCGTTCGAGGCCGTCGTGGCCAGGGCCACCGTGACCGCGGACGCGATGCCGTTGAGGCGCAGCGTGTAGGTGATCGTGGCGCCGCTGCCGCCGGGGTTGGAGTGGCGCGCGTAGATGTCCGTGAACACCACGTCGCGCGTCAGTCGGATTTCTCGCGTCACCGTCGCCGCGAGGCCGTCATCCCACCCCGGTGCCAGGTAGCGAGTCGCCAGCCCATTGCCGATGGAGTCGTTGCCCCAGCCGAGCTGGGCGCCGAGCCCGACGGGACGCCAGACCGCGTCGCCGCCGCCGGCCGTCCCGGCGCTGATGCAGACATAGACGCTGAGCAGGCCGCCGACCGACCCGTCGTTGAAGGCTTGGTCGCCGGCCTCGAGATCGAACATCGCGGCCGCAAGCGGCGCACCGGAGGCGTTGGGGAGGAGCGTGTCCGACGTGAAGTTGCCCCAGTCCCGATGGAACCGAGAGCGGGTCTGCAGCGGCGGCGTCCTCGTGGCCATCCCTACACCTGGTTGTGGGCGATCTCAGTGCCCGTGCCGAGGTTGCTGAGGGTGCCCCCTTGGAGCTGGTTGCCCAGGATGATGTTGTCCACGGCCGCCGCCGTGATCGTGATGTCGTGGCCGTCCATCACATTCGCGCTCACCACACTGTTCTCGTCCTCGAGGCGAATGCCGTCGCTGCCCACGCCACTCGGATCCACAAACGCGTTTCCCGTGATGCTCACCCCTGGGGTCTGCACCACGACCTGGTCCGCGACGAGGCCACCCGCGTTGCCGCGGAAGCGGTTATTGACGATCGCGTGCTGCGAGCCGAAGTCGAGCTGCACGGCGCGAGAGGTGACGAGGCTCGACGAGAGAAAGAGCGTCTCGCCGATGACGATTTGACCCGGGGCCAACACGGTCGCATCGACCCCGACCGCCACGTCCGCCGCGCGATTGAAGAGGCAGCGGTCGATGGTCAGACCGTTGCCGAACAAGCGGACTCCATACACCGGAGTCGCTGTATTGAAGAAGCCGAACACGATGCGCGAGGACTGCAAAACGAGCCCTGACCCCATGGCGAAGATGGAGGTGAGGCTCTCGTTCGCGTTGTCCGTTTCAGCCCCCGGGCCAAAGACACGGACGTTGGTGAGTTCGCCGCGCGGCGCGCCGGTCGCGTCGATCAGACGTGTCCCGCCCGCGCCCACATCGGCCAGCGGCGGCCGCAGGACCATGTCGCGCAGGATGGGCGCGAAGCCGCCGGAGAGCGTCATCGTGATCATGCTGCGCGCGACCGAGTCGCCCACGAGCGTCGTGCCCTCGAGCTGGCCGGTCACGATGCAGCCGGCGATGCTCAGCGGCAGAAGCTGCGGCGAGATCGTGTAGGTCCCGCGGCGGATGTGGACCCAGCCGCCCGTGCCGGCAGCCGCCGCGAGCGCCGTCGCGATGCCAGAGCCGTCGCCCGGATCGCCGATGTACTGGAAGGGCGCGGCCTGCGCGGCCGCCGGGTCGCCGGCGAGCTGGTTGCCGACGATGATCGTGGGCGCGAAGTGGTCATCGATCGACGGCGCGACTCCACCGCCCAGCGGGTTCCCCACCCGGATCTGCCATTTACCCACGCGCCGTCACCTTCCGGGCGTGCCCGACCCGTCCCCGGCCCACGCTTTGCGTAGCATGAGCCTCGGGCGCGAGTCTAGGGAACCGCCGGCCCCCGCATTGCCAGATCCCACCGGACCTCCGTAAGATACACGCCGTGTCGGCGCTGGATTTTGACTGGATCATACCCGGACTGGGCCAGGGGTCCTACCCCGAGCCCCTCATCGCCCCGTACGAGGCGGGCTTCGACGTGGTCGTCTTCGCGGCCGAGGAGCTCCAGCCCAAACGGTTCCGGCCTCCTCGCGGCAAGACGGTGATCCTCGTCCCCATGGACGACACCGAGTACAGCCCGATCACGTACGACGACGACCGCAAGCTGCGCGAAATCAGCCGCGGGCTCGCGCGCCACATCCGCGCCGGCCGCAAGGTGCTCACCACCTGCGCCCAGGGCCGCAACCGGTCGGGCCTGCTTTCGGCACTCACCATGGTGCGCCTCGGCCACGATCCGAAGAAAGCGATCCAGACCGTCAAGAGAAAGCGCAACGCGCCCTCGGGCGAAGCGCTCACGAACATGATGTTCGAGCGCTACATCCTCATGCAGCGATGAGCTCCCTCGCGCGGTGGCGCCAGCGCGTCGAGATCGTGCGCGACGGCGCGGGCGAGATCGCGGACTTTCTCTGGCGAGTGGCGCGGTGCCGGTTTCACGGACACGTCTGGTCCGTCGGTGGCGATACGGACCCCGACGGCTGGTTCGACAGTCACTTCCTCTTCGACGGCACCGCGCACGGCCCCTACGTCACCGGGCAGTCGCGCGTCTGCGACCGGTGCTGGCGCCGTGAGCACCGCCATGCGGTGCCCGATGAGTAAGCGCAGGGCGAAGAAGAAGCCGAAGAAGGCCGCCATGAACCGCCGCGTGCTCATCAGCCGCGCGGCGTTTCGGTTCCAGGAAAGGCACCTCTGGCCCGAACACTTCCGCGGTGGGCACCGCTCCATGCGCGTCGAGTGGGACCGGCTGCAGAAGATGATCGCCGAGCTGCCGCTGGGGGCGCTACCCGAGTACGCGCAGCAGTGGATCTACATGCTCGAGCGCACGAGCGCGAAGGACGTCGCCTACTACGTCCGCCGCGGCGACTTCCCCTACTTCGACGCCTGGGCGCACCGCTTCCACATCCTCGATGAGGCGATGAAGGAGCTCGGCTTCGGGCTGCCGGCGCGCACGCCCTTCGTGTACGGGGGCCTGCTGCTCGCCGGCCTCGCGGCCACCGCGCAGGCCTGCTTCCACGACGCCGGGGGGCCCAAGCGCTTCGAGAGCGCGTTTGCTACCGGACGTTCAACACGTCGGGCGGAAGCCGACGAAGCCGAACCGCCTGAGTGACGAAGTTGTGGATCTCGTCCCAGCCCCAGAGCAGCCGGTTGACGCGACGGCAGCGGCAGCGGATACGCTGCATCAGCCCCTGGTGCGTCGCGGTCGAGCCCTTCACCTTCACGCCGCGGAAGAAGCTCGCGAGCTCGGGCCACGTCGTCAGCAGCGCCGTCTGGCGCCCGCAGTGCGAGCAGTCGAACTTGCACATCACGCCGTGACCGGTGACGTCCTTGGTCACCTGGTCGAGCGCGTCGGCGCCGAGGCCGACACCCGTCATGATGTCTTCGGTGGAGCGACTGCGGCCCTGAGCGTGCTCGCTCCAGATGTGAGAGTTCGGTCGTCGGTGCATGGCTCCTCCGGCCCGATCGTACCACGATCGGGCCATTCGATCGATCAGCTCGGCCCGCTCGGATTGAGGTCCACCGCGAAGTTGTGGAGCCCCTCCGCCGCGGGATCGCGGGTATACGGCACCGCGCAATCGAGCACGCGCCGCGGCCGGCGCGCACGCCTCGAGGCCGTCCTCTGCATGATCGGCGGGCAGTCCGCGCCACGCTCGATGCAGGCGCGGCCGTAGCGCACGCCGTCCCACGAGTCGGGCTGCTCCTCGCACGGGCGGTAGTCGTCCTCGCCCGTGACGAAGCGGCGCACCACCGGCACGTGGTTCACCCAGCGCCGACGCGTCCAGCTCCACCGCCCATCCAACGCGCGGTTCCATCCGCGCGGCCGGCGCCCGTCCTGGTGCAGGTTCCGGGTCCAACGGCAGTTGCCCTCGCGAGCGTTCGCCTGGTCCTGCGTCAGGACGCCCGAGACGCACCGGGAGTGGTCCTCGATCCACCGGATCCGCTCAACCAGCGTCTCGCCCTTTCCCTCCACGATCTGATGGATGAGCGCCGCGTCGTGGTAGGAGTCGCCCGCCTCGTTGAAGGACAGCTTCGACTCGAGCTCGAGCAGGCGCAGCTCGGCGCGGGTCAGGCGCCGGCGACGCTGATCTTGCGCTGTACCGGGCCCGGGCGCGAGCAGCGCCACGAGCAGCGCGAGAGGGGCGAGCAGAGACAACAGGCGTGAGATGGCGCGGTTGCGTCGCATAGATACTCCGTGACTGGAAGCGAGCGTCCGGTCGGGGGCGAGCGCCCCCGCGGCTCGTTGGTTCGCGGGAGCCTTGCATCTCGATCGGCCGGAACGCAAGCGGACGGGTGCCGGACGACCGCCGGTTGGGTTACGCTCGGAGGCGTGCCGAAGAACGCCAAATTCTGGATCATGGGAGGCGTCGTCCTGACGATCTTCCTCGTCGCCATCATCCTGCTCCTGATCGGGATCCCGGGCCACCGTGAGCCCGGCTTCGTCGACCCCGCCAACTCCTGGGACCACATGCCGCTCGCGGTCGGCTGCGCCACGTACGCGCCGACCGGGCCCGACGACTATCCCTGCGAGCAGGTCGAGGCCGTCATCGACCGCATCAACGACCGCGTCGACCTCCCCGGCGGCGTCTTCCGGTACAGCGGCCACGGCGCTGACGCCGAGGAACAAGACGTCCTCGTCGTGATCGGGGTGCCCGCCGACGCGAGCTCGCACTGGGCCTACAGCCACGGCTACGCCGAGCTCACCGGCACCGGCACCACCTACGAGATGTGCCTCGCACAGACGTCGAACACCGGCACCGACGAGATGCTCTTCCAGGTGCTCCACCACGAGCTCGGCTGCCACTGCCTCGGCCTCGAGCACGACGATCACCAGGCCAGCATCTGCCGCGACCCCGACCTCTACCCCCTCGGACCGACGCCCGACCGCCAGTTCCCGCCTCGCCTGACCGGCTTCGACGTAGAGCTGTTGCGCGGCAAGTACGGCGGTTCCTGATGCCGCTCGAGTGCCCGTGGCCTCGCGACGCTCAGCGGTAGTCGTCGAGCGCGATCAGCTCGGCCATCGGTTCGGCCGGCAGGTCGTCCCCCCACATCACCACGGCCTCGAACTCACTCTCAGGCGTCTTCGGCCGAAACACGACGCAGCAGTGCTCGCCGGGAGGCACGTCGCCGCGGCGCGTGAGCGCATCGAGCAGGACCCTCGCCGTCTCGTGGTCGGTGAGGCGCAGCTTCACGCGCGGCGTTCGATGTTCGCCGACGCGAGCAGCGTCTGCACGCCGCTCTGGAGCATCGCCCACACCGGCGAGACCTGATCGCGCACCGACTCGAAGGTCGATACCACCTTGGCGAAAGCGGGCTTGGGCTCGATCGGCATGAACTCCGCGCTCACCTTGTCCCCCTGCGGGTCGACCGTGAGCTGCATGATGAACCCGTCGCCGCGCTCGACGCGCGCGGCGAGCTCCTCCATCAACTCGTCTGCGCCCATGACCTCTTCCTACTCGACGTTCTCTTGGCTGATCGAGCGCGTGCTGCCCGTCTTCCAGGACAGACGCAAGCTCGGGAAGGCCCCCTCGCCCTGCCCGGGCTGACCCTCGAAGTCGCTCGTGAACGCCAGCGCGTAGCCGTGCGCCGGCCAGTACCACGACTTGGTGAAGCTGTAGCCCGCCACCACCAGCGCGCTGTTGATGGGGATGCGCCACACGTTGTCGACCATGTTCGAGTAGCTCTTGCCCACCGGCACGAGCGGGAAGGTCGGGGCGATCTGATCCTCGCGCTTCGTGTCCGTCTGCCAGAGCCGGTTGGTGGCTGCGAGCGAGACGCCCGGCGCCCCGAACGCGTACGTGTCGACGCTCGGTCGCCCATCGGGCGTGTCGGGAATGTAGTTGAGGATCGTCGGACCGATCGACCGGAACTCCTGCTGCGGCCGCAGCCACCAGGGCTGCAGCAGCACCGCCGTGATGCCCGGCGTGTCGATGAAGATCTCGAACTCGAAGAAGATCGTCATGCCGATGCGGAACCGGTTGAAGGTCGGCAGGATGATCTGCTTGGCCGCCTCGGCGTCGAGGCCCACGTAGTTGGGGGCGAGGAAGCTGCCCTGGTACGATACGGCGCCGAGGGGTCCCCCCGTGTCGATCGGCTGGATGTCGGTGAAATCGGCCCCTTGAGTCACAGCTCCTCCTCGGCGCGCAGGATACGCTACGCGCGGCGGGTCGTCAGCACGTACACCGTGCCGCCGACGAGCACCGCCAGCCCGAGGCCGAGAAGGCCCCACGCCACCGGACTCAGGCCGAACAGGACGTCGCGGTCCATCCGCACCGGCTCGTAGATGTTCACCACGCTGAAATCGTAGGGGACGCCGGGCTTGCTCGAGGCGCTCCCCTTCTGGCCGTACGGCACCGGCTGACCGTAGCCCGGCATCATGCCCGGCTTCTGGCCCATCGCGCCGAGAGCCCACCGGCCGCCGCCCACGCGGATCGGCACGATCTCCGGCGACGCGATCACTCGCTGCGGTAGCTTCGGGTAGAGACGGCTCTGCCCCAGGCCCGGCGCGGTCGTGTACGGGTGGATCGCCTCCCACTGGGGCCGGGCCAGATCGATCGGGGAGTCCCGGTCGATCTCGAGGCCCCCGCGGCGCACGAACCGCATGCCCTTGCCGCTCAGCCAGTCGGCCGGATCGAGGTTGTAGGTGCGGTAGGGCCCCGGGAACGGGCTCGAGCCATCGGCCTTCGCGCGCCGGAGCTCGAGATGAAGGTGGGGCACCGGCATCCGAAAGGCGCCGTTGGTGGTGTTGCCCATGTAGCCGAGCGGCGTTCCGGGCTCGACACGCATCCCGGGCGCGAGGCCGGGCGCGACGCGCTCCATGTGGGCGTAGAGCGCCCACGTGCCGTCGCCGTGATCGACGATCACCCCGTTGCCGTAGCCCCGGAAGGCGCGCCGGCGGTCGTCTTCGGCGAGCACGTGCTCGATCGTGCCGGCCTGCGACGCCGTGATCAGCGCACCCGCGCCCTGGCGCGAACCGATGTCCATCCCGGCGTGGAAGGTGCGCCGACCCGTTCGCCGGCTCGTCCGCTCGCCCATGTTGCTGAGCAGGCGAGCCGTCTTCGGGTTCATGGGAGGCGCGGCGGTCACGCGCCTCAGCCTAGCAGTTTTTCCGGCCGAGCCACGATCGCGCGGAAGTCTCGGCTTGTACGGCGCCGAGGTGCCTCATGTCATCACGAGGCGGTGCGTGAGCGCTCGTCTCGGCTTCAACGGCGCCGAGCTGCCTCCGGTCAGGTCAGTCGCAGCGGGGTCTCGTCTTTTGCTCAGGCGACGAGCTGCCTTCACCGGCCCCAGCAGTAGTCCCAACTTCAACGGTGTTGAGTTACCTCTACCGGACCTTGTCGTGAGTAGGCCGGGCTCCCAAACGTCTCGGTCTTCTACGGCGCCGAACTGCCACGTAGTGGGGCATGCGCTGCTCGGAGGGGCCAGAGTCGGCGCTGTCTCGGCTTCAACGGCGCCGAGCTGCCTCCTTTGTCCGCATTCATTGCGTCCCGGCTCAACGGCGCCGAGCTGCCTCCTGACATGGCCCCGCTTCCCGGCTTCAACGGCGCCGAGCTGCCTCCCTTGGTTGTCCGTAGAGACTCCCGCTCGCCTTTCGGATTCCACGGCTCCGAACTGCCTCATCTCTTCGCGTCTCGGCTTCAACGGCGCCGAGGTGCCTATTGCGTCCCGGCTCAACGGCGCCGAGCTGCCTCTCCGACTTCTGCTTCGCCTCTCGGCTTTCAATGGCGCCGAGCTGCCTCTCACCACCGGCTTCACCAGTCTCGGTCTTCGACGGCGCCGAGCTGCCTCCGTCATCTCGTGACCGGTCCCTCCGATCGCGGCGGCGTAGCGTCTCGGCTTGTACGGCGCCGAGCTGCCTCTCACCAACCGGCTTCACCAGTCTCGGTCATTGACGACGTGTGACGACACCAACGTCTCGGTCTTGTACGGCGCCGAGCTGCCTCAGTCCGCCTTTCCACGGCCTTGGATGACGCACGCCGATCAGGTCTCGACTTTTCAACGGCGCCGAGCTGCCTCCGAGCGCCCTCAACAGGTCGTCACGGCTTCAACGGCGCCGAGCTGCCTTCATCAAGTCTCAACTTCTACGGGCGTTGAGCTGCCTCCTCTCTCTTCGGCGCTCTGCCCAGCGCCTCCATGCCATCCGCGAGGATGTTCCGCACAGCGTTCTCGCGCCGGTCGCCCACCCAGTCGCACTCCTCGCAGCGAGGCCGGTGGTAGGTGCCACCGACCTCCTTGCCGCAGCAGTGACAGAGCGCGCTCGTGTACGCGGCCGGCACCTTCACGATCTGCGCGCCCGCATTGGCCAGCGCGTCACGCAGCCGACTGGGCGCGTACACGAAGCGCTGGTGGTTGCCCCACTTGCCGCCGCTGTTCTCGGTCGCGAGCTCCGACAGGTCGAGGTCCTCGAGGATAATCACCGGGTAGCGGTCCACGACGCGACGCGCCCACACGCGGTAGTCGTTTTGAAGGCGGCGCTTGGCCTTGGCCCGCACGTTGTGCTCGATCTGGTAGAGGTGGGTGTCGCGATGGCGCCACGCCTCCAGCACGGCGACGTCGTGACCCTCCTCTCTCCACTCGCGGATCTTCCGCATCAGCCCCTTCGCGTGCATCCGGTGCCAGCTCCGGACGCGCGGGTCGATGTTGATGGCCGCCCACTCCTTGGCCACGTTCAGGTACCCGTCCCGGATCGACCGAACCGAGTCGGCGTAGCGGAGCTTCTTCACGATGGCCGTGTGCGGCAGAATCGGCTCCTCATATCCGTCCTCGCCGAGCAGGTGCCCGACGCGCCCCTTCGACCAACACAGGTCGATGGCCGCGACAGGTCCCTTGCGCTCGGGCCGAATGAACGTCGAGGACTCCACGGTGATGTGGACCTCCCACTTCTCCCGCACCCCCGCGACGCTCGTCTCGGCAGTGCGGCGCCGCAGGATCTTGATCCAGCGCACGAGGCCGTCCTCCGGCAGCGGCCGGTGCAGCTTCATCGAGAAGCTGGCCTTGGTGCCTCCGGGCCCGACGACGCAGGTGAGCAGCGCGCCGTTCTTGATGGGGCGCCCCGTGCGGATGTGGTAGCGCGGAGACGTGTCGATCGACGCGTAGCGGTTGGTGCCGTCCATCAGCTCCGAGACGGGGATGGGCTTGGCGCACTGGATGCCGATCGCCCCCTCCCCCGTCCAGCGCCGGAACCGAGGCGGCGCGCCCTTCTTCTTCCGCGCCTGCTCGGCCTGCGCCTCGATGAGCAGGTAGGTGCCCGAGTAGAGCCCGCACGTGCCGCGCAGCCCGGGCCCCCACTCAGGGTCGCGGACGCGCGCGTTGCAGACGTCCTTGCGCTCCTCCTCGATCTGCTTCGAGACCTCACGCAGCTCCTCCGCCGACACGCGGTCGCGCGCCCAGACGAAGGCCTGGCGCCGAGCGTGCTCGACCTCGATCAGGTCGTTGTAGTAGCGGTGCGCCAGCCACATCTGCTCGTCCACGACATCGCGCGGCTCCGGGGGCAGCGCGCCGTACTTGTACACCCGGCACGGGACCGAGCTCGTTCTTCGTTTGACCATCCTCTTCGCTCCTCTTTTTCCCGACCCAAAGGCGCCGAGCTGCCTTCTCCTCACGCCGTATGCGGTCCCGGCTTCAAAGGCGCCGAGCTGCCTTTGGCCCCCGTCCCGGCTTCAGGGCGCCGAGCTGCCTTCACGCTCCGCGATTTCCCGATCGGTCCCAGCTTCAAAGGCGCCGAGCTGCCTTCACGCTCTCGTGGCGCCTTTCGGGGCTCGCCGCGCACACCTACACGTCCCGACTTCGAAGGCGCCGGGCTGCCGTCGTTCGTTCCAGTCACGGCTTCAAAGGCGCCGAGCTGCCCCTGCGTTCCGCTCGTAGGAGCGCTTGATCGCTTCGACCGCCGCCGCCTCCACCTCCTCGCTCGCGTAGATCACTCGTGCCACCAACCGGCACATGCAGGGCAGCTCGACGCCACGAGGCGACCCGTGCTCGCGACGGTAGGCCGTGCGGACCTCTTCGTCCTCCGCGTGCCGGGGACAGCGCGTCGCGTCGACGAGCGCGCCGTTCGGGTGGTGGATGAACTGCACCGCACCCGCGTCGGCGAGCGGCCCCTCGTCTCGCGCGGCCTCGAGCGCTTGGTAGATGGCAGCCATCGCGGCCGTAACCATCTCCTTGCCCCGAGCCGCCCGGGCGAGCTTCACGAGCCGCTTCGCCGTCTCCCGGTCGCGCCCCGTCAGGACGCGCACCTTCGGCGGGTCGAGCCGGAGGTCGTAGCCGCGCTCGGCCGCCAGCCTTCGGGTCAGGCCGACGTCGCCCATGCTCGAGACCATGACCACGCGCGCGACCGTGTCGGGGCCGTAGCCCTTTTCCATCACGAACTCACGCTCGGGCGCGCAGAGCCGCTCGAAGCGGATCATCACGAGCTCGCCGTGCAGGTGCCCGTGAGAGACATCCTCGGGGCGCGCCATCAGTAGCCCCGCGGCAGCGGGCCCACGAGCGCCGCGTACCGTCCCAGGAACTCCGCCTCGGCGCGCTCGCTGCTCCAGAAGCGCACGATCACCTTGTGCGCCCAGTCGGGCGCCTCCTCCGGAATGGGGTCGTTGTAGATCCAGAACCGCTCGGCGTAGCGGATCTGCTTGTCGATGCGGTCGATCGGCGAGCCCTTGTCGAGCAACGACACGTCGAGGTGGCACCGCTCGAAGATCGCACCGAGAAGAATGGTCTCGAGCGCCTGGTAGCCCGGCAGCTTCATCTTGATCGGCTTGGGCATGTCGCCAATGTAGGCCTCGGGCGCGTCGTGCAGCAGCGACGCCAACAGCTCCGCGCGAGTGGCTTTCGGATAGAGCCGCTGCACCACGTCATGCACGTGGCACGAGTGCTCTCCGATGGAGTAGTCCTCCGGCAACTGCGCACCGTACCGCGGTCGCAGCGCGAGACCGCGGGCGATGTCGCGAATGTCCAGCGTCGCGGGGTCCGGGTCGAACACGTCGAGGTAGTGACCGCTGAGCGTCCTGATCTCCCCGGGCTTGTCGATGTCGAAGGGAAGGTCGTTCACGATCTCTGCTCCTCGTCGCGCCGAAGCTCGGCGTCCTCTTCGGGCGGCCGCGGCATCTGGCCGCGGCTACAGGCCCCCATCAGCTCCGTGAGCACGGTGGTGTAGACCGTCTGCCTCGCGAGCAAAACGCCCCTCGTGTACGGGTCCTGCTCCTCCCTCAGCCGGTCGCGCAGGACCTCGATGCGCCGCTCGTAGCGCTGCTCCCAGCGGGAGACGATCTCCTTCGCGTAAGCGATGCGAGACACCAACGCCGCGAACGAAAGCCCCTCGTCGCCGGAATCCTGAGGCTGCGCCTGGTCCACGAGCACCTGGTGTGCCGCATCCAGCGCCGCCGCCTCGAGCTGCGCGCTCCTGACGCTGGCATACGCGCCAGCCGTGGCGCCGATCGCGATCTCGGTGTCGCGCGGCTCAGTCGTGCTGAGCTGCTCCCGCAGCGCGTTGTGGCGCATCACCGCGATGTGTCCGCTCCGGGTGACGCGCAGGTACTCCTGGTACAGCATGCAGAGCACGCTCTCCCGCGCTTCGGGCGGCGCGTCTCGCCACCTCTCCAGCGGCGAGCGCTGCTCCGATCGCTCCGGCGCCTCCTGGTCGGGAGGCTGGGCCTCCGGCTCTTGGGGTTCAGTGGTCATTGCTGGATCCTCACGGTGCCGTTGCTGGGATTGATGGTGACGACGCAGCCCTTCGGGTAGCGAAAGACCGCGTCTCGGTCGCGGACGATCGTCAGGCCGAGCTCGCGGCCCACGACCGCCAGGTGAGCCAACGCGCCGCCGCGCTCCGCAATGATGGCCCGGCTCACCATCGCGACCTCGGCATGCTCCGGACCGAGGGTCGGGAGGACCGCGACGTCCTTGCCCACCACGCCGGTCACCTCGCCGCCGTCGGCCAGGACCGCGACCTCGTACGAACCAAGCCGCCTCTGCAGCTCAAAGCGCGCGTCCATCGCAGCGTCGCTCACCGGCTCGGAGCCGAACGCGCTGTAGTCTTCCCGCAGGTCGAGGCCAGCGCCCAGCATCCAGTCGCTGTGGTAGGGGTCGTCGAATGTCAGCTTCAGCCCGACCGGCGACACGACCTCCCACGGAGGCGCGAGGTGGGCGAGCTTCGTGCTGGCCAGCGCCCAGTGCCAGAACGGTGCCCTGGGCACCGTCAGCCGCCGCTCGGGCCCGTCGCCAGACGCCTCGACGACGAGCTCGAAGGTGTCGTCGCCAGCCTGCGCGCGCACCTGCTCTCCGAGCTCCCAGTGCCAGATCGCACGCCGCTCCGCCTCGGCATGCGCAAACACCTCGTGCACCCAATCCGCGTCGCCCTCGCGCGCAAGCTCATGGATAAGCACTCGTGAATCGGCGGCGCCGCGCTCCTCGATCGCGCGTTTCGCGGCCTCGGCCTCCGACCACGCGGCCTGCCACGTCGAGGGCGAGTCCCACCAGAAGGGCCGCTCGCCGCATGGCTCCCAGATCGTCCAACGCCCCCCGACCAGTCTCACCCGCTCGTGGCCGTCGGCGTAGTACTCGGCCACCAGGCGCGCCCACTCGCGCAGCGCAGCGCCGGGCGACGGCTGCTCGGTGTCCGCCTTCTCTGCGGCTGCGCGGCGAGCCGCTGCGCTCGCGCCCAGCACGACGGCGGCCGGACGCCACCACGTGCCGTCCGCGTCACGCCGGCGCCCCGCGTAGATGTACCGGAGATCGCGCTGGTAGTCCTCGTCGGCATCGGGCGCGGCCGTGACGGTGTCCTTGGAGACGTTGACGAGGCGGAGCGTGCCGTCCAACAGGCCCCGAGCGACCGCCTCGCTGCCGTCGCCCACGAGACCACGCGCGGCCATCCGCCACGCGACGTCCGGCCGCTCGCCGAGAAGGATGTTGCGGACCAGCTCGGTGAAACCCGCGCCGTCCACCGTGAAATGCACTTGCTCTGTCGATTGACTCATGGTGACCCCCCAATGCACCCGGCGGGGTTTGAACCCGCGTGCCCGGACCATCCGAACACCGACCCTTGGTTGATGCGCTCGACCATGTCGCAGATGCGGAATGCGGCTTTTCGAGGGACGGCGCCGCGACCGCTCCCCGGGCAAGAAGACCCGCCCTCTTCCGGTCCTTTTCGGCTCCCGAATCCGCGCCACGCACGACGCGCAGCCGGGTGGGCCGGGGCTCGATAGTGCCCAAGGGAGGCCGGGGCCCTCATTCCTTTGAACTCGTTCCTTCCACGATCATCATGGAGGCCTCGTAGAGGGCCTCCTGCAGAGCGATCACGCGAGCCTCGTGCTCGCGGATCAGCCGCTGACGCTCGGCCAGCAGCTCGCGGACGTCGGCCGCGGTGTAGGCAATGCCGTCGACCTCGACCGTCGGCTCGGGCGCGGGCGGGTTGCGCTGTTGCCGCACTCCCTTGAGCATCTCCGTGAACCAGCTCATGACCGCTCCTCGTAGATATCGCGGCCCAAGCGCAGCTCCTCTCGGATGCGGGCGCGCAGATTGAAGCTGGCCTCAGTGATGCCGATCGTGCCAGCCACCGGGTCGGCGTCTTCAGCCCCGAAGGGCTGCTCGCGACTCACCCCAAAGCGCTCCTCTACCGCCTTGGCCAACGCGAGCAAGTCCGGCATGAGCGCACGTCGTATCCGTCCAGCCCGGAGCTTTGCATTGAGGCGATCCTCCACCGGGAGGCCCAAATCGCGCCACTTTTCGGTGAGCGCGGCCAAGACCTCGTGCAGGTGTTGCAGCTCGGGGCTCACCAGGGGTACCCCCCCACGAGCGCCAATACGAAGAAGGCCAGCATCAGCAGCGCCCATAGCGCCCACCCCTCACGTCGACGCCGGGCAACACGACGCTGCTCTTGTCGCGTGCTCCGCTCTTCCCTTCTTTGCTTGCGGCGGTCCCTCTCGATCGCAGCGGCCCACAACTGCAACTCATCGACCGCTGCGCTCTCCTGCTGCGCCTGGCGCAGAGCAAGCCACGCAGTTCGAGCCCACTCGCTCCCCGGGAGGTTCTGGTACACCTCAAGCTCAGCTTCGAGCTCGGCCACGCGCCGCTTGAGCGCTGCGACTTCATCGTGACGGTACGGGTCATTCATCGTGGGACACCCGCGTTGAAGACCGTCATCAGCTCCGCGTAGTCGAAGGCGTCTCCCAGCGCCTGGCGGATCGTGATCCGCTCGTCGCTCTCATCCACCTTCTGCCGGTTGTACATGAACACGTGCTTGGGCACCTCGCCCTCGCCGCGCACGAACGCGCGACCCTTCGCCGTCAGCTTCCAGAACCCGCTCGCGTTCTCCTTGTCCGTGCGCTTGTCCTTGCGCTCGAGCAGCCCCCAGAGCCGCAGCACCGGCCAATCGCGGTGCTTCTGACCGAAGCCGCCGAACAGGTCGTGCACGTGGACCCACTCCTGACAGGGCAGCCGGAAGTGCACCTCGTAGAAGCGGATCAGCATGCGCGCCATGCCGCTGTTGAGCTTGCGCTTGTACACCTTCCCCTTGCGCCCGCAGCATGGGCACTTCGGGGTCTTGCCCTCGAAGAGGCGCTGGCGGAAGCTGTCCTGCGCCTCCTGCAGCGTCTCCGGATCGACGAGGCTCTGTTGCCGCTTCGGGTCGTCCGCGATGCGCTTGGCGCGGCGAGCCGCGCGCTTGCGCAGGTCCGGGAACGGCACGCGCCCGGTCACGGTCTCGACCGGCGAGGAGTCTCCGGTGAGCGCGTACTTGAGCATGCACGCCGCCATCCCGTAGACCACTGCTCCCCACAGCTTGGCCCTGTCGGTCGGCGAGCGGTTCACCATGCGTTCGGCCAAGGCCATCACGTTGGCCCAATCGCCCTTTTCGGCCGCGGCGTCGACCTCTTCGACGCCCTCAAGCGCGCCCAGGTCCGCGACGGCGGCGGCGACCTGATCCTCTGGGGAGGGGCGCCGCTCCAAATGGGCGACCACCTGAAGAGCCTTCCGGTTGTGCAGCTCGTAGTCGCCGTAGTCCGGACGAGCCAGCAGCCGCACCCGGTTGCCACCGGGGCCGCTGTAGGTGATCCAGGGGATCGTCTCCTCAGGCTCGGCGTCGCGCACCCACCCCGTCGCCTCGAGGTAGGTGCCGATCTGCTCGTGAGTCGGGAACGCCATCGTCCCCTCAGCTTGCGAGGCGCGGCGCCCAGCGCTTGCGCAGGGCCTGGATCGCCTGGCGGCTCACGCCGTACTTGCGCGCGAGCTCGCTCATGTTGCTGCTCGACTTCGCGACGTCGAGGATCTGCTTGGGCGTCAGCTTCCGCCCGTGCGGCATGCCCCCCTTCGGGACGCGCGGGCCCCCGACCTCGTCGTAGGTGAAGCCCCGCACCATGCGGGAGACCGAGGCCGCGCTCACACCGTACTCGCGCGCGAGCGTCGCCTGGCTGGCCTCCCCCCTCTTGTAGCGGCGCCGCAGGGTGGCGACTTCTCGCTTCGTCAGCTTCTTGTGGAGGTTCGAGCTGATCGGTCCACCCGCGTCCGCCCGTGCCGCGCCCCGCGTCAGGCGCCCGATCTGATGCGTGCGCAGGCCGTACTTCTCGCCGAGCTCGCGCTGGCTCTTGCGTCCCGACGCGTAGTCCTTGCGGATCTTCCGCACCTGCGCGTCGCTCAGATCATCGACCCTCTTCTTCTTTCGGTTGCCCATCCTCTTGTCCTTTCGCCAGGTCCCGAGGGACCGAGTGAAGCGTGACCTCGTTGACCAGGCCGAGACTCTCGACCGTCAAGTAGACGGTCTCCAGCGTCGGCGCCGCCGCGACGATCCCCCTCGCCGGATCGATCGCGATGACGTCGCCGGCATGGTCGGCGATCAGGTCTTGGTTCGCGGCCATCCAGTCGTCGACCGCACAGCGCCCGCTGTTGCCGAGCATCAGCGAGACCAGCTCTTCGGTCTGGTAGGTGTGCATCACCACGTACTCGCAGTGCCAGGGACCTCCTCGGTCTCGCAGCAGACGCACCGCCGCCGCGAGGTAGGCCTGCATCAGCGCATCGCGCATCTGCTCCGTGCCCTGGAAGTCCTCCGGGTCGAGCACACTTTCGTCGGCCCAGCAGTCGATCGTCGCGTCCGCACCCCAGCCGGCACCCTGGGTGATCAGGTCGCTCGCGAGGGACGCGCGCTTGTACCCGGCGACGTCGATCACCACCTCCTCGCGGCGCATCCACGCGATCATGTCCTCGGTCGACATCGGGCTGCGCGGGACCATGTCATCGAGCTGATCGAGCGCGTACTCGTCCGGACACTCGTGCGAGTAGCGCTCGTCGTCGGGACCGCCGAACAGCTCGGACTCTTTCCAGTCGCGCTGGCTCATTGCCGTTCTGCCCATCCCCACGTGTTCTCGTGGTCCACGAAGAGGCGGATGTACTTCAGCGCCTCGGACTCGTCCGGGCACAGGATGTGGAGCGTGTGGTTCTTGCGGCAGTCGAGCCGGCCGAGCATGAGCGTCTCGCGGTTCCACGTGAAGACGCGCGCGAGCTCGCCCTCGTCGTCGTACTGCTCGACGCGCAGCGCAACGCCTGTCCTCTTCTTCTCCATCAATATCCCCGGCGCCCGAGGATCTCCCTCTCCCTTGTTGCGCCGCCGCGGCGTGGAGGGACGGTGTGGGGGAGGGCGGCAGGCGTCCATCCGAGCATGCGGGCATGCGCGTAGACCTCGGCGAGCGAATATCGCTTGTCGTGGGCCATCCGAGCGTCCTGCTCGATCTCCGGCCCTCCCACCAGCCGCTCGAGCACCGCGTAGTGGTGAGGACCGTCGAGCTTCGGCACCGTGATCCGCTCCGACAGGCGACCAGCCCGCGTCATGGCCTCGTCGATCTCCTCGTTGCGGTTGCGCAGGTGGCTCGAGTTCGTGGTGACGATCGCGCGCAAATCGAATGCCGCGCTCATCAGGCCGTCGACCGTGTTCAGCAGCGCCTGGATCTGGTTCATGTTGTCGCCGGCCCGCTTGAGCAAGCACGCGTCGCCGTCCTCGATGATCAGCACCAAGGGCACGCCGTCGGAGCCTATACTCACCTCATTCATGAGCCGGTCCTCCATCAGCAGCGGCATGAAGTCGGGGCCGTTGAGGCTCGCGACGAGTGTGGGCGAGCAGTGAATGAAGCGTGCGTGCGGACACGCGTCCATCAGGCCGCGGATCATCCACGTCTTGCCGGTGCCCGTCGGGCCGTCGATGATCACCAGGCGCCCACCCGGATCGCTCAACTGGAGGTCGGCGACGGCTCGGTCATACGCCGCGAGCGTCGGCGCGCCGTAGTTGCCGCGCTCGAGCGGGCGCGCGATGTCGCGCGAAGCGACGCTCATGGTGAGGCCATGGCGCCCCTGAGCGATGACGTAGAGGGCCCGCTTGTTGATCTCGGTTCGGTCGAAGTCGGCGCTGAGCGCCTCCATTGCCGACGGCAAGCCCGGGTCGTGGCTGAACCAGGCCAGGCGCATGCGGCAACGGTCGTGACCGGGGCCCGGCTGCACGACCACGTAGCCCCGCTCGTTCGCGAGCACCGTGGATGCGGACTCCACATCAAAGCTCGCGCCGTACCGACGCTCGAACAGCGTGAACCCGATCGCCTCCAGGCCCTCCACCAAGGCGCCCAGCCCAGCGGCGTAGTTTCCCGACAGCTCCCCGGACTGCAAGGGCTCTCCGCGCTGCGCCGCGGCAAGCAGCAGCGGTCCGTGCATCGCCTTGGGCAAGCACGACCACCAGGGTGTCTCCACGTTCCTGAGCATGCGCAGCGCCGGGCGGATCGGCCCTTCGTTCACCCACTTCATGCGTCACCTCCCTTCACGCTCGTGAACGAGCCCATCAGGCTGTTGAAGGCGTCGAGCTCCTCCTGGTCGGGGCCTGCCGGCTCGGCGCCGAGGGAGGCGCTGATCAGTCGAGCCACGCCGAGGTTGCTGGCGTGCGCCATCGCGAGCACGGCCTCGTGCGACAGCTCCGGATGCATGGCCGCGATCACGGCGCCGCCCCCCGGCTGAATGGAGACGCAGAGGACCGCGCCCACGCGCTCCTGGCCCTCGCCGTGCTCGACCTTGTCGGCGATGTCGCGCAGCGCCTGCGCGAACAGCGCGCGGTCCTCATCGAGGTTGGGGGTGTCGCTCATCGCTCGATGCTCCCGTCGCCGCGACCCTCGAGCCACGCGCAGAGCACGTCGGTGGCTTCCGAGAGCGACAGGCCCTCCTCGGCCGGCACGCCCCTCTCGGGGTCGCTGACGTTCAGCAGGAACTGACGCACGCTCTCGCGCAGTTCCCCCGGGTCGGGGCGCTTCGTGGTGTCGTGTGCGGCGCAGCCTTTCTGTGCACGGTCGTACGCGTGCGCCAGAATCGTCACACCTGCCACCGTCGACCCGCACTCACGGCCGACCGCGAACGCCTTGAGACAGTCGCGCACGAAGCGCGCGGCAACGTAGTCGGGGGTGTCGCCGATCAGGTGCTCGACGCCGTTGAGCAACGCCGTCACCTCGCGTTCGAAGCGGTCGAGCGGAGCCTCCTGCCGGATCCTCTTGGGGCCGTGCTCGATGGCGTCGCTGGAAGAACGCGAGAAGGAAAGCGGGTGCGACACGTCGATGTCGACGGGACCCTCGAGATGGATTCGATCCGGGGAAAGGAAACGCGCGGGGTCGTGCGGCGCGAAACCGTCGAGCCCGATCGGCTTGTCGACGTCGACGGGACCCTCGAACTGCTTGATCCAGGAGCCGTCCCACACGTACGCGCGCCATCGCGCTGTCCGGCTGTGCGGCAGTCGGAACGGACCGACGATGCACCGGTCGCCGTCCCGCAACTCCGACGTCGGGATGAGCGCGCGGTGTTGCTCGGTGCGACAGAGCAAGCTCAGAACGCAAGGAACGTCAGGCCGGCTCTCATCGCGATGCCGCTCGATGTCCGCCGAGAGCAACCGGAAATAGTAGGCCCAAGCCGACATGATTTCAGCTTCGGTGCTCGCGAGGTCGACAGCACGCTGTGCCTCGTCCCTGCGCGCGGCCGGAAGCTGAATGTCAGCCGTGGGCGCGATTCCTCGGCGGAAGATGTCGCCGAACTCGCGGCGGAACGCGGCGTAGACCTCGTCGATGCCCGGGCCGTTTGCGACAGCAGCCTCCGCGGCGGCCAGCGCCTCGTCCTCCCCCATGAACCACGCCTCGCCCCGGAGGTAACGGTGCACCGCCTCGGCCCAGAGCTGGTCGCGGTCACCACGGAGCGCCTCGATGTTGACGGGCTCGCGCATCTGAACGGGCTGAACGCCTCCGCGGTAGTGGTGAGTACCGTCGGCCGTGGCGCCGAACACGGCCGTGGCGGCGAACACGCACCCACGCTCGAACGTGGACGGATTGGAAGCGTAGCGCGGCCGGTAGTGGTCGGTGTTACGAGCGACGAACACACGAAGCGCCTCGGCTTCACTGCGCGTGAGCGTTTGCACGTCGGCCAACTCGACCAGCCACGCGCCCCGCAGCTCCTCAGCCTCCGCCTCGCTGCACGTCATGCCCCAATGCGGGACGATGGACATGAACTGCCGGAGCCACTGGTCCCGGGGACAGAGCGCCCTCAGCGCGGCGCTCTTGCCGATGCCCTGCTCACCCTCGAGCACGAGCACGTGGTCGACGGTGCACCCCGGCTGGAACGCGCGCGCCACCGCGCTGATGAGCCAGCGCGCACCGAGCGTCTTGTTGAGCGGGCTGTCGTCGGCGCCGAGGTAGGAGTGCAACCACTCGTCGACGCGGTAGATGCCGTCCCACTCCAGGCCCTCCAGGTAGCGTCGTACCTGGACCAGTATCGGGTAACCGTCCTCGTCGCGCACCGCCGGCTCCTCCGGATCGAGCTCGGAGTAGAACTCCGCGCTGCAGTCGCGGCACGAGATCGCGCAGTCGTCGTCGGAGTCCCAGTTGTCGTGGCCGGTCGTGATCACGTGCTCGAGCCACTGCCTCCACACGTCGGCCTGGTACCCCGCTTGGTCGAGGAAGCGGCTCGGGTCGCCGAGCGGCGGCAGCACGCCGTTCGAAGGCGGCAACGCGAGCTTACGGCCCCCGAACCACGCGAAGGACCTGCGCACCCCCGCCTCGTCCCTCCACGCGTAGTCGCACTCGCAGCAGCGCAAGGACTTCTCGTCCAGGTCGAAGCGGGCGTGACCGGTGGCGGCGAAGTGATTGAGCCACGCCAGGAGCACGGTCGGGTTGTAGGCGGCCGAGAGCTCGACCAGCTCAGACATCGGCGCCGTCATCAGCTCCCCTCCGCGAGGCGCGCGTCGATGGCCGTGATGACGTGCCCGAGCGCGGCGGCGTGGTTCTCGCCGGTCGCGACCGCGTCGGAGAGCTGCTCGCTCAGCTCCAGCGCCCCATCGGCCGACGCCTTGTTGAACTGACCGCGCAGCGCAGCGACCTGGATGGCCATCTGCGTCTGCATCGCTTTGACGGCGCGGATCTGCTCGATCAACTCTTCTTGGGTCACAGGGTCGTCCTTCCGTGGCGCGCCTCACGCGCCGGGAAGAAGTCCCGGTGCTCGGCAGCCAGGCCACGACCCTAACCGCTTGTCAGCTTGAGCGCAACCAGTATACTTGGGTCGGTACACCGCACACGGTTTACATTGACCGCCGCCCCCCTCCCAGAGTAGACAGGAACCCATGAGGCTCGCGAAGTTTCTCCGCTCCGAACGCATCAAGAGGGACATGACCCAGGCAGACGTCGCAAAGCGTCTGGACGTCACGGTCAACACCGTAGCCGCATGGGAGCGCGACGAGCACTCGCGCCAGCCCCCCGCGGTGCCCGACCCCTACCAGATCCGCGCGCTCTCACAACTCCTCGGCGTCACAGCCGACAAGCTGCTATCTCTCCTCCCTCCCCAGCGCGTCGCCGACCGTCGATAGACTGAGCGACCGCGTTCGCCTCGCGCGAACGCACAGGGAGGGATGGGACCCATGGAGGCTGCGCGAGCGGCGAAGGAGCAGTGCCTGTGATGGGCGGACGTGTGGACGACGCACGCCCGAACCTCACCCTCGCCGCCGTCGGCTACGCGAGAATGGGCTGGGCCATCTTCCCCATCAAGGGCAAGAACCACCCCCTCATCTCGCTCCGCGAGGCCAGCAGAGACACCTCCACGATCGAGACCTGGTGGAAGCGCTGGCCGCACGCCAACATCGCGCTAGCCACAGGCGCGCCGAGCGGCATCGACGTGCTCGACATCGACGGCCACGAGGGCGAGAGCGCGCTCGCGGACCTCGTCGAGCGCCACGGCCTCATGCCCGCGACCTACGAGTCGCGCACCTCCGGCGGCCGGCACCTGTTCTTCTGGGCCGACTCGCGCATGCGCACCACCGAGGCCGTGCTCGGCCCGCACCTGAACACGCTGGGCACCGGCAACTACGTCGTCCTGCCGCCGTCGATGCACCCCGACGAGCGCCGCTACGTCTGGACCGTGCACCCCAAGAAGCTCGACGTGCCGGCCCGCTGGCCGCGCTGGCTCGTCGATCACCTGCTGCGTCAGCTCGAAGCCCAGAAGCGCGCGACGCAGGGCCCAGAGCGCTCGCCGCTCGAGAAAGACTTCGTCGCCAAGTCGCTCGCGCACTACGCCGGCGCTGTGCAAAGCGCCTTCCCCAACGACTACGTCGACACCGTCGTCCAGGCCGCTCAAGAGCTCGGCTCGCTCGTGCAGATGAACATGCTCACCGAGAGCGAGCTGCGCGCGACGCTCATCGGAGCATGGGCCAAAAACCCCGACCTCGACAAGACGCTCGATCCTCGCCAGCTCGACGACCTCATTCAGCGCGGGCTGGAGCGCTCCGGCATCGACTGGGCCAAGGCCGGTGAGCGCGTCGACCGCAAGCGCAAGGGCGGCAGCGGAGGCGCGGGAGGCGGCGGCGGGGACGACGGCGACGAGCCGCCCGACGATCCGGACGAGCCCGAGTCGCCTGACGAGTGGTACTGGTGGCAGGACCTGCAGAAGACGCAGAAGGGCGAGGTGAAACGCAGCCTCGGCAACCTGCTCATCATCCTCGACAACCACCCGAGCTGGCGCGAGTGCCTCGGCCTCAACGACCGCACCGCGCGCTCGCTCTGGATGCGCCAGCCGCCATGGGACCCCGACAACTTGCAGGGCCCCTACCCACGCCCGATCGCCGACTCCGACGAGGCCTTCGTCGTCAAGTGGCTCGAGGACCTGCTCGGCCTCGAATGGACGAGCACCAAGGTCGCCAAGGCGCTGCAGGGCATCGCGAAGCTGCACCCGTTCGAGCGGGTCCGCGAATACCTCGAGGAACTCGAGTGGGACGGCAAAGAGCGCATCGACGGATGGCTGTCCGACTACCTCGCCGCCAGAGCCAACCCCCTCAACGAGGCGATCGGCTCGCGCTGGCTCGTCAGCGCCGTCGCGCGCACCTTCCAGCCGGGCTGCCAGGTGGACCACGTGCTCGTGCTCGAGGGGCCGCAGGGCGCCGGGAAGAGCACCGCGATCAAGGCGCTCTGCCCTCCCACCTACGTGGACGAGTGGTTCACGGACCAGCTCGGCGACGTGCGCAGCAAGGACGCCTCCGAGACGCTGCAGGGCGCGTGGCTCGTCGAGATCGCAGAGCTCGATGCGCTCTCGCGCGCGGAGGCGCACACGGTCAAGGCGTTCATCACGCGACAGGTCGACCGCTACCGGCCGAGCTACGGCCGCAACGTCGTCGAGCGCGCAAGGCGCTGTGTCTTCGCCGCCACCACCAACGAGCACCACTACCTCAAGGACGCCACCGGGGGCAGACGCTTCTGGCCGGTCTCCGTCGCGGACAAGGGGCGTGCGCTGCAGATCGAGAGGATCCGCAAGGATCGCGATCAGCTCTGGGCCGAGGCGGTCGTCCGCTACCGCGAGGGCGAGAAGTGGTACATCGACGAAGCCAAGCTCGTGGCCGCGGCGATGGCGGCGCAGGAAGAGCGCTACGCCGCCGACGAGTGGGAGAACCTCATCGAGCGCTGGCTCGTGGACTTGATCCTCGACCACGACTGCAGGCCCGACGGCCCGCGTAAGTCGCTGGGCCTGGACCTCGACAGCAAGCTGAGGATCACCATCGGCGACGCGCTCAAGCAGGTCGGCCTGCGCGACAGCAAGGACTGGGACCGCCGCCACCAGATGCGCGCCGCCGACATCCTCGGTCGCATGGGGTGGGTCCGCAAACGGCGGCGCGACGGCGCGGGCGGCAAGAACCGCTGGGGCTACGAGCCCACCGTGGAGGCCGCCCGGTTCGTCCCTGTGCCCGGACAGCAGCCGCTGGACCAAGATCCGTTCGATGACTGAGGGCGTGCTCCTGCTCGTCGACAGCGCACGCGATCCGCTGCTGCGTGGGCTCATGCTCGCGATGGAGCAGCAGAACGGCAAGCGACCCGACCCGATCGCCATCGAGGTCCGTGAGGACGAGGTCGCTGACATCCTCGGACCGCTCGCGCCCCTCGCGACGCTGCTCGAGCGCCTGGGCGCGCTGATCGTCGTGGACGGAGTCGAGCTCCGGCCGCGGCGCACCGGCCTCGGGCGCAACCGCTTCATGCCGATCTACGCCTGCCGTGCGTGCGGGGGCGCGGGCTGCGCTCGGTGCGGGCAGAGCGGTGAGCGCCGCGGCCGACCCTGATCGCCCACCGCGACATCAAGCCCGCGAACCGAGCACCCAGACGGATCCGTCTCGCCTCTCCGACTCCGTCCCCCAACGGTGACAAAACGCCCGTTCCCAACCCCCTTTTAGGTTGGGAACAGAGGTTGGGAACGGTTGGGAACATAGTCCCTATTTGCGGAAGGGGGGTTGGGAACGGTTGGGAACGGTTGGGAACACACCTAACTCCTCGAAATCACGTCTATGTTCCCATGTTCCCAACTGTTCCCAACCTTATTAACCATTCTATAGGAATCCTTAAGGAGTAATTAACTAGAAAATAAACGTACCCGCGCGCGCGCGCGAGGGTTGGGAACAACCCCCGTTTCGACCCTCGCCAGCCCTCCGATCGCCGGAGACCGACCGGGGACCGGTAGCGATCCAAAAACCGCTTGCACCCCCCGCGGAGTCGGGCGTAGAACCAGGTCCGTGGAGGTCGACCTGCAGGCGACGTGGAGCTGGATCACGAGCGACGTGGTCCCCTACCTGCCCCCGGTCGTCTACGCCCTCGCGTTCGCCTACAGCGGCCAGCTCTCCAAGCGCTTCCTGCTCAACGAACGCAACGTCCGCTGGGCCGCACGCACCCGGGATCGGCTCTGGAACGCCGGCGGGTGGCGGCGCGGCCCGGCCCTCGCGCTGAAGTGGATCCTCGCGGTCCCGCTGCCCGCTCACCCCGCGCTCGCCGCGCTCGTGATCTCGGCCTTCCCGGTGCCCACGCTGCCCGAGGCGCCCGACGACTACTGGCATCGGCTGGTGGTGATTCTCCCGGCAGCGATCCTCTCGCTCGGGCTCTACGACCTCGCCCACGCGGTGCTCCGCAAGCGGGGTCTCGACTTCAAGCTCCCGGGCGAGGCCACCAACCCGCCACCAGCCCCCAAGCCCGTCGAGGACGACGAGCTGTGAGGCGCGCGCTCAAGTCCTTGTGGCGTGGGCTCTTTGGGCCCGATCCTGCGCGTCATCCCGATCTGCGCACACGCTTCCGACGCGTGCTCGCGGACGCCTCCGAGCACGTCGACCCGCTCTACATGCTCACCGACACCGAGCGGCGCGAGCGCGCCCTGCGCTGGCTCTGCGGCGAGGTTCTGCCGTGAGCCCTCTGCGCGTCTTCGTGTGCGGCCCCGATCTCGAGTTCGAGTACGGGCGCCAGATCGGCGAGGCCCAGCAGCTCGAGGCCGAGCTCGATGCCGATTTCGCGATCGAGGCCGCGATGGGACCCTGGCCGTCCCGCGACGGTTGGACCGAAGAGGTCGACGTCGAGCACATCCCCGTGCACGCGCTCGACCTGGCCGGCTTGTCGTGAGCGACGAGCCGAAGGGCGCGCCGGCCGTTCCCGTGCGCGTGCTCCTGGGGCTCGTCCCCGCGCTGCTGGTGCTCCTCGCGGTGGTCGTGTTCCTGGGTGCCCGATCGTGTTCGGGCTGTGACCCGACGCCGCCGGTGCCTCCGGTGGGGATCGACGCGGGGCCCGGGCTCGCTCAGATCGACGAGCAGGAGCGCCTCGCGCGCGAGCAGGCCGAGCAGCGGCTGCGCGAGATCGAGGCCGAGCACCAGGCCGAGCTCGACGCGTTCGACGAGGCCCAGCGTGGCAAGTACGAGGCGGTCCGCGAGATGGGGCCCGACTTCGTCGCCGAGTGGCTGACCGACTTCAACCGCAGCCTGCGGGACACGGGCCCGCGATGACGCTCGGCTACGCGGTCGCCGACTGGTTCTTCGGCGTCGAGGCACACCGCTCGGCCGTCAACGCCGAGCTCGCGGTCTACCTGGGTCCGATCACCCTCGACGCGGTGCACTACTTCGGCGTGCGCGAAGCGTTCTGGTGCACGAATGGATTCGTGGGCTGGAACGGCCTGCAGGTTGGCCTGCGGTGGGACGGCGAGCGGTGAAGCCGCAGTTCCACATCGTCATCAACGTGCACACCGGCATCCGCATCCCCGAGCTGGACCCGGGCTTCGTCGGCCCGGGCATCATGGACCTCTGCGGCACCGCGCCCACATGGGACGACGTTCGGCCCAGAGCCGAAGACCTGATGCGCGCTCTGCACGCCGACTACGGCGCGGCCGTCCGCGCCACATGCGTCACGCCCAACGACCGCGTCGAGCCCTTTCACATCGACGAGCAGGGCGTCGTGCACGAGGGCCTCCCGCGAGAGATGCTCGAGTGACGTCCGGCGGGTTCTTCGCGGGCGACTGGCGGACGCCGCCGCATCGCGTACCGAGGCGTAGAGGCAGAAACAGGAGGCCGAGCTCGATGATCCCCAACCCTCCCTACAAACGCTTTCGCTACATCGCCCAGCAGCAGGGACAGCGCGACCCCGACGTCGTGCTCGACACCTTCCTCGTCCTCGCCGATGCCGTCGGCATCGACCACCCCGAGAACGACTACGTGTGGGCGGACATCTGGGGCAAGTCCTGGAACCCCGACCGCAAGGCCCAGCTCTGGCGCTACGGGTTGATGACCCTCCCCTACGCGCAGTGGTCCCGTGCAGCGGGACCGAGCGCCACGGGCGCTCCCCCCAGCGAGATCGCTGTCCTCATGGCCGAGCGGCAGCCCGTGGCCGCGCAGCGAAGAGGCGGGAAACGCTCGCAGGTCACCAGCGTGAACATCGACGAGCGGCGCGTGCTCGACGTCGCGCTTCGCGACCTGCGCGAGGACCCGCGCATGCAGCGCGGCCGCGACAGCGACGCACTCTGGCCTTGGGTCGCGCGCGAGCTCGTCAAGGCCAAGCGCCGCTACCGAGAGATGCCGCGTGACTACGTCACGCTCCTCGACACGCTCGACGGCAAGGGCCCCGCGCTCGCGCTCTGGCAGCGTGAGCGGCGCATCGATCTCGGCCGCTACTCGTTGGAGGAGGCGCTCGCGGAGCTCGAGGACTTCGAGGTCGACGTCGACGAGGTGCCCCAGGGCCGCGTCGTCTTCACGTTCGACGACGACTGGACCGTGCAGCAGCTTCGCGGCGAGGACCAGCTCGAGGCCGAGGGCGAAGCGATGCAGCACTGCGTCGGCGACTACTGCGAGGAGGTCGAGGAAGGGAGCACCGTGATCTACTCGCTCCGCGACCCGCGCGGCCGGCCGCACGTCACCATGGAGCTGCGTCCGACGATGAAGCGCTTCGTGCAGGTCTACGGCAAGCAGAACACCGAGCCCAAGCCCGAGTACATGGAGCGCGTGAAGCTCTTCTCCGACGAGACGGGCATCAAGCCGTTCGGGGAGCTGACCGCCGACGAGACGCGCATGGCGGTCAGCTACGGCGAACGGCTCGCCGAGCGGGAGTGGCTACGCATGGGGGACGCGGTCGGGGCCGACGCGCCGGGCGGCGCGTCGCTGCGCGCGACCGCCATCGCCGACATGCGCTATGGGGCCGAGCAAGGCGGCTGGTTCTCGCCCACGGAGGACGCGCTGTCCGACATGATCGAAGAGTACCCGCGTCGGGAGGGCGCTTACGGCGACTACGGCGAGTACATGGTCGGCTACCAGTTCGACGAGGGCACGACAGTCGACGACCTCGAGAACGTTCAGCTCGACGAGCCGCTCGACGAGGCGATCGCCGAAGGGTTCAAGCGCCGATGGCTCGGCTTCGTCGACGACCTGGAGAGCGACCTGTCCTACGCGGCCGATGACGCGCTCAACGAGATCCGGAGGCGCGCATGGGACCAAGACTGGCCAACCCGCGAAGAAGCATCCGAGATCGTCGACAAAGAGATCCAGAAACGCACCGGCGGCAACCACCACCCCAACGACGCCTTCGATGTCACTCGCGATGTAATCGACACAGCCAGAGGACAGGGCCTGCTCAGCGAGGAGGACGAGTGGGGCGCCGCGGAGTAGCGCTCGCCCTCGGCCTCGTGCTGGCCACGCTCGCTCCCACGCTCGCGGCCGCTCAGGAAGATGAGGCGAGCGAGCCGACTCCGGGCGCCGGCCAGATCGTCGCGCTGCGACTCCGCCAGCCCGCGCCCTTCGCCGGCCTCCTCATCGAACAGGACGACCTGGTGCGCTGGCGCCTCGAGATCGAGCGGCTCCGCTTCGAGCTCGACGCCGAACGCCGTCGCGCGGCCGCCGAGCTGGAGGTGCACCGGGGTCTGTTCGAGAGGCACCTCGCGCTCTCCAACGATCGCCTCACGCTCGTCCAGTCGCTCTGGGAGGAGCGCGCCACCGAGCTGCAGCAGAGCTTGCAGCAGGCCCTGGAGCGCGCGGAGCGCGATCTGTGGGAGCAGCCGGGGTTCAGTGTCGCGATCGGCCTCGCGATCGGGCTCGTCCTCGGCGTGGCCGGGATGGCGGTGGCCCTGGTCGCCGCGGGCGGCGGGGTGTAGGGTCGCCCGATGGCCGGCAAGCTCCCCGATCGCCCCATGTGCGACAGACATCCCTTCAGTCAGCTCCAGCGCAACGGCGAGTGCTTTCTCTGTGAAGGCGAGAAGCTCGCCGGGGGCGACCGCGAACGGCAGCGCAAGAGCGCCATGCGCTTCAACTTCAAGGGCGGCCGCCGTCGCTCGCGACAGGAGCTCCCGGACGCGGCCGACTTCGAAGACGACGACGAGCTCGATCAGGCAGGCGGTTTGCACCCTTGAGCGCTCAGAGGCAACCCAACGCCGTGGAAGTTGGGGCACATGGCCCTCCTGCCGATCATCGCTGGTCGCCAGCTCCCCGGAGAGGCAACCCAACGCCGTAGAAGTTGGGGCCTGATCGAGTGCGCTCTTCGCCGGTGACCGGATACGAAGCTGAGGCACCCGTGGAAGTTGGGGCCGGCCTGGGTCGAGGGAAAAGAGGCAACCCGACGCCGTAGAAGTTGGGACACCACGACGATTGGACGGTCACGCCGAGACGAAGCTCAGAGGCAACCCAACGCCGTAGAAGCTGGGGCGGGGCCAGAACACGCGGACGAGTCGGGGGTGCTACGCTCGAGCATGCCCCACGTCCGTAGGCTCTCCAAGCGCGACCTGTCCCCTGGCAACTGGGTCCTGTTCGCCTTCACTGCGCAGCACGCTGCCTTGTCGTGGCTCGTCGCCCTGCTCGCGATGGCGCTCTTCCTCGCACACAAGCCTCGCTTCGAGGGTGCGGCGATCCTCGGCCTGCAATGGCGTGCGTGGTTCGCCAAGCGCTACAAGTACTCGACGACGTTCATCCGCACGATCTTCTGGGGCCCCGGGTTTCGCGAGATCGACGAGACGCACGAGAGCGAGCTCGACGAGCGCCACGAGCGCCACGAGCGCGTGCACACCCGGCAGTTCGAGGACGCGGCCGTGCGCGGGTTCTTCCTCGGGATGGTGCTCGCCTCGTGCCTGTGGTCGTTCGGCTGGTACGCCGAGCTGTGGCAGCCTCTGCTCGTCTGGGAGCTCGTCTGGCTGCTCACGCCGCTGCTGGTCGTGCTCAACTGGGTCACCGCGCTGCTGCGCTGGGGCCTCGCGCCCAAGGAGCGGCCGGCCGGCGGCAAGGAGCGCAACGTCTGGCAGCGCATCTTCGAGGTCGCCTACCGAGACAGCGAACACGAGCGCAGCGCGTACGCGCAGACCGATCTCTGGCCCAATGGCCGCTCCTGGACCGAGCTGCGCGACGAGCGCCGCTAGCGCAGGTAGTAGCGTCGCCTCATGTTCTTGCCCTTCGGCGAAGGGCGGAGCTCCGAACGCAGCCCCTCGCGCTCTGCCCAGGCGGTCAGCGCGGGCTGCACGTCGCTGAACCCCTGCCGCCGGTTCAAAAAAGGGGGCACCGATCCAGGCGTCGCGTCCTTGGCCTGCTGCTCCCAAGCATCCACCACGTCGCTCGGGCACACGCTCCCGAAGCGGTCGAGAATGTCCTCGGCCGTGGCTTCGATCCATGCGGCAGCCTCGCGAGCTGCCTTTCGTATCTGCTCGACGGTGAGGGTCACGACCGCGCCACCTCGTAATCGTGACCCTCGCTCGCACCAACGAGGCTCGGGCGCCGGACGTGTGGACGTCGCCAACGAAGGCGCCGAAGCGACAGCCGAGGCCCGTGGGCCTGGTTGTAGAAGTGGCCGCGCACCAGCACGTCGGTGCTGAAGACGGCCTCGGGTGCGTCCTGATGGCTTACTTCGTACACGTACGTACCCTCGGCAAGGGCGTGGGCATTCGCGCGCGGCCTGCGCTTGCGCTTCTTGACCTTCACCCGCGTGCGGCGAGAGGGCTTGGTCTGCATGGGGGGCCTGGGGGGCCACTCGGGCTGCGTGGCGCCCTTCGAGCGAACGACCGCGCCCGGCGTGTTGAGGAAAAGCACGTAGTTCAACACCAAGCTGCGAAGGATGGCGCGTTCACCGACGTAGTCGAACTCCTCGCCCTTGTAGCGAGCTCCCTTCATGTACGTGCCCATCTTGTCATCCCAGTGCCTGTCGTAGCGCTGCAGCGTCTCGGCGATCGGAACCGAATCGGGGCCGAGGGGAACCATGAACGTGTGCGTGTGGTCGTCGTCCCAACGTGTCGATGACTCGTTGGGCTCGCAGACGATCTCGCAAAGCAGTCCGCGCCTCTGGATGTCGTCGTGATCGCCGCCTCGAACGGCTTCGGCCACCGAGAGGATCGAGGCTCGGTGGTAGCCTGTCTCGCGGTTGTAGAGCTCGAGGCCCAGCTCCGGAGGGAGCCGAATGTAGAACGCGGGAAAGGGCGGACGCACGGCCTCCGACTCCAGGCTCGGAGCGATGTCGCTCGCAATGAGCTCGTGAAGCAGCGCCACGTCGGATGAGAACACGCAGGGTTTGCGGCTCATCTCGACCGAGCGCATGTAGGACCACAGCCCCCACAGCCGGTTCTGTACCCACTCGATGGCCGAGCGACGCACACCGTCGTCGTACGTCAGAAGGCCGGCATGGCGCGCAACGAGGAGCGACGCCCCCATGTCGACGACCTTGTCGTGCTGCTCATACGAAGGGTCCAGGAGCGCCAGCGGGCCCGACACCGGAGCGCCGGAGCGAAGGCCGATCCCCTCAAGCTCGCGCCACACGAGGGGCTGCAGGAGGAGCACCTGCGCCTCCTTGACGGTACGACCCTTCTGCCACCGGTGCGCGCACTCCTTCATCAGCTTTGTGGCGCGCCGGAGCGATTTGGCGTCCGGGTCCACGCGCCTCAGGCGCCCACCGTCCTGCCGCAGTAACCGGGTGCCCGCGGCCAGGAGTTTCTCGTTGACCTCGTTGAACCAGGGAGGCATCCCCGCGAACAGCCACTCGTCGATTCTTTCTGCCTGCGTCATCGAACATCTCCACAAGTGCCGTTTCCTCGAACCGCTCGCGAGCCGTCGAGCCCCAGCCTCTTCCAATCCAAAGAGAGCGCCTGAGCGGCCGCATGGATAGGGTCGTCCGCTCGGCGCACCACGCGCTGGTGGTGCAGCTCCTTGGCGACCATCGCCGGAAGCCGGTGGCGCCACGCAAGCGGATACGCCGAGAGGTCTGCGACACCGAGCCGCTGGAGCACGCCCTCCACCTCCGTGAGCGCGTCCCGGACAGCCTCGCCCGCGGCACGCACGGCCCGCAGCCACGCCTTCGAGGGCCGCGAGCGCGTGCCGGGCTCGAACGCGTAGGGGTTGGGGGCGCGGTGCAGAGCACGGCGCAGATCAGGCGGCACCAGCGGCCAGTGCGCGCGGCAGAAGAGGTGCTCGGGCTCGCAAACCGCGTTGCAACCCTCGGCGAGGCAGTCGTGCCTGCCCGCGACGATGCGCAGGCTCATCGGCCCATCTCCGTCCAGTGCGTGCCGCAGAGCGCGCGGAAGAACGCGGCGTCCTCCGCGCTCACCTTCGCGCTCCAGAGCTTCCACTGTCGCACGACGCGCGCCGTGAGCTGGGCGTCCGTCCACCGGCCCTGCCGGACCGCGAGCCAGCCGACCACGTAGTCGGCCACGAGCACGTAGATCGGCGAGGGGTCCTTCGTCACCTCCTGCCCGGGCCGGTAGACGCGCATGACCGCCTCGCGAAGCCGGCGCGGCACCTGCAGCCAGTCGCCCTTGCACATGAGGCTCTTGGGCGGCACGGGCGCCGCGCAGCCCACCGCGTGGCACGAATGTTCTCGGTGTTGTGTCATAGCAAACTCCTTTGTCATGCCGCGAGCTCGTTGCCCCAGCTCGTCCATCCCTCGCGCGCGGTGCGCCCGAACAGCTCGAGGTAGGGGCCCTTGCTGCGCGCTTCGATCCGTTCGTAGGTGGGCTCGGGCTTGCCGCTGTGCTTGCGGTGCCCGTCCTCACGCAGCGCGTGCCGTGCGACGATGACGGTGCCCAGGTCGCGACGATCGGTGATCACCGCGGGGGACATGCCCTTGCCACGCACCCCGAACAGGCAGAGCTCGTGCTCGCCGCGGAAATACTGGCCGATGCCGGACCGCACATCGATGTCGCCGTCGAGCAGCTCCTCGACGTCGCCGTCCTCGCGGCCCTTCACCCAGGGGAGGTTGGTGATGTAGCGGAAGCCGAGCTGGCGCATCACCCACAGGCCGTCCTCCAGGAAGTTGTTGGTGGCCCAGAGGTACAGGTGCGAGTCCGAGGCCGGCAGCCAGAGCGCCGAGCCGTCGGCGCGCTTCGCGCCCTTCATCACCGCCGGGATCTGCTTGGTCGGCAGCAGCGGGTAGTGGCGGTTCGCGCCGCGCTGGATCTGACCGCTGCCCCGTTCGAGCCATGGCGGATCGGCCAGGATCGTCCGGAAGCGGCCTTCGTCGAGGCCCGGCAGCATCAGTTCAGATCGGAGCGCAGCGGGAGCCGCTTCTTGGCCCGCAGCACGTTGAGATGCTCGATCGCGTGTTCGAGCGCCTGCTCGGCCTCCACGGCCCACGTATCGGCGCAGGTCTCGCGCACCATCCGCGCGTCGCCGTCGTCGAGCATGTCGCAGGAGAGGATCGCGTGCCGCATGGCCTCCAGCGCGAGCGAGGCCCGGTTCACGGCGTTGGTCCCGCATTCGAGCGCGGAGACGTCCGCAGCGGGCTCGTTGATGCGCGTGTGCGCGGTCGCGTGGTTGAAGAGCGTCGCCGAGGCCGTCACCGCCCGCTGGTAGATGTCCAGGAGCTCGAGGAGGGCCTGGTCATCCTCGAAATCGCCGCCTTCGAGCCGAGGATCGCGGCAGAACCCCTGCACCAGGCGTAGCGCCTCGTCGAGGACGAACCGCGCGGCCCGCGCCAGCGAGGCGAGCGGATAGGGCTCGGCCGAGGGAGCCAGGGCGTATTCGGTGCGCTCCACGTCCACGATCCTACCCTCCCTCTCCGGCAGGTGCCCCGCCGATTCGCCTGGTAGTGTTGCGCCAAACGTGCCACGTGGAACATCCATGGACGAGGCTGATTTCTGGGAAAAACACGGTGATAAGCCGTCCAACATCTGCCCGCGCTGCCGCGAGCGCCCCAAGAACGACGCGTCCTACTGCCGTCCGTGCCGGCGCGCCTACCACCGCGAGTGGATGCGCAAGAACCGGCCCAAGCACTCCGAGCTGAGCGAGGAGGAGCGCAAGAAGGCCAACTGCCGGTCCTACACGCGCGTGCTCGTCACGCGGGGTGAGCTGAAGAAGGGCCCCTGCGAGTCCTGCGGCACGACGGAGAACGTCGAAGCGCACCATCCGGACTACTCGGATCCGCGGACCGTCGTCTGGAAATGCCGTCCGTGCCACCGCGCGGGCCACGCCTGAGCCGTTCATCGCCCCCTCCGCGCCGCAAACGCGGCCATGTCCACGACCTCGGGCGCAGCCGACTCCGGCACCACCGTGAGCTGGTCGCAGCCCAGGTGCTCGGCCATCCATGCGCGGGCCAGATCGGCTCGGTCGGTCGGGTCATCCTCGGGGTCGAAGACCAGCGTGATGCCGGCGCCCGCCGCGGCGCGGTACATGTGGTCGAGCGAGTCGTCCGCCACTTCGTCGATCTCGTCGCCCAGGCCGTCGACGTGCGCAGTCACCCATCGAGCGCGCCACTCCGGGCTCTTGGAGCCGCAGGCCTGCAGGGCCGCTCGCTTGACCCGGCGCTCCATCCGCCGGTACGTCGCCCGAAGAGCCCCCGCATCCTCGGGGGTGCCGACGACCCGCAGCCGCACGGTCACACCGGCCGGCCCGTCGTCCGCGAACACCGCGCAGCCGCACGCCTCCGCGCACGCCAGCGCGAGCTGGGCGCGCCACGCGGACCAGTCGGCGCGCTCGTAGAGGACGCCCTGCTCGCCGATCGCGTAGTCGAGCTCGAGCTCGTCGTCGCCCTCGTCCACATCGCCGGTCTCGTTGGGGATCAATCGCATGTCTAGCTCCGTTGCTTACTTTAGGTCCGACGGCAGCGCGCTGAGCGCTTCCAAGGTGAGCTGCTCCATCGCGACCCGGACGGTCGCTGCGCCTCGCTGGCTGGGCGGCACGAGCAGGCTGGCGTGGGCCCCCCGCTTCTGGCAGGGGCGGTGATGCAGGCTCTTGCGCGCGTCCTCGCTGTGTTCGCGGGCCGCGATCAGCGAGCCGTGCTCCAAGAGCGCGGCCGTGTAGCGCTCGGCCAGCTCCGAGCGCTTGCGGCCGACGAGCAGCTCCTCGCCGCATCCGACGCAGACGAGGGGGTAGCGCTTGCGCACGCCAGACAGGCCCGTGCGGTCGATGCGCACGCGGGAGGTCGCGTGCGGCGCGTAGCCCAGCTCGAG
>JANQEJ010000276.1 GCA_028278425.1 Planctomycetota bacterium | reverse complement strand
CCCTGACCCTCTCACCTCGCGAGCGAAGCGGCCCACTTCAGTCAGTACAGGGAACGCGCCCTCGAGTCCGGCAAACGATTTAAAGCCCGGCCGTTGCGTGACGCGCTGCAGCACCGTACGACGCGGCCGGGACCCTTCAACCGCCTCCACGCCCACTCGCGTGTCAAAGCCAGGCCGTTGTGTCTCTTGCAGGGAAAGCGCCCGGACGTCCCAGGGGTCGGATCGCGACCGGAAGCGCGAGAAGTCTCCGGGCCCGAAACGAAAGCGGCCGCGCCGCGTACGAGCCACGCGGCGCGGCCACACGCCTCGGAGTTCCTGTCCTTCCCCCCTCTGGTCGGTCAGGTACGGGGCGTTGGTTGGAGGGGTGCGAGCTCCCCTCCGGAGGTTTCGGCCACGGCCGGGCACGAGGGCTCTCGCCCGGCCATGGGGTGGAACGTCATTCCCGTCCGCCGCCGCCACGAAAAACGGGACTTTCCGCGGATTCCTTCAGGAGGACGGTCTGCGCGCGAGGACGAAGGCCTCCAGGCGGGAGAGCGCGGCCTGGATGAGGTCCTTCGGGAGCGAGTAGGAGAGCCGCACGTGGGCGTCCATCCCGAAGGCGCTGCCGGGCACGATCGCCAGGTTCTGCTCCTCGAGCAGGTCCTCGCAGAAGCCCACGGAGCCGCGCTCGTCGAGGAGCGGGGCCACGTTGGGGAAGACGTAGAAGGCGCCGCGCGGGCGCGGGGTCTCGAGCCCCAGGCCCTCCAGCCCGGCGAGGAGGATCTCCCGCCGCTCCGCGAACTCGCGCCGCATCGTCTCGACCTCCGGCGGCTCCTCGCGCAGCGCGGCGGCGTAGGCGGCCTGCGAGACCGTGTTCGGCGACCCGGTCATCTGGCTGTGGAGCCGCGTCACCGCGGCCGCGAGCTCCGGCGGCCCGGCGGCGAAACCGATGCGGTAGCCGGTCATCGCGAAGGCCTTGCTCGCGCCGTCGACGATCGCCGTGCGGGCGCGGGCGTCGGGGCCGACGCTGACCGGGCTCTTCGCCGGTTCGCCCTCGTAGACCAGGCGGCGGTAGATCTCGTCGGAGATCAGCGTCAGGTCGTGCTCGACCGCGAGCCGCGCGAGCGCCTCGGTCTCGGCGTGGGTGAGGACGTAGCCGGACGGATTGCACGGCGAGTTGACCATCAACACGCGGGTCCGCGGCGTCACCGCGCGGGCGAGCGCGTCCAGGTCCGGCCGGCAGCCGGCCGCGGGGGGGATCTCCACCGGCACGCCGCCGGCGATGCGCACCAGCTCGAAGTAGCTGACCCAGGCGGGGAGCGGGATCAGCACCTCGTCGCCGGGCTCGACGGTGGCGAGGAGCACGCCGGAGAGCGCGTGCTTGCAGCTATGGCACACCGCCACGTTCTCCGGGGCGTAGTCGACGCCGCGGGTCTCGGTGAGGTGCGCGGCGATCGCCTCGCGGAGGAACGGCGCGCCGGCGGCGGGCGTATAGCGCACGTCGCCGCTTTGGACGCGCGCCGTCGCGGCGTCCTGGACGGCTTCCGGGGCTGGGAAGTCGGGCTCGCCCACCGCCATGTTGATCACGTCGCGTCCCTCGGCCGCGAGCCGCTTGGCGCGGGCGTCGAGGGCGAGGGTGACCGAGAGCTGGATTCCTTCGACCAGGCGTGAGAGCTTCACGCCGGGATTCTCGCGGGAGCGCGCGGGGCGTCAAGGGCCGGAATATTTGCCGGCCCCGATCGTCGGCAGCGGTTTGGATCCCTCCTCCAGCCACCTAGAATCCCGCCGATGGCATCCAAGCGCCGCCTTCTGAAGTGGGTCCTGACGCCGATCGTCGTGCTCCTCTTCGTCCTTTGGTTCGGGTTCACGACGTTCTTCTTCAACCCGTTGGAGGACGACTACGAGTACGACGTGTCCACGCTGATCCCGCGGACGGTCGACTTCTACTTCTCCAAGGCCGACCTGGCGGACGACATCGACGCGAGCCTTCGGCTCAGGGTCGCGGACGACTTTCAGGCGAGCGAGCGCGGCCAGGCGCTGGCGAAGCTGCCGGCGTACCAGGACCTCGTCGGGTCCTTTTCGATCGAGGACGTTCAGCGGGAGCTCGACGCCAGCCTGGAGCAGGTTCCGATCGAGGTGGACCCGCTCGCGCTCTTCGGCGGCCGGGACGTCGCCGTCGCCGGTTACTTCAAGAGCGCCGAGCGCCCGGAGACCGACTGGGCGGCCTACGGTCGCGCGAACTGGGTGGGCAAGCTCGGCGTCGCGCTGCTCGGCCACCCGGACCTCCTGGATCTCGAGGCGCAGAACATGCAGGTCGAGGAGGTCGAAGGCTCCGACGCGGAGTTCCTGGCGTACAAGCTTTCCGGCGGGCAGTTGGCGCGGCCGCTCTTCATCCGGCGCGTGCTCGACGTGATCATCGTCGGGACCGACGAGGAGATGTTCGCCGAGATCCCCGAGCTCGAGCGCACGCGCGGCGAGAACTCGTTCGGCCTGTCCGCCAAGTACGACGACCACATCTCCACCGACGACCGCGAGGGCGACGAGCTCGAGCTGTACGTCGACTACCGGGCGCTCTCCGAGATGAACGGCTGGACCGGCCGCTGGCCGGACACGACCTCGGAGTTCTTCACCCAGGCGTTCCTCGGGCGGATCTTCCAGAGCGGTTCGATCAACGAGGGCATCGGGACGCTCTCCTTCGGCAACTACCTCGGCCTCCGCCTGCACGGGACGCTCTCGACCGAGCTGATGACGCCGGTGCAGAAGCGGCTGTACCGCCGCCGCGGCGCCGATCCCGACACGATCCTGAACGACGCGGCGCGGCTCGTGCCCGCCGACGCGGGCGTGTTCGTCTACGGGCACGGCGACGTGGGCGACCTCCTGCGCGAGATGCTCGGCTCGGCGGAGGACGCGCTGGTCAGCAATCTGGAGGACCTGGTTCGCACCGTCTGGGGCTACGCGGACTGCCAGCCCCTGATCGACGACGTCGAGACCGGCCTGGCCGACCGCTTCGCGTTCTGCATGCGCAACAACGACTACCCGGACGACGGCCCCTCGGGACCGCCGCACGACGACGCGATCGTGCCCGCCTGGGCCCTGATCCTCTTCGTCGACAACCAGGAGAAGGTGCTCGAGCTGCGCGACATGGTGCACAAAAAGCAGGCGGAGTTCGGCATCCAGGGGCGCGAGCCGGGCGAGGGCGGCGTGTGGTGGAACAAGGTGCTCGGCGGCAAGCTCGTCTACGAGTACTGGTCGCCGTTCGTCCCCGGCACCGGCCACCTCTCGTCCGTGATCGACGACATCGCCGGCGGCACCAAGATCTTCATCGTCGGCAACAACCACAAGATGCTCGGCCACATGCTGCGCACCTACTTCGAAGGGGCGGCGAAGAACTACCCGCGGCTCTCGGAGAACCCTTCGATGTCGACGCAGCTTCGCGCCGGGCTCGCGAGCTCCGACCTGGTCGTCTACCTGAACCCGCGGGCGATGTCCGACACCTGGCGCGCGATGGCGAAGGGCTGGGCCAAGGACAAGGTGTCGATCGACTGGTCGGTCGAGCGGCCGCGGATCGAAAAGTCGGTGGTCGAAGAGAAGATGCCGGGCGCGACCTGGGGCCGGCTCACGCCGCAGGAGCAGGAGCAGCTCGACATGCTGGTGCAGCCGGAGCTCGACGCCTTCGAGACCGACTACCGGCGCCAGCACGGCGACGCCTTCTACCGCGAATACATGGACAAGATCGACGCCTGGGAGGCGATGGACGTGGCCCTCGTCCAGCTCTCGCTGGACCAGCGGACGGTCGACCTGTCCGCGCGCGTCAAGTTCCCGCTCGAGTAGCCCGTCGTCGGAAGACCGGGAGAGTGGTGCCCGGGACTGGAATCGAACCAGCACGGGTTGCCCCACAAGATCCTTAATCTTGCGCGTCTACCATTTCCGCCACCCGGGCACCGGATGCGGACAGCGGGCGGGAAGTCTAGCAGCGGCCTCCTGGAAGGCAAGGGCGTCGCTTCGCGGCGTCGCCGCGTTTAGGATCCGCCCATGAAGTTGCGAGGAAACGCGCTGATCGGCCAGTCCGGCGGGCCGACCACCGTCATCAACCAGAGCCTCGTCGGCCTGGTCGAGGAGGCCGTCCGAAGCGACGAGATCCAAGGCGTCTACGGCGCCGTGCACGGCATCCAGGGCATCCTCGACGAGAACCTGATCGACCTCGGACGCGAGTCGCAGGAGACCCTGGAGGCCGTGGCGAAGACGCCCTGCGCGGCGCTGCGCTCGGTGCGGAAGAAGCCGACGCGCGAGGAGTGCGAGGCCGTGCTCCGGGTCCTTCAGAAGCACGACGTGCGCTACTTCTTCTACATCGGCGGCAACGACTCGGCGGAGACCGCGCACATCCTGAACGAGCTCGCGGTGGCGGAGAGCTACGACGTCCGGCTCTTCCACGTGCCGAAGACGATCGACAACGACCTGCGCGTGACCGACCACTGCCCGGGCTACGGCTCGGCCGCGAAGTTCGTCGCGCAGGCGATCGCCGGCGACAGCCAGGACAACCGAAGCCTTCCCGGCGTCAAGATCGACATCATCATGGGGCGCCACGCGGGCTGGCTGACGGCCGCGAGCCTGCTCGCCCGGCGGTACGAGGACGACGGTCCCCACCTGATCTACCTGCCCGAGCGCGTGTTCAGCCTCGACGCCTTCGCCGGCGACGTCGAGCGGATGCTCTCGAAGCACGGGCGCTGCCTGGTCGCCGCGTCCGAGGGGATCCACGGCGCCGACGGGAAGAGCATGCTCGAGTCGAAGGAGGTCGACTCCCACGGCAACGTGCAGCTCTCCGGCACGGGCGCGCTCGGCGACCTCCTCGCCGCCGAGGTCAAGGCGCGGCTCGGCTCCAAGCTGCGCGTCCGCGCCGACACCTTCGGCTACCTCCAGCGCTCGTTCCTCGGCGTCTACTCGGAGGTGGACGCCGCCGAGGCGCGCGAGGTCGGCCGCACCGCGGTGAAGATCGCCACGGCGGGCGAGGTCCCGCACGGCTCGATCTACATCCAGCGCCTCGGCGACGGAGCCGAGTACTCCGCGGGCTTCGACGTGACCGAGCTCGCCAACGTCGCCAAGGAGACGCGCGACGTGCCGGACGAGTACATCGCCGGCGACAACGACGTGGCTCCCGCGTTCCTCGACTACGTGCGGCCCCTCGTCGGCGAGATGCCGGTGGCGGCCCGGCTGTCGGACTTCCCGCTCGGCGGGTGAGGAGCGAGGTGAGCGGCGACGAGGTCCCCGACGCCCTTCCGGCGGAGCCGTTCCCCGAGGGGCCGGAGCGAGAGCCCGAAGGGGACGAGCCGGAGAGCCCCTACCGCAACCTCCTGGTGCCGCTGCTCGTCGTCCCGGCGCTGATCGTCCTCGTGATGGCGCTGATCGTCGTGCTCTTCCTCGGCATCGTGGGGGAGGAGGCTTCGCCGGCGGACAACCTGGAGCGCATGATCCACGGCGGCTCGAACGAGCGCACCCAGGCGGCGACGCTTCTGGTCACGCAGGTGCTCGAGCACGTGATGGCGGAGCGCGAGGGCCGCGAGCCGCAGTGGGAGATCGACGCGACGTTCCTCCCCGACGTGCGCCGGGCGTGGGACGAGACCGACGAGGACGACGTGCAGGCCCGGTACGTCTTGAGCACGATTCAGGTCCACCTCGGCGACCGGGAAGGCCTCGCGCGCCTGACGTCCCTCTTGAGCCTCCGCGACGAGCTCGACCCCAAGGCGGAGATGCGCTTCCGGACGCTCTACTTCCTCGGAGCCAAGGGGCCCGATCTCGACGCGGAGGCGCGGCCCGCGGCCGCCGCGGCCGTGATCCCGTTCCTCGATCACGAGGACCGCGGACTGCGCACGATGGCCGCCGTCGCCCTGCAGACCCTGCCGAGCCCGAGCACGGTGCCGGCGCTGCGCGAGACCCTGCGCGACGGCGTCCTCGCCGTGCGCGGCAACGCCGCCCTCGCCCTGACCCACCACGGCGACGACGCCGGTGTCGAAGTTCTCCACGAGCTCGTCGACCCGGCTTCGTACGAGGAGGAGCGCGCCCAGGACCCCACCCTGTGGACGCGCGCCGAGGACGTGAGCCAGAGCCGACGCAAAGCGGTGGCGGCGCTGGCCCGGTTGGGTCGGGACGAGGATCTCCCCCGGTTGCGGACGATCGCCGACGAGGATCCCGACCTCAACGTCCGCGAGGTGGCCCTGCGCGCCCTGAAGGACCGGGAGGGCTGACCCCTTGCCAACCGCCGCCGCCATCATCATCCTACTGGCCCAAACTCCGGGTCTCGTGGCCGCAACTCCCCCCGCAGGCCGGTTTGCCGGCCGGTCCCCCGGAGGCGAGCCGGCACGCAGGAGCACGACCGCGGAGCCGGCGGAGCGCGGCCCAGGCCGCAAGGACGAACACCGTGGCTGACGAGAAGGACAAGAAGAAGGAGGCGGGCGCGGAGGACGCGCCGGCGCTGGTCCGTTCGCCCCTGCGCGGCGAGGTCTCCCGCCGCGGGGTCATGCTGCTCTTCGGGTGGGGGACCTTCACCGCCGCCGCGGCGGGGATCCTCGGGGCCCTCGGCCGCTTCATGTTCCCGAACGTCCTCTACGAGCCCCCGCAGGAGTTCAAGGCGGGCTTCCCCGACGAGTACGCGGTCGACCAGGTCGACGAGCGCTACAAGGCCTCCTTCGGCGTGTGGCTGGTCCGCAACACCGAGGGCTTCTACGCCCTCTCGACCGTCTGCACGCACCTCGGCTGCACGCCGAACTGGCTGGCGGCCGACGGGAAGTTCAAGTGTCCGTGCCACGGCTCCGGCTTCGTGATCACGGGCATCAACATCGAAGGGCCGGCGCCGCGCCCCCTCGAGCGCTACAAGATCACGCTGGCCGAGGACGGTCAGATCCTGATCGACAAGAACGTCAAGTTCCAGCAGGAGAAGGGGCAGTGGGAGCTTGACGGCTCGTTCCTCAACTACGCCTGAGCCCGCGACACCCAGCCAAACCCGGCACGACCGCCTGAACGAAGAGCACGCACCCCCCACACCCCGTCGATGCAAAAGCTCCTCGACCCGATCCGGAAAACGCAGCTCTGGCGCTCCGTCTTCCGCCACGGCTACCCGGATACGCCCCGCAACCGGACGCTCGCGGTCCTCTCGAACGTCTTCCTCCACCTGCACCCGGTCAAGGTGCGCCGCAGCGGCCTGCGGCTCTCCTACACGTGGTGCATGGGCGGCCTGACCTTCTTCCTGTTCCTGATCGAGACGATCACGGGCCTGCTCCTGATGTTCTATTACCGCCCGACGGCGGAATGGGCCTTCCAGGACATCATGGGCCTCCGCGAGCACGTCCCGATCGGGATCATGCGCGAGATGCACCGCTGGGCCGCGCACATGATGGTCATCACCGTGTGGCTGCACATGTACCGCGTCTTCCTGACGGGCTCGTACAAACCGCCGCGCGAGTTCAACTGGAACGTGGGCGTCATCCTGCTGGTGCTCACGCTGCTCCTGTCCTTCACCGGCTACCTCCTGCCGTGGGACCAGCTCGCGGTCTGGGCGATCACGGTCGGCTCGAACATGGCGCGGGCGACGCCCGTCCTCGGCCACGAGGGTCCGGGCGCCGCGTTCGTCAGCTTCGGCGGGCTCGACTTCATCCACGCGGGCGACGACGCCCGCTTCGGGCTGCTCGGCGGCCGCTTCGTCGGCGAGGGGGCGCTCCTGCGCTTCTACGTGCTCCATTGCGTCGGCATCCCACTGGCGGCGGCGACGCTGATGGCGATCCACTTCTGGCGCGTCCGCAAGGACGGCGGCATCTCGGGGCCCCTGTAACGCCATGGGCGACACGCTGCGCAGCCTGATCGACTGGCTCTTCGAGCCGACCCGTTACTTCCTCGGGAGCCTGGTGGCGATCCTCGCGGTGCTGAAGTTCCGCAAGTTCTTCAGCCTGCCGATCGTGATCATCGCCTTCTTCGTCTTCGGGACGGTGTTCTTCGTCTGGGCCTTCGGGGACCCGGACTTCAACCTGATCGTCACGAAGCCGGACAACATCCCGATCATCATCCTGATCGCGTCGGTGGTGTTCTTCAGTTGGCTTTCGCTGCGCCGCGCCGTGATCAACGACGAGCGGACGAAGCGCGGCGAGCCGACGCTCGAAGGCGAGGACGCCAAGCGGAAGGTCTTCACCTGGCCGGACCTGGTCTACACCGAGTTCATCTGCCTGATCCTCTTCACGGCGCTGCTCGTCATCTGGTCGATCGTGATCGCGGCGCCGCTCGAGGAGCCGGCCGAGCTCTCGCGCACGCCCAACCCGTCGAAGGCGCCGTGGTACTTCCTGGGGCTCCAGGAGCTCCTGGTCTACTTCGACCCGTGGATCGCCGGCGTGCTCCTGCCCGGGTTCATCATCGTCGGCCTGTGCGCGATCCCGTACCTGGACGTGAACCCGAAGGGCAACGGCTACTACACGTTCGACGAGCGGCCGTTCGCCGTCGGCTTCTTCTGGATCGGCTTCGTGCTGTTCTGGGTGTCGTTCGTCATCCTCGGGACGTTCCTGCGCGGCCCCAACTGGTCGTTCTTCGGGCCGTTCGAATACTGGAACCTCCACAAGCTGGAACCCATGGTGAACGTCGACCTCTCGACGTACGTGTGGGTTCACTTCCTCGACCGGCCGCTCCCCGAGTCGATCCTCCTGCGCGAGTCTCCCGGAATCGTCCTCTTGCTCGGCTACTTCCTGGTGCTGCCGCCGTTGCTCGGGAAGACGCTGCTCAAGGGCCTCTTCGCCCAGATGGGACCGGCGCGGTACCACATCTTCTTCCACATGATGCTGTGGTTCGGGCTGATCCCCATCAAGATGCTCGCGCGCTGGGTGCTCAACCTTAAGTACATCGTCGGCATCCCCGAGTACTTCTTCAACGTCTGATGGCTGACCGCGGCGATACCCACTACCACGTTCCGGCGCTCAACGCCTGGTTCGCGATCTCCTCCGTGCTGCTTCTCGTCTCCGCCTTCTGGATGGTGATCGACGACTGGAGCCGCGAGTGGAAGGACTACCAGCGGGACTTCCGGAAGATGGAAGTGGAGATCGCCGACCAGAAGCTCGCGAGCGAGGAGCTCCAGGCCGCGGTGGCCGAGGCGGAGCGCATCGGGGGAGAGCTCGCCGCCGCCGAGGAGGCTCTCGCGAGCCGCCGGGACGAGATCGACGAAGCCGAGGAGCGGTTGTACCAGCTCAAGGGCGAGCAGTTCGCGCTGACCGAGGCGGAGAAGAAGGCCAAGCAGAACTTCAGTTGGGAGCGGTTCCTCAAGGAGGAGGGACATGGATCCCAGGAGAAGCTCGACTCCACCGAGGAAATCTGGCTCGAAGCCGACAAGGAGAAGGAGCGGATCGACGTCGAGGTCGTGGAGCAGGAGAAGCTCGTCGCCGCCCTCGTGGCGAACGTGACCGAGCTCACGAAGCAGCAGAAGTCGGCGCTGAAGGAGGTGGAGCTCCTCCGCAGGAAGCGCGACGCCATCGATCCGCCCGACTTCCCGACCAAGCTCGCGAACGTCATCCGCGACTTCCCCGGCATCGACTTCATCGGCCCGAACCTGAAGGTGCGCAAGGTCGTGCTCGACGACCTGACTTTCGAGCTCAACTTCACGAAGAAGCCGCGCATCGACATGTGCATGACCTGCCACATGTCGATCGAGCTCGAGGGTTACGAGGGCGACATCGAAGAGCCGTTCCGTTCGCACCCGCGGCTCGACCTCTACCTGACCGCGAAGTCGCCGCACCCGATGAACAGCGTCGGCTGCACGATCTGCCACCGCGGATCCGGCGAGTCCCTGCACTTCACGCGCACGGACCACCGTCCGACCGACGACGTGGAGGGCGACGAGTGGTACGACGAGTACCACTGGAAGAAGCAGAAGTACTGGGACTACCCGATGCTCAGCTCGGAGTACGTCGAGGCGAGCTGCGTGCAGTGTCACAAGACCTCGATGGAGCTGATCGCCGACGACGCGCCGAAGGTGACCGAGGGCTACCGGCTCTTCGAGCGCTACGGCTGCTACTCGTGCCACAAGGTCGAGTGGTTCCCGACCAAGCGCCGTCCCGGCCCGTCGCTGAAGA
>JANQEJ010000257.1 GCA_028278425.1 Planctomycetota bacterium | reverse complement strand
GTTCCTCGAGGGCCTGCACCTTGCGCGGACCGATGCGGGCGGAGAGCCAGTCCACCACCTTCTTCTCCGGCTCGCGGCGGATGCGCTGCACCTCGGCGCGCTCGCCGCTCGGGATGCCGCGCAGCTGCGCGTCGGGGAGAACTTGCGCGATGAGACCGCGTTCGAAGGTCGGCACACCGCCCGGCTCCCGCGGACTGCCGCCGCGGGTGAGCGCCTTCGGCTCGAGCGGCGCGAAAGAGCGCTCGCGGGTGGTGCGACTGCGGGGCGCGGAGTCCTTGAGCGTCACCTCTTCATCGGAGCGCGCCGCGGGACTGCCCATCTCCGTTGCCGGGCGGACGGTGACCGACGTCGATCCCGCGAGCGGCGTGCGCCGTGCCGGGCGTCCCATGCTCGGCGGACGCCGCGAAGACTGCGCCGACGGCGGGGCCGCCTTGCTCTTCGGTGCCGACAGCGCGAGTCCCTGGCGCAGCTCCGTCGCCGGCTTCCCGGGCGTCGCGGCGAGGTTCGACCCGTGCGCGCGAACCGGAATGGAGAGGCGGCGCTCCTCACTGGTGCGCGACTTCTCCGGAGCTGCCGCGAGCTGTGCTTCGTCGACGACGGGCGTCCCCGAAGGGGGCCGCGGCGACGTGGCGCGCGGTGACATCGGTTGCTGCGTGCGACGCGTCGGGCGGCGTGGCTGACTCGGGGTGTTGACGAGGCGCGGCGACGCCGAGGCGAGGGTCACGCTCGCCACGCTCGCTTCCGGCACGCTGCGCGTCGGTCGCGCCGCCGGGCTCCCGGTTCGCGTCGGTGTGCTCTGCGCCGGTTGCGAAACGGAGACGTCGCGCTCCGAGCGCGCGCTGCCGTTCCGTTGCGCCGGCTTCGCCGCGGCGATCTCCCCTTCTCGCTCCGCCGGGCGGCGGGTCGCGGGGGCTTCGAGAGCGAGCCGAGCCGCGCGCTCCTGTCGCGGCGGTTGCTGCTCGGCCGCTTGCGCCGTGGAACCGGCGAGGTCCGCGGGGCGTTGGCTCGGATTCGGCAACGGCGCCGGTGCCGCGGCGTCGCGCTCGGAGCCGGTGAACTCCGACGGTCGCGCGGTCGCGGTCGCCGCGGCGATCTCGGTCGCGTTCTCGGAGCGCGCGCGCGCCGCACGCGTCGCTTCGGCGAGCTCCGTGGAAGTCGACGATGTCACCTGAGCCCGCTCGGTGCGCGGTGTCGTGACCGCGAGCTCGTTGCGGGCGGGACTCCGGGTCGAGCTCGCCGGTGCCGGTGTGCTCGCCTGCGGCACGGCGCCGAGCTCGGCGCGCTCCCGCGGCGCGTTCGCCGCCATGGCGGCACGAGCCTGCGATCCCTCGTAGTTGCGCTCGCGCGCCGCGTCCGCGACGTCGCCGCCGCTCGCGGCGTCCGGAGACTCTCGGCTCTCGACGCGACTCGGGGCATTGCGGCTCGCTTCGGCGAGCTCCGCCGTCGCCTCCGCGGTGCGGTGCGGCTCGGCGGTGCGCACGACGACTTCCCGGGTCGTGCTCGGCGCCGGTTCCACGCGGGAGACGGCGCGCTCCGGTGTCGCCATGGACGATTGCCATTGCGACGGCGCGGCGCTCGTATCGGTTGCGGGCCGTCCCTGAGCGATGACCTCGATGGCGGGGTTCGACTCCCAGCGCTCCTGCGCCGCGGCGTCCACCGCATTGTCGGTCTCACTGCGCTCCGCTCGCGTCGCGCCCGCGTCGGCGAGTTGCAATGCTTGCGTGTCTTGTTCCTGCAGCGGTCGGCTCGGCGCCTCCGCGAGCTCCATCGGACTCTTCTCCGGACGCAGCTCCTGCGCCGGTTGTGCCGTGTCGGGGATCTCGAAGCGGCCTTCCTCCGGGCGCGCGAGATCGAGAGCGGCGCGTGCTTGCTCGCGGAAGTCGCTCTCGGGAGCCGGTGGTGAGACGAGCTCGGCCATCTCCACCTGATCACCCTGAGCCGCTTCCAACGGCTCGGCGTCGTCCGATGTGAACATGTCGAGGTCGAACTCGATGGGCTCGAACTCGTTGCTCTCGGGACCGTGACCCGGCAGCGCCGGCGCCTCGATGCCCTCGTCGTGGAGCCACCACCACAAGAGCAAGTGGAGGAGAATCGAGATCAAGAGGCAGCGATAGAGAACCTCGAGCCCGGTCCAGCGCTGCGCGAGGAGCTTCAGGATCAGGAGCAACAACGCGAGCAACAACAAGAGCCACGCCGGCCCCGTCACGAACGGCGGCTTCGGCATCGGCCGCAACAGCTGCAGGCGCGACGCCAGCGACTTGTCGCCGCGGGTGACGGTGAGGAGCGTTCCACCCTCGCTCAGGGAGAGCAGGGCTTCGTTGCCGTCGTGAGCGAACTCCGCGATGACCTTCGGCTCGCTCCAGGTCTCGTCGGGGAGGCGCCACGTCTCCCGCACTTCGATGCCGCGGGGTCCCGGCGTCGTGTAGAGGATGGCGCGGCCGTCCGGGTGCAACGCCGCGGCGCGCTCGTCGGCGGCGGTGGAGATGGGATCGATGGGGACCGGCGTCGACCAGTCGCCACCGAAGAAACCCCGGGCGACGAAGACATCGTGGTCGTTCGGGAGTCCCTGGGGTGCGTTCGAGGTGAAGAGGAGCAGGTACTCGCCGCCACCGAGCGGCGCCAGCGACGGCGATCGCTCGTTGAAGATGTCGCTCACCGGGTGCAGCTGCGGCGTCGAGTAGCCGGAGCCCTGACGCCGGCACCAGTAGAGGTCGTAGCCGCCGGGGCCGCCGGCGCGCTTCGAGGCGAAGAGCAGCAGCTCGCCATCGTCGGAGATCTCGGGGTCGGTGTCGTCGGCGACGCTGTTGAGGTTCTCGGAGCGACGGGCGTCGGCGAAGCGGAGGTCGCCGTCGATGACGGTGACATCGGGGATCACCGGCCGCGGTGCGCTCCACACGGCACGATAGGTGTCACCCCAGCTCGAGAGCGGACCGCGCTCGCCGCCGGCGGTGAACTGTTGCGTGCGAGAGAAGTAGCCGTAGGCGAGGAAGACGAGGGCGAGACCCACGAGGATCAACGGGATGGCGGTGGATCGCAGGAATCCCTTCACCACTACTCCTTCTTCTCGCGGGTCGCGACGGAGAAGGCGACCGAGGCCAGGCGGCAGGCATCGTACACCTGCACGGTTTCACCGTGGAGCACTTCCTTGTCGGCGCGGATGACGGCGCGAATCTCCGGCTCCGCCGCCACCGCCTTCGAGAGGATCGAGCGGAGCTGGTCGAGGGTGACGGTGTTGCCGTCCACCACGAGGCGAAAGCCCTGCTCCTCCTTGACGACGTTGACGACGATGGGATCGGGCTTCCCCTGCCCGCTGTCGGCGGACTTCGTCTCGGGGACCTTCACCGCGAGCTCGCGCTCGAGCTGCTGAAACGTCGTCGCCACCAGGAAGAAGATGATCAGCAGGAAAACGACGTCGATCATCGGCGTCAGCTCGACCGAGAAGAACTCCTCATCCTTCATGCGGATCGCCATTACGCCGCTCCCGCCCGCACGGCATTCCCGTTGAGGGTGACGATGCCGCGGGCGACGTCGTCGAGCTCCCGCACGATCTTGCGGATGCGACCGCGGAACGTGTAGTAGAGGACGAGTGCCGGAATCGCCACCGAGAGCCCGGCGGCGGTGGTGACGAGGGCTTGCCCGATCGGCTCGGCGAAGAGCTCGGGGTTACCGATCGAGCTCTCCTTGGCGATCGTATAGAACGACTTGATCATCCCGACGACCGTTCCGAGGAGACCGAGCAGCGGCGACACACTGGCGATGCCCTGCAGGCCCGGCAGATGCTTCTGCAGGTCATCCGCCTCCCGCATACCGACTTCATCGAGGGTGGCGGCGAGTGCCGTCGCGTCCTTGCCGTAGTGGGCGAGGCCGGCGTTGATGGTGCGCGCGAGCGGCGAGTCCTCGTTCGAGACGCGACCGCGGGCGTCGTCGATCCGTCCCGCCTGCAGATCGGCACGCACGTCGGACCAGAGCCCGCGCGGAATGATGCTGGAGCGCCGGAGCGCCCAAGCGCGCTCGATGGCGAGTCCCACGAGGAGCACCGAAGCGAGGGCGATGGGGATCATCAGGACCCCGCCGCCGATGACGAGCTCGCCGAGGGTGGTGAGGAAGCCGCCTTCGGTCGGCGTCGTGGTGAGGAGCGTGGTGAGCGCGTTCATCTACGACTCCTTCCCGATGCTGCCGAGGAGCTTGCGGGCTTCCTTGCCCCACTGCCCCTGGGAGTCCTGCTTCACCGCGAGCTCGAGCACGCGCTTCGCCTCCGATTGTTTGCCTTCCTCGATGAGGTCGCGGCCCGCTTCCAGGTAGCTGCGGATCGCCCACGGGCGGTACGGGTAGAGGACCGGTCCGTTGATGAAGGTCTCGATGGCCCGGGTGCGGTCACCCATCTTGCGGTAGGCGAGCCCCATCTCGAACTGCGCTTCGGCGGCGAACGCCTCGCCCTTCTTCAACGCGTCCTTGAAGAGCGGCAACGACGACTGCGCGTTGCCGGCGCGCACGAGGGCGCGTCCGAGGGCGATGCGGTGCCGCGGCTCGAGGTCGCCGTCGAGCTTCGCACCGCGCAACGGATCGAGCAGATCGCGGGTGCGCGACCACTCCTTCGCATCGGTGAGGAGCTCGGCGAGGCGGATGCGTCCCTCGTTGCCGAGCTCGTGATTCGGGTGTCCGGTGACGAAGCGCTCGAGGAGCTTGCGCTCGGCACCGTTGTCGGAGAGGTGCCCGGCGGCGTCGGCGGCGAGGAACAGCGACTCCCCCGCGAGCTCGCCGGCGGAGTCGGCGTCGGCGAGGGCGGTGAACTCCTTCTGCGCCTCCTTCCACGACTCCTCGCGGACGTACGACCAGGCAATGCGGTAGCGCGCGCGCTCGGCGAGACGCTCCTGGTCCGGTGAGCTCTGCGCCGCGCGATAGTGGCTTCGCGCATCCTCGAAGGAGCCCTCGTCGTAAGCGTAGTCACCGAGACGATAGTGGGCGTCACCGACGTAGTTGCTCTGCGGGTAGCCGTCGATGAGGGCACGGAAGCTCGCCTTGCTCGCCTCGGCGTCGTCGGCCTCTCCCTGGAGCCAGCCGAGGCGGTAGAGCGCCTCGTCGACGCCGGTCACGTTCGAGTGTTTCTCGACGAGCTGTTGCAGGTGGGCGATGGCATCCGCGGGCCGATTCGATTCTTCCTCGACTCGCGCCAGCTCCCGCAACACCTCGGCTTCCCGGGCGCCCCCGGGATAGCTCGACAGATAGCGACCGAGGGCGGTGGCGGCGGCGGCGTGGTCCTTCTTATCGGCGCGCACGCGACCTTCCACGTAGAGCCCTTCGGCGAGCGTCGTCTCGTCCTTCGTCACGCGGCGTAAGGCGACGACGGAGCGGAGCGCATCGTCGTGACGCCCCACGCGCCAGCACGAGAAGGCGAGACCGAGCTGCGCCGACGCGATGAACTCCCCGGAGCCGTGCTCGGAGATGTAGCGCTCGAAGAGCGGAATCGCCTCCTCGAAGCCGCCGCGACCGGCGAGGAGCTCGGCGAGATCGATGGTGGCGCGGGCGCGGATCTCCGGCGGCGCCGACTTGCTCAGGATCTCGCGGTACGCCTTCTCCGCGGCGGCGACATCGGTGCCGCCCTGCATCAACACGGCGAGCTCGAGGCGCGCGCGCGCTCCCGCGTCACCGTCGGGATCGGCGGCGATGGCGGCCTTGAACGCGCGCTCCGCGGCACCGATCTCCTTCTCGGCGGCGCGGGTGCGCCCGAGAAGAATGCCGACCTCGGCGGCGGCGGTGCCTTTGATGTCGTCGCGGATGATGGTGAGCTCGTCGCCGAACGCGGCGGGATCCTTCTGCACCAGGGCCCAGGCGAAGCGCGGTCCCAGCTCCTGCTTCTCGGCGTCGTCCACCGATGACCACAGCTGCGCGAAGCGCGCGATGGCCTCGTCGTAGTTGCTCGAGCGCAGTGCCGCCTCGGCGGCGAAGCGCATGACGTGGAGCGTCAAGGCGTGGTCTTCGTGCTCGCCGCGGAAGCGTCGTTCGAGCTCGAGGACCTTCGTGTCCTCGCCGACGCGGTAGGCGGACTCCACCGCTCCGGCGAGCACGTCGGCCCCGCGGGCGACGTCGGTGTTCTTGGCGAGGAACGCCGTCGCCGCGTCGAGGGCTTCGCGCCACTTCTCGCACTTGCGGAACTCTCCCTCGACCCGGTAAGAGGCGTCGAGGGACCAGCGGTCGTCGCCCGAGGCGATGCGCTGGTATTCCCGGGCCGCCTCTTCGTGGCGCCCCGCCACCGATCGCGCCCAGGAACGCCAGAACTGCGCTTCGCTGCCGCGCGGTCCGTTGCGACGGCCGTTGAGCGCTTTGTCGGCACCCTGCCAGTCGCCGGTCTCGGCACACCAGGAACCGAGCAGCAGGTCGACATCGAGGGCCTCTTCGCTGTCGCCGAAGCGGTTCTTCAGGGTTTCGTGGGCAATGGCGAAGACGTCCCGCTCATCGAGGTCGCGCGCCGCCCAGCAGATGCCGGCGAGGGCGGAGCGCATCAGATCACCCTCCGCCACTTGCGTGTACGCCTGAATCGAGCGCTGCGGATCCCCGGCACGCAGGAGCAGGTCGCCGCTGAGGAGCCAGAGTTGATCGGCGATCTCCTTCGGCGCCTTGCCGATGTCGATCTTCTGCAGCAGCGCGACGCCGTCGGCGGAGCGATCCGCGTCCCTCAGCAGCAGTCCCGCGTTGTAGGCGGCGTAGGGCGCCAGCGCGTCCTCCGCCGATTCATCGATGAGCGACCGATATGCGGTGACCGCTTCCTCCACGGACCCGGCGCGACTGTGCGCCTCACCGAGCCAGTAGAGCCCCTGCAGCTTCTCGTCGCCGGGATCCCGCAAGAGCGCGTTCAGCACCTGCACCGCCTCGCCGAACTTGCGCGTCCGCACGAGACACTCCCCGCGCCCGACGCGGGCGAGCCGCACCCACTGACTCGACGGGAACTGCTGCAGCATCGCACCGAAACGTTGCGCCGCCTTTTCGGCGTCGCCGCTCGAGCGATACGCCTCGCCGAGGAGGAACAGCGTCTCCTCCAATTGCGCCGGCGTCGCCCCTCCCTGGCGCACGCGTTCGAGGGCCGGAATCGCCCGATCGAAGAAGCCCTGGTTGTAGAGCCCCTTGCCGAGCCTGAAGTCCTCGTCGACGCCCTGCGCGGCGACCGACGAAGGCGCCGCAAAGGCGGCGCAGAAGAGCACTCCGAGCGAAGCTAAGATGAGAAAACGACGGGAGATGCGGATGGCAGACAAGCCGACCTCCTCTAGACGGTTGGCGGCGTTTAGCGGGCGCAGAGACTGGAAGGGGATGAGCCATCATAGCCCCGCCCCGCGAGTTCTCCAAGTCGGCTGTGAGGAACCATCGAAAGTCGCCGCGAAACCGCGGAAGGACGTCGCTCAGGACGGCGGTGCGAAGGACGGATGCTCCGCCGCATCCCGCGCCACGTAGAGTCGACCGAGCGGTCGCAGTTGCAGGCGCCCGACGAGCGCGCTGACGTCGCGCAACGGGACCACGCTGCCGGTCGATTCTCGAACCGGGATGTTCGCCTCGGAGTCGGCGTCCTCCGGCGCCAGCACGAGGTCGGCGATGGGGAGTGCGCCCGGCGCTGCCGCTTGCACGGCCCGCTCCCACTCCTCGAGACGGCGCGCCACGACCGCTGGGTCGTCGTTCTCGAGCTCCGGCGACAGCATGCGGTGGTGACGACGCTCGATGATGCGCCGTGCGTCGTCGTGACCGGGCGCCCCAGGGTCCGTCGCCGCCAGTCGCAGCGCCTCGAGGACCCGGGCGTCGCTCCACGCCAGGTAGGCGTCGTGATCCCGTTCGTAATGACCGCCGTCGAGGATCGCGGCGAGGAAGTCGAGGAGATGCCGGTCGAGAATGCGCCGCACCCGATGCAGGTAGACCTGCTGGAACATGGAGACCCGGGCCCAGAGGAGCCCCTCGAGGGCGAGCACCCCGCCCCGCTCGACACCGAGACGGACGGCGCCGCGGGCGGCATCGGTCACCGGCACCAGCGTGTGGAGCAGACGGTCGAGGTCGAAGATCCCGTAGCTCACGCCGGTGGCGGCGGAGTCCCGCAGCAGGTAGTCCATGCGGTCGGCACCGACGGGCCCCGAGATGACATCGAAGATGAACCGCAGCGGTGCCGGCAGCTCGTCCCGCGGGTGCATGACCAGCGTCACGTCGTCGTAGAGCGCCTCGCCCCCGTGCCGCACGACATCGCCGATGGCCCCCTCCTCGAGGAGCTCCCGAGAGCGCTGCTCGTGACTGCACCCGCCGGGGAGGAGCGACTCGGTCACGTGGGAGAACGGCCCGTGACCGAGATCGTGGAGCAGCGCGGTCCAGCGCGCCACCCGCAGCAAGTGCGCGAACTCGGAGCTCCGCTCCGGCAGACCGAGGGGCCGCAGCAGACCGTCGACCCCCACCCGACCGCGGATGTCGCGAAAGATGCGCGTGACGACCTCGAGCGCTCCGAGGGCGTGCTCGAAGCGGGAGTGACGGGCACCGGGGTAGACGCGCTCGGTGAGTCCGAGCTGCGCGATGCCCCGGAGCCGCTGCACCTCCGGCGTGTCGAGGCCGCGCATCTCGTCCACCGTGAGGGGAATGTAGCCGTGCACCCGATCGCGCACCGCACCGCCCCAGCGGAGGTCGTCCGCGGCGGCACCCGACGAGTCGTCGGCGTGGGCGGTCACTCGTCCTGCTCGACCGCGTCGAACATCTCGTCCGCGGTGATGAGCTTCACTCGCGGCCGGTCCTCGGCGTCGCCGCGGGCGAGCTCGATGGCGTCGAGCTTCCGCCACGCCGCGAAGTCGAAGGGACGCACACCGCGCTCGGCGAGCAACGCGTCGACGGCATCCCGCACCGGGGCCGCCGGCTCGAGGACGCGCCCCGCGGCGAGATCCTCGAA
>JANQEJ010000157.1 GCA_028278425.1 Planctomycetota bacterium | reverse complement strand
AGGAACGACGCGGCCGACATCCAGTCGGCCGCGGTCGCCATGCCGTTGGCGACCGGCGGCACACCCTTGCCGGCCACGTAGAAGTCGCTGGTCGAGCTGGCGCGCGAGCGGAGCGCGATGCCGATGTAGAGCGCGAAGCTCAGCCCGACGAGGGCGAAGGTCCAGGCCTGAACGCCCACGGGCGGGTCAGTCGCCCTCCGCGACGTCGTGCTTCTCGTCCAGTCTGTTCATCAGGAAGACGTAGACGAAGATCAGCAGGACGAACGTGTAGATCGAGCCCTGCTGGGCGAACCAGAAGCCGAGCTTGAAGCCGGTTCCCGGGAGCCGGAAGCGGTTTAGAACGTCGACGAAGAGGATTCCGCAGCCGTAGGACACGACGAACCAGACCGCGAGCAGGACGCAGACGTAGCGGAGGTTGGTCTTCCAGTACTCGACGCGGTCGGGGGAGGCGCCCATCGTCCCGCGGCAGAGACTCCCGATCCGCAAGCGAGATTACAAACGCGAATTGCGCCGCACGGCCGATTCCCGCCCCCCCTTGGAAGGATCTTCCACCCGGAAGCGATTTCCGAGAGTGTTTCCCCCGAACGAGATCCTGAAGTCGCTAACAACCGCAAGACCCGGTAGCCGATGTGGGGAATCAGCAAGGGGGCTTTCCCTTGCGTTCCGATTTTCTGACAGCAGTCCGCTCGCCCCCCGCTGGGAGCACGGGGCACCGAACGGGATCCCAGGAGATTCACTCTGGTGCGTCGCCCTACGACAGAACAGCGTTCGCGCGCAGGCATGACCTTTATCGAGATGATGGTTGTGATGGCCGTCATGACGGTGGCGGTCAGCATGTTCACCAGCATGGTGATGGCCACGGCGCGCCAGCGGGGGATCAACCGCGAGAACGCGATCGCCGCCAACGCCGCGCGGACGAAGATCGAGCTGATGAGGAACGAGGAGTTCCTCGAGATCTTCCGGCTGTTCAACCAGGACAAGTCCGACGATCCCGACGGCGCCGGGACCGGGCCCGGCCACCGGTTCTTCGTCTACGGCCTCGACCCGCTGCCCGGCAACCCCGACGGGCTGGTCGGACAGATCAATTTTCCGGTGATCGAGGTCCAGGGAACCGGGAAGGGCAAGAGCAAGGGTTGGATCTACCTCGACGACGGCGGCGCCGCCGGCTTCGAGATGGGAGGGGGCGGCGGGCTGGAGTTCGGTGGCGGCGGCTTCGGCGGAGGCTCCGCCCTTCAAGCCATGGGCGCCGGTGGCGGCGGTGGCGGCGGCGGAGCCGGCGTTAAGACCTACCAGCTTCGCGAGGACTACGTCGACGCCCGCATGGGGATGCCGCGCGACCTCAACGGCGACAACTTCATCGACGATCTCGACCACGTCGAGGACTACATCGTGCTCCCGGTCCACATCGAGATCGAATGGCGCGGCCGTTTCGGCCCGCGCCGGCTCGACCTGTATTCGCAGATCGCGGCGTTCCACGAATGATCGGAACGGCGCACAAGAGGCGAGCGGGTTTCACGCTCATCGAGGCGCTGATCGCCCTGGCTCTTCTCTCGATCGTCGTGGTGAAGATCACGATGGTCCTCAACGCGGCGTCCAAGGCGAACTCCAAAGAGAGCGCCGCGATGGCGCTCGAGGACCAAGCGCGCCGTGTGCTCGACCAGATCGCCTACGCGATCATGAGCGCCGATCGCGACGCTCTGTTCCCCGATCCCCAGTCGCCCGCCTACACGACCGAGGTCGACTACGAGTTCAGCCTCGGCGTCGACGAGAACGGCGACGTCATCTGGAGCGACCCGGAGCACATCGGGCTCGACGGAAGCAAGGTGGTCTGGAAGCAGAACCCGGACATGCCGGCGGAGCGCAAGGTCGCCTGGTGCAACGTCGTCCGCCCATTCCTGCAGGGCGAGATCGACAACAGCCTGGACGACAACGACAACGGGCTCACCGACGAACAGGGGCTGAGCTTCACGCTCTTCAAGGACGCGGTGACGATCCGGCTTTGCCTCGAGCGACCGAACAAGGATGGGACGGCGACGACGGAAGCGGTTGAGACAGTGGTGACGATTCGCAACTAGGGGGATCCATGAAGATCATCGGACAACGAAGGCATGGCGATGCTGCGCGCCGGGGCGGCGCGCTGATCCTGTCGCTCGTCGCCGTCGGCGTGGTGGGTGTGCTGGCGATGGCATTCCTTCAGCTCTCCGCGTCGGTGACGCGCCGCCAGGTGGGCGCCGTCGACACGAAGCTCGCCTTTTACCTCGCCGAGGCCGGCCTGACGGAGTCCTACGCCGGCGTTCTGGTCGGCAGGACGGGACGGGTGGGCTCGGAGACCGACCCCGCGGTCTACGGCGAGGGCCTGCTCTGGGTGGAGAGAGACGTGATCGACGGCGATCACATCGAGCTCAAGTCGACGGGCATGGCGAAGACCGGCAGGGCGACGCTCGGCGTCGTCCTCGAGCGGGGCACGCCCAACGTCAAAGGGCTCGGGGTCTTCTCGCTCAGCAACCTGATCATCGGTCCGGGGACCACCGTCGACGGCTTTGACTCGAGCGTCGGCACGTACGCCGAGCACCTCGCCATGGATCCGGCGCTGATGGAGCTGGCACGCCTCGGCTCCAACGCCAACGTCACCGTCTCGGCGACGCCGACGGATCCGACGGTGATCAAGGGCGACGTCATCCCGGGACCAGCGAGCTCGGTGGTCGAGGCCGGCGACCCCACGATCACGGGCAACACCACGAACGAGTCGGTCACGGCCGAGGTCTTCCCCGCCATCGTCATTCCGACCGTGCCGATGTTCGGCGGCGTGACGCACGGCGCCGGCGTGCCGCTGATCGTCCCGTCGGGTTCCTTCGGCGCGGCCTACCTGCACCTGGCCGCCAACAGCGACGTCACTCTTCAGGGGCCCCTGACGCTCGTCCTGGGCGGTTTGCAGCTCGCTAGCGACTCGCAGCTCCTGTTCGACACGACGAACGGAGCGATCAACCTGTACGTGTCCAACTACCTCGACGTCGATCCCGCCGCGCTGCTCGTCACCACGGGAGAGAAGGCGAACGACGTCATGATCTCGATCGACGGCGACGTGCCGGTCGAATTCGAGAGCGCGGGGCCGTTCTACGGAATGATCTACGCGCCCGACGCCACCGTCGTCCTGGCCAACGGTTTCGAGCTCTTCGGCGCGGTGGCCGCGGCGACGCTCGACATCGCGAACGGGGCGACCCTGCACTACGACGCCGCGCTCGCGGCGATCGGGGCGGAGGAGGAGCTTCCGAAGAAGGTCTCCTGGCGGATCGTCGACTTGCCGCAGGCCGTGCCGAAGTCGCTCACGAAGGACCCGTTCGACGAGCTCGGCGTCGACCCGGACCTCCTGGCGAACCCGGCGGACGCGCACGAGGATCAGACGATTCACGTCCGCTACATCCCGCCGGCCGGTCCACCGGCGCAGAACTACGACGGGCTTGAGAGCGGCTTCAACTGGAACAACGTCAAGTACCTGCTCAGCCTCAAGCGCGACGGCGGGCTGGTGGACGGCGACCTGGCCGAGATCGCCGACGACGGCGGTCTCACGATGACCGTCAAGTAACCAAGCTCATGATCCGGGTCCCCGCAGCGGCGCTGGCCGCCTTGCTCCTCGTCCTGCCGTGCTCGGCAGCGGGCGGGGCGAAAGACGGGGAGGCGGCCGAGCTTCTGTTCGCCGCGATGGAGGCCGAGGAGCCCGATCGCGGCGCGCTCCGCGGCGGCCTGCGCGCGCTCGGACCGGACGCGATCCCCGAGCTCTTCGGGATTCTCGCCGAGGGGGCCGTTCGAAACGAAGCCGGCGAGACGCGGGCTCTGACCGCCGCCTTCGACGCGGCGGTGCTCGCGGTCCTGACCGGCCAGCCGTTGGGGCTCCTGCGCGACTTTCTGGACACGGTGTCGGCTTCCCAGGCGCCCGAGCCGGAACGCCGGACGGCCATGCGCGTCCTGGCCGAGGTCGGTACGGAGCAGGACATCCTGCTCCTGATCCACCTCGCTTCGCCGCCCGCGGAAGAGGTGGGCGTGCCGCGCTCACGCCGCGCGGTCTTCGAGGACTCGCTCGGGCGAATCCTGGAGCGCGAGCCCAAGGGCGCGTGGGCGCTGCGAAGTCACTTTAGCGACTCGGAGGCTTCGCTTCTGGCGCCGATGGTGAGGCGGATCGGGGCGCTCGGGACCGAGGACGCGCTGCACGTGCTCTCGACGCTCCTGTCGCGGGTGGGGGAGGCGGACCCGATCGTGCTTTCCGAGATCGCGAAGATCGGGGACGAGGTTCCGCACCCCGTCGACGAGTTCGTCCTCACCAACGTGCGTTCTCATCTTCGCGGCAACGACTCCACCACGGTTCGCCTCGCCATGCAGGCCCTCGCGAGCCTGGAGGACTACGACGCCGCGGCGGCGCTCGTGCAGTGCCTGGAGCACGAAGACCAGAACATCCGCGACACCGCCGGCGACGCGCTGCGCAAGATCACGTCGCGCAACTTCCGAACGGAGTACCGCAAGTGGGACACGTGGTACCGGGACGAGATGCAATGGTGGACGAAGGAGTCCGCCGCCTGCTTTCGCGACCTGAGCTCGCGCGACTCGACGAAGGCTCTGCGCGCCATCCTCGAGATCGGCCAGCACGGGATGTACCGCCACGAGCTGGCCCAGGCGCTGGCCCCCGTTCTGGAGCGGCGTGAGCCCGAGCTCGTCATCCTCGCTTGTTCCACGTTGGGGCACTTTCGCTCGCACGGCGTCGTAGCGAGCCTCGTGGACTTGCTCGACCACCGCGACGAGGAGATTTCTTCCGCCGCCTGGTCTGCGCTGAAGCGCATCACCGGGCGGGAACTGCCGCCCGACCGCGAGCAATGGAGCGCGGCGCTCTGACCCGACCGGAAACGTTTTCCCCCCACCTTTCCTTCGCGAAAGCTCGCGCTGACGACCTGCCCCTCTAAAGGACACACCCTCCCCAAGTCGATCCGAGAGTGGGTCTAACCGCTCTCCCGTTCCCCGAGGCCCCCCGCCATGGCCCAGACGAAATACAAGCGCCGAATCAAGATCATCAAACCGAGCCTTCAACTGAAGGTTGTTTCGATCTTCGTCGGATTGTCGGCGCTCTCCGTGTTGTTGCAGTCTCTGCTGCTCGCCAACCGGCTGACCGAGCTCTCCACCGAGCTCCCCTCCGGCGGGCAGTATCTCGTCGACGCGGTACCGCACGTCCTGTTCGAGATCCTGCTCTTCACGTTCGGGTTGCTCCTGCCGCTGATCTTCGCCGTCGGCGTGCTGGTGACGCACCGCTTCGCCGGGCCGATCTTCCGCTTCGAGCAGTACCTGAAGCAGGTGATCGCCGGTGAGCAGGTCGGCCCGTGCAAGATCCGCGAGGGAGACGAGCTCTGGAACCTCTGCGAGCTGATCAACCAGGCCACCGAGCCGGTCCGCCGGCGCGCGTTCGACGACCAGAGCCCGGAAAACGTCGAGACGAAGATGCTGGGAGCAGAGGAGAAGCGCGCCGCCGGTTGATCCGCGCGGTCGACGGCATTCCCCGGCGAGTCGATACCGTATGTCCCTCCGGAGCAAGATCGTCCTCACGCTGACGGTGATCGCCGTCGTGTACGTGACCGTCGACGTGTTCCTCATGCACACGATGGTGGCTGCTCCGTTCGAGGCGCTTGAGGAGCGCGAGGCGATCAAGGACGTGCACCGCGTGCAGGCCGGCGTCGAGGCCGCCACCGAGGACCTGGCCACCCGCGCGCGCAGCCTGGCGCATCGCAACGACGCGTTCCGCTACCTGCACGGCGAGAACCCCGCGTACGAGGCGGACGTTCTCGGGCCGAAGGCGCTGGAGAGTCTCGACGTCAACCTCCTCTACTACTGCGACGCCGAGGGCAACGTCGTCTGGGGTCGGATCGAGGAGACCGAGACGCGCGCGCCAATTGCGGTCCGCGAGTTCCCGGGCAGGTCGATCGGCAACCGTCACCCCGTGATGCTCACCGCGGAGGACACCGGGTCGACCGCCGGACTGATGATCACGGAGCACGGACCGATGCTCGTCAGTGGGCAGCGGATCCCGGATCTCGCGGGCGAGGGATCTTCTCCGGGCTGCGTCATCCTCGGACGGTTCTACGACGACACGCTGCGCGCCGCGCTCGGCGAACGGGTCAAGGTCGAGGTCGACATCTGGCCGCTCGAGGACGAGAAGCTCCCGGAGCGCGAGCGGGAGCTGAAGGACCAGATCACGGCCTCCCCGCTGCCGGTGTCCGACGTCGCCGACGACGGCACCCTCAACGTCTACGCGAAGCTGCACAACCTGGTCGGCGCGCCGACTCTGCTCATGCGCGCGAAGTTCGATCGCGACATCACGGCGAGCGGGTTCCGCATCTTCAACTTCGCGCTGCTCTCCACGGTGGCGACCGCGCTCGTGATCCTCTTCGTGCTGATGCGCCTCCTTCAGCGGATCGTGATCCAGCCGCTCAGCAAGCTGACGACGCACACGATCGAGATCGGCAAGACGGAGGACACGACGGTCAAGGTCGCCATGGAGCGCGACGACGAGCTCGGGCTCCTCTCGAAGGAGTTCGACGCGATGATGGACAAGCTCGCCAAGTCGCGCGAGCAGGTCGTCAAGACCGCGCGGCTCGCCGGCATGTCCGAGATCGCGACCGGCGTGCTGCACAACGTCGGCAACGTGCTGAACAGCGTCAACGTGTCCGCGAACGTGGTGAAGCGGAAGGCCGAGCAGCTTTCGGTCGCGGACCTGAAGTCGATGACCGAGGTCCTGGAGGCCCGCAGAGACGACCTGGGCCATTTCGTGACCAACGACCCGCAGGGGCAGCAGTTCCTGCCCTTCCTCGGCGAGCTGACCCGCGAGATGTCGCAGCAGCGCGAGACGATCCTGACCGAGCTGGGGGCACTCGGGAAGGGCGTCGAGCACATCATCGAGCTGGTCCGGAGCCAGCAGAGCTACGCCGGCACCGTCGGCGTTTTCGAGCCCGCGAACCTGCCGGAGCAGGTCGACGCCGCGCTGAACATGTGCAAGCAGGCCTACGGCTTCACGGGCGATCTCGACGTCGTGCGCGACTACGAGGAGCTGCCCGCAGTCGCCGTCGACAAGCACAAGCTAATGGAGATTCTCGTCAACCTGATCCAGAACGCTCGCCAGGTTCTGGACGACTACGGTGTCGAGGAGAAACGCTTGACTCTCCGCGTGTGCCGGGTGGACGACACCGCTCGCATCACGGTGGAGGATAACGGTCCGGGCATCTCGGAGGAGAACCTGGCGAAGATCTTCAACCACGGGTTCACCACCCGGAAGGATGGGCACGGCTTCGGCCTGCACATCTCCGCCAACGCCGCGACCGAGATGAAGTCGCAGCTTTGGGCGGAGAGTGAGGGCCTCGGCAAGGGAGCCAGGTTCATCCTCAGCATCCCGATGGAGGCGGCTTCCGTGAAACAGGCCGCTTGACACCCCCATGACCACCGAACTCAACCGTCGAATCCTCATCATCGACGACAACGAGGACATCCACGAGGACTTCCAGAAGATCCTGGGTTCTCCGGAGCGCGACAAAGGCTCGTTCCAGAACGCGCGCTCCGCCTTCCTGGGAAGCACCTCCGCCGAGCCGAGCACCGCGGGACCGTCGTTCCTGCTCGAGACGGCGACGCAGGGCAAGGAAGGGCTCGAGATGCTCCGCGGAGCGGTCGAGAAGGGCGCGCCGTTCGCGCTCGCCTTCGTCGACGTGCGCATGCCTCCCGGCTGGGACGGCATCCAGACGATCAAGCGCCTGTGGGATGAGGATCAGGACCTCCAGGTCGTGATCTGCACGGCGTACGCCGACTACTCGTTCGACGAGATCGTCGACGTGCTCGGATCGTCCGACCGCCTCCTGATCCTGAAGAAGCCCTTCGACCCGGTCGAGGTGCGCCAACTTGCCGTCGCGCTCACGGAGAAGTGGAACCTGATCCGTAGCGACCGCGAGCGCATGATGGAGCTGCACCAGGCTGAGCAACAGCTCCGCGAGCGTGCCTCGGAGCTGGAGAGCGCGAACAAGCTGCTCGAAGAGGCCAACCTGCGCGCGCAGGCGGCCAACCAGGCGAAGTCGGAGTTCCTGGCGAACATGAGCCACGAGATCCGCACGCCGATGACCGGCATCCTCGGCTACGGCGACCTCATCTGCGACCCGACGGTGCCGCTCGAAGACCGGTTGAAGTACGGCGACATCATTCGCCGCAGCGGCACGCACCTCCTGACCATCCTGAACGACATCCTCGACATCTCGAAGATCGAGTCGGGGCGGATGAAGCTCTCGATCGGCGAGTTCTCGCCCGTGGAGCTCGTTCGGGAGGTCATGCAGCTCATGCGGACCCAGGCGGACGAGAAGGGCCTGCGCTTCGAGCTCGAGTACTCCGGTCCGCTGCCCGCCAAGGTCGAGAGCGACCAGATCCGCGTGCGCCAGGTGCTCATCAACCTGGTCGGCAACGCGATCAAGTTCACCGAGGAGGGCTCGGTGCGCTTCGTCGTCGGGACGGAGCCCGTCCCGGGCACGGACCGCACCTTCCTGCGCTTCGACGTGGCCGACACGGGCATGGGGATCGACGCCGAGGACCTGCCGACGCTGTTCGACGCGTTCAGCCAGGCCGACACCTCGCTCACCCGCGAGGTGGGGGGCACGGGGCTCGGGCTCGCGATCTCGAAGCGCCTCGCCCTGATGCTCGGCGGCTCGATCTCCGTCGCGAGCGAGATCGGCAAGGGCAGCACGTTCACGCTGCGGCTCGACGTCGGCGCCATCGACGCGAGCTCCCTGGAGGATCCCGGCGCCGCGCCGGCGCCGCCCGAGGAATCCGACCGGCCCGCGCGCGAGTCCACCGCCCAGACGCTCGAGCGCCGCGTCCTCCTCGTCGAGGACGGGGCGGTCAACCAGCTTCTGATCTCCACCGTCCTCAAGAAGGCGGGCGCGGACGTGGAGGTGGCCGACGACGGCCGTGCGGGATGCCGCGCCGCCCGCGTGGCGCGCGACGACGGGCGTCCGTTCGACCTGATCCTCATGGACATGCAGATGCCCGTGATGGACGGCTACGAGGCCACCAGGCAGCTCCGCAACGAGGGGTTCACGCTCCCGATCATCGCCCTCACGGCCCACGCGATGGCGGGCGACCGCGACAAGTGCATCGCGGCGGGTTGCACCGACTACGCGACGAAGCCGATCGACCGGCAGGGTCTGATCGCCACCTGCCGCCGTCTCCTCCATCTCGAGGAGGCCGATCCCGCGCTCCCGAGCGCCGAGCAGCCCGCGCCGGCCGATCCCGGCGACGCCGCCTAGCGCCCGCCGCCGGGTGTAACGGTTCGGTTCGCCTTCCGAGCCCGCCGCGGAGCGGGACGGAACGCGGCGCCTTTGGGGCGCGTCTGAGGGTTACCATCTACGCCGCCGCCGGTACAGGCGGCCTCCCCCTCGGGACGGCCCAGGACCGTCCCGTACCTCCCCGACCCCCGCCAGCCTCCCGGGACCGCGCCCCATGACCCACGTCGTCCGCCTCGGTCTGCTCTCGGCCCTCTCCGTCTCCGCCCTGGCCCTCCACGGGCTCGCGCACGAGGACGATCCGAAGATCCTCCACCGAAAGCCCGCGTACCGGGGGCCCGGCTACAGCGCCGGAGCGCTCGGCAAGGGGGGCGGCAGCTTCGCCGGTACCACCTTCCCGGCCCAGAACGCCACGCTCATCTCCTGGATGCCGCTCAGCGACTTCGGGAGCCCGGACAACGGCGCCGACTGCTGGGGCTACGTCTCCCCGTCCGGACGCGAGTACGCGATCTTCTGCCACTACGACGGCACTTCGTTCGTCGAGGTCACCGATCCGAGCAACCCGCAGCTCGTGGCGACCATCAACGGCCCGGACAGCCTCTGGCGCGACACGAAGACGTACCAGACCTACGCCTACTCGGTCAGCGAGGGCGGCGGCGGCATCCAGGTCATGAACCTGGCCAACATCGACAACGGGCAGGTCACGCTCGTGAACACCGTGACCTCGGGCGGGACGACCGCGACGCACAACGTCGCGATCGACGAGGAGTCGGGCTTCCTCTACCGCACCGGCGGCAGCGACGAGGGGCTGCGCATCTACAACCTGGCGAACCCGGCGAGCCCGTCGCTCGTGGCGCAGTGGGACGACCGCTACGTCCACGACGCCCAGATCAAGACGTTCACCTCGGGCCCGCACGCCGGCAAGCAGATCGCTTTCTGCTGCAGCGGCTTCAACGGCGGCTTCAGCAGCACGGGCTTGAGCATCCTGGACGTGACGGTCAAGGGGAACATCCAGCATGTCGGCCAGATCACCTGGCCGGGCGCGGACTACTCGCACCAGGCCTGGCTCTCCGACGACGGCACGATCCTCTACGTCAACGACGAGCTCGACGAGAACGGGAGCATGCCGACGACGACGTACATCATCGACGTCACGAGCCTGACCAATCCGGTCTACCGCGGCTCCTTCAACAACGGCAACACGGCGGTCGGGCACAACCTGTACGTCAAGGGCGACTTCATCTACGAGGCGAACTACAGGAGCGGCCTGCGCGTCTTCGACGCGAGCAACCCGCTGAGCCCGTTCGAGACGGCCTACTTCGACACCGACCCCGGCGGCGACGGCGCTTCGTTCAACGGGATGTGGAGCAACTATCCCTTCCTCCCGAGCGGCGTCATCGTGTGCAGCGACATGGAGCGCGGGCTCTTCCTCGTGTGGGTCGGCGATCCGCCGATCACGTTCACCTACCCGTCGGGCCTCCCGACGCTGCTCGACCCGGCGGGCGAGTCGCTCGACGTGCAGGTCGGCGAGTCGTTCGCCGGCGCGCTGGTGCCCGGAACGGCCCAGCTCCACTACGACGTGGGCCAGGGCACCGTCAGCGTCGACCTGGTCGACCTCGGCGGAGGAAACTTCAGCGCCGACTTCCCGTCGCTGCCCTGCGGCTCGGGCGTCGAGTTCTACCTCTCCGCGCAGTCGAGCACCGGCATCACCTGGGTCGACCCGCCCGGCGGCGCCGGACCTTACCAGGCGACCGCGACGCCCTCGCAGACCACCGTTTTCTCCGACGCGCTCGAAAGCGCCTCGGGCTGGACCGTCGGCGCCGCGGGCGACGACGCGACCACCGGCGTCTGGGTGCGCGGCAACCCGATCGGCACGGGCGCGCAGCCCGAGGACGATCACTCGAGCCCGGGCACGCAGTGCTACTTCACCGGCCAGGGCAGCTTCGGCGGCAGCATCGGCGAGAACGACGTGGACGACGGCAAGTCGACCCTGACGTCGCCGGCCATCGACCTCTCCAACCACGTCGAGCCCACGATCAGCTACTGGCGTTGGTACTCCAACACCGGCGGCGCGTCGCCCGAGGCCGACGTCTTCGTCGTCGAGATATCCAACAACGGCTCGACGTGGGTCAACGTCGAGACCGTCGGCCCGACGGGATCCGACGTCTCGGGCGGCTGGAACCTCCATCAGTTCCGCGTCGGCGACTTCGTCACTCCTACCTCGAACGTGCGGGTCCGCTTCATCGCGAGCGACGAGGGGAGCGGCTCGATCGTCGAGGCCGCGATCGACGACATCGTGGTCAGCGAGAACGGCTGCCCGGACTGCAACGGGAACCTCCTCTCCGACGACATGGACATCCTGACCGGCGTCTCGCTCGACCTCGACCAGGACGGCACGCCGGACGACTGCCAGCCGCTGAGCGCGGACACCGGCTCGATCGGCACGATCCTCGGCGGCCAGCAGAACTTCGTCCTGAACGCCGACCCGGCCTTCGGCGGCGAGCTCTACCTGCTGCTGGGCACGGTCACGGGCACGGCGCCCGGCTTCGACATCGGCCCGGTGCACGTCGATCTCAACCAGGACGCGTACTTCAACATCACGCTGGTCAACGCCAACCAGCCGCCGCTCGTGAGCTCGTTCGGCACGCTCGACAGCTCCGGCGACGCCACGGCGGCTTTCGATCTACCGTCCGGGTTCACCACCCTGATCGGGACGACGGCGCACCACGCCTACATCACGATCAACCCGGTGAGCGGCGTGGTGACGTTCGCGAGCAACGCCGTCTCGCTGAACTTCACGTTCTAGTCGCCGGCTTCCCGCTCCCGCTTCTTCTTCTCGAGCTCCTCGCGGAACGCCTTCATCTCGCCGAGGAGGACGGCCACGTCCTTCTCGGCGATGTCCGGGGCCGCCTGCTTGAGGCACTTGCCGAAGCCGGCTAGCTCCTCGTCGGTCCACGGGCAGCCCAGGTTCGCGTCGCCGATTCCGCTGTGGGCCAGCGCATCGCCCTCGCCGTTCAAGAACACCCACCACGGGATGCCGCCACCCTCGCCGCGGTAGGAGGCAAGCAGGTCCGCGCCGCCGATCGTGCGGTCCGTGTCGATCTTCAGGTCGACGAAATGCTTGGCCATGACCTTTGCGACCGCGGGGCGTTCCATCCAGTCCTCGAGACGGTGGCACCAGCCGCACCAGGGCGCGCCGAAGTGCAGGAACACCGCCCTGTTCGACGTCTGCGCGCGCTTGAGCGCGTCGGCGTAGAGGTCCTCGGCCTTCAAGTACTTCGCCTGGTGCTTCTCGAGGAAACCGAGCACCTTCTTCACGTCGTGCTTGTCGCCCGCCTCGAGCGAGCCGGTCTCCCGGTTCGCAAGCGGCTTGCCCTCGGCGTCGAGCACGGTCAGGAAGGGCACGCCGTTGGCCTTGAGATCTGCTCCGTAGCGCTTTGCGAGCTCCATGTTCGTGTCGAACTTCCCGACGTCGACCAACACGACGTCGTATTCGTAGAGGAGCTTGCGCCGCACGTCTTCGTCCGACGCGAAGACGTCGTGCAAGACATGACACCAGTGGCACCAGTTCGCGCCCCACTGGATCAGGACGCGCCGGTTCTCCTTCTTGGCCTCGGCGAGCGCGGCGGCGATCTGCGCCTTCGCGTCGGCCTCCTCGTCGTAGATGGCCTTGCGCTCCTGCTTCTCCTGCCCCTTGTCTTGAGAGGGCTGAGCGGGCGCGGTGGTGGAGACGGTCGCGAAGAGCAGGGCGAGCGAGAGGGCGAGCGCGGTCGAGCGTTGCATGGCAAACCTCCTTCGCCGCGATCTTAACTCTTTCCGCGGAAAGAGGCGGACCCCGCTACCGCGGCTTGCGCGTCGGTTTCACGTACGAACGCGGTCCGAAGGCGATGAGGAACTCGCCCTCGGCGGTGAAGATCTGGCCGCGGTGGTTGCCGTGGTCGAGGACGATCACGCGCCCGCGCGCGTCCACGCCGATGCCGCGCGGGCGGTAGAGCTCGCCGGCGCCGAGGCCCTTGCCGCCCCATTGCCGGGTCGCGATGGCGTCGGTATCGAAGACGGTGACGCGGTGCTCGGCGACGTCGGTCACGTAGACGTTCCCCTCCGCGTCGACGGCGACCCCGTGGGGATCGGTCGGGTCGCCGATCTCCGCCACCACCTCGCCCGCCGCGTCGAAGGCGCGCAGCCGGCGCGCGCCCCGCTCGACCACGTAGAGCCGCTCGCCCGCCGGGCCGAAGGCGAGGTTCACGGGCTCGTCGAGGCCTTCGATCGTCCGCAGGAGCTCAAGCTTCGGCGTCAGCACGAGGATTCGGTCCCCGCGCAGGTCGATCAGCGCCAGGTTGCCGTTTCCGTCGCGAGCCAGCGCACCGGGCTCGACGTCGCGGAGATCCTCCCGTCCGGCGGCCGCGAACATCGCGTTGAGATCGACCGCCCTGGAGAGCCGCGCCTTCTGCTTGTCGAACTTGAGCGGCGCGTCCGGCTCGTGGTCGAGGTCGAAGATCTGCAGCGCGCGCCGCCCGCGGTCGCTCGCGATCACGGACCAGCTCTCCGGATCGATCGCGACGCCCGCGATCTCGTGGAAGAAGCCCGGCGCGTCGCCGTAGCCGCCCGGTTTGCAGACCTCGATCGGCTCCTCGAGCTCGAGGTCGTGGATCAGGAGGATCTGCGTCTCGGGCTCGAACAGGACGAGCAGGTCGGCGGCGCTGGCGAGCTCCATCCCGTAGTGGGGGGCCACCTTCCACGGAAGGATCCCGGGATCGGTGGAGAAGAGCGCCGGGTCGCGCTCGGTCCGCCCGAAGGCCTGCGCCCGGTCCTGGAAGGCCTCGGCGACCACGACCGTCGCGCCGTCCGGTGCGATGGCAATCCCGTTCGGGTAGTGCAGCGCGCCCGCGCCCTCGCGCGGACGGAGCGCGTGCTTGCCCCATTCGTAGATCGGCGTGCCGTCGGGCTCGAACACCTGGACGCGGTGGTTGTCCGCGTCGGCGACGTAGACGCGTCCGTCGTGCCACGCGACGTCCGCGGGATGGCCGAAGAGCCCCGCGTGCGGGCCGAAGCCGCCCCAAGCGGTCAGAAAGTTTCCCGCCGCGTCGAACTTCTGGACTCGGTGCTGGCCCGCGTCGACGACGTAGACGTTCCCGTCGGGGTCCACCGCGATCGCCACCGGGCGTTGGAAGCGACCGTTTGCGGTCCCGTAGCCGCCGAAGATCAGCGCCTTCGGTTCCTTCGAAACGACGACCACGCGCGCGTTCCCCGTGTCGGCCACGTAGAGGCGGTCCCCGAGCGCCACGGCGTCCATCGGGCGGCGGAAGCCGACGTAGTCCGCCCACTCGCCGTCGAAGACGCGAACCCTGTCGTTCCCGGTGTCCGCCACGACGACGCGCCCGCGCGCGTCCACCGCGACGCCCGTGGGGCGGTCGAAGCCGTCCCAGGTGCGCAGCTCCCCCTCCGGAGCGATCGCGACGAGGTGGCCGGTTCCCTGCTCGGTCAGGTAGAGCGTCCCGTCGGCGGCGAGCGCCACGCCGCCGGGCCGGTCCCACGGCCCGATCTCGCGGAGGGCCTCGCCGTAGCGGCCCTCCGGCCAGTCGGTTTCGGGGTCCACTCGCTCTTCCTCCTGCGCCGGGAGCGCCGGAGCGAGAAGGATCAGGGCGGTCGCGATCCAGGGGAGGGCCTTCGCCATGCCGGCCGCATCTTAGCGCGTGCCGGCCGGCTTCACGGGGACGTCGAGCTGCGCGATGAGCTCCCGCGCCTCGTCGATCTCGCGCGAGGTGCCCTTGATGAGCAGCGAGTTCGTGCGGGCGTCCACGCCGAGCTCGAAGTCGGAGAAGGGCTCGGCGCCCTGGAGCTCCTCGACGAGCGCCGCGACCTTCTCGGCCGAGGCGTGCTGCAGGGCGAGCACCTCGACGTTCCGATCGGGCGGCGCGATGCCGATGTTGTGGCAGCCTGCGACGACGGCGAGGACGAGGCAGAGCAAGGGGCTGTACTTCATGCCGCGCAGGTTAGTCGCCCGCACCCGGCGTCCGGCCGGCGCGGATCGCGGGCGGCCCTGGGAGCTCGCCAGCGCGGTTCGCGCCGTTCTTGAGAACGGCGTTTCCCCGGTTTCGGAGCCGGTTCCGGCGGATCAGCGCAGCTCCACGTCGAGCTGGACGATCAGGTCCTTCACCTCGACGAGGTCCGCGTGCTCGCCCTTGAGCAGCACGGAGTTCGTGCGCGCGTCCACCGCGACCTCGACCGCCGAGCCGTGGAAGTCCTCGATGACGGTCGCCACCTCGTCGGCCTGCGCGAACTCGAGAACGACGATCTCGGTCTCGTCCGCCGGTTCGCGATGGGGCACCGCCGTGCAGGCGGCGAGCAGGAGGGACGCGACGAGCGCGGTGGTCCTGGGCATCATGATTCCTCTTCTCCGGGGGCTCTCGGGGGGCTCTTGGCCGCATCGGACGCGGTCGTGCCGGCGCTATTCCCCTCCCGGGGCGAATCGTCCGTCGCGTGGGCCTCGATCGCGGCGAGAAAGGCCGGTCCGAGGTCGGCCGCCTTCTTCTCGCCGACGCCCTTCACCGCCAGGAGCTCCACCAAAGTCCGCGGCCGCCGGCTCGCCATCTCCGCCAGCGAGCGGTCGTTGAAGATGAGGTAGGGCGGGACGCCCCGTTCGCGCGCGAGCTCGCGGCGCAGGCTGCGGAGCGCTTCGAAGAGCCCCTCGTCGACCGGCAGCCCGTTTCCGATCTCCTCGAGCGCGGCCGCCTTCCGCGTCCGACCGGCCCGCGCCTTGGTCGCGGGAATCGCGAAGAGCGTGACGGGAAGCTCGTCCTTCATCACCTGGACGCCGCTCGGGGAGAGGTAGAGCGTCGGATACCGCCCAGCCTCGACCCGCAGGTGTTCCATCCCGATCAACTGGTCGATCCACGCGCGGATCTCCTGCGTGGATTGGTTTCTCAAGAGCCCGTAGGTGGAGAGCTGGTCGTGGCCGGCCCGCCGGATCCCCGCCGTGTCCGCGCCGCGCAGCACGTCGGTGACGTGGGTCGCGCCGTAGCGCTGCTGGCAGCGCACGACGCACGAGAGGATCTTCTGCGCGACGACCTGCGAATCGGCGACCGCCTTCAGCTCGCCCAGGCAGACGTCGCACGCTCCACAGCCCGCGGCATCGGGAGGCTCGTAGTCCTGTCCGAAGTGCTCGACGAGCTGGCGATGCCGGCACACGAACCGCGTCGTGTAGCTCATCATCCGGCCGAGGCGTTCGATCGAGGCGTCGAGCACGTCGCGCTCCGGCTCGTGCCCGTTCGCCGCCGCCTCGTGGTGCGCGCGCTCCATCAGCGACTTCCACGTGTAGAAGTCGGTGCCCGAGTAGAAGAGGACGCACTCCGCCGCCAGCCCGTCGCGGCCGGCCCGGCCGGTCTCCTGGCTGTACTGCTCGATGCCCTTCGGCAGCGCCGCGTGGAGGACGAAGCGCACGTCGGTGCGATCGATCCCCATGCCGAAGGCCACCGTCGCGCACACGACGTCCACCTCTTCGCTCTGGAAGGCGTCCTGCGCCCGCTTGCGCTCGCGCGCGGGGAGCCCGGCGTGGTAGGCGACGCTGCGGACGCCCTGGCGACGGAGGTCGGCGTCGAGGGCCTCGGTGTCCTTGCGCGAGATGCAGTAGACGATCCCCGCCTCGTCCGCGTGGCGCCGCACGACGTCGAGCACCTGCCGGCCGAGCTCGCGGCGCGGCTGCACGCGGTAGGTCAGGTTCGGCCGGTCGCACGGCCCGACCAGGACGGCCGGGTCGTGGAGGTGGAGCTGCTCGGCGATGTCGCGCCGCACCTGCTCCGTGGCGGTGGCCGTGAAGGCGTGGATCGGCACCTCGGGGAGGAGCCGGCGGAGCTCTCCGAGCTGGCGGTACTCGGGCCGGAAGTCGTGCCCCCAGTGGCTGATGCAGTGCGCCTCGTCGATCGCCAGCGCTTCCAGCCCGAAGGCCACGAGGCGGTGGACGAACCCGTCCATCATCACCCGCTCCGGCGCGACGAAGAGGAGCTTGAGGAGCCCGCGTTCGAGGTCCTCGAAGGTCGCGCGGCGCTCGGCGGCGCCTTGAGCGCTGGTGAGCATCGCCGCGGGCACGCCGTTTTGGACCAGCCCGTCGACCTGGTCCTTCATGAGCGAGATCAGCGGGCTGACGACGACGGTCAACCCCTCGCGGACGAGCGCGGGCGCCTGATAGCAGAGGCTCTTCCCCGCGCCGGTCGGCAGGATCAGCACGAGATCGCGGTTCGCGAGCACGACCTCCATCGCCCGCGCCTGCAACGGCCGCAGCCGGTCGATGCCCCAGGTTCGCCCGATGGCGCCGAGAAGCTCCTCCGGAAGGCGGGCTGCCGCGTCACCGGCTTCCACCGCCGACGGCGGCGCCGAGGGACCCGGCGTCAGGATCGCGTTCGCCTCGAACATGCTTCGCTCGTGCATGCGAGACCGATTCCAACGTCTGGCGGTGGCGGTTCAAGCGTGGAAAAAATCCGAGGTGGGGGGAGCCCTCGTTTCCCGGTCTTTTCTCGCCACCGATTCGGCGCGCAACGATCCCCGGGGTGGGTGGGGGTTAGGGATGGGTTTCGAGGGCGCCGAGCACGAACTCCACCCGCCTCCCGACGTCCATCTCCGGCACGCGGACCGCCGCATACCCGTGCTCGCGGTACACCTCTTCGATCCGCTCCCGGATCGCGATCGAAGCCGCCCGGTCGCTGGTACGCCCCGTCGCCCCGCGGTCCGCGAAGTCGGACAACGTGTCGAGCACGAAGACGCGGTCGTAACGCGCGAGCGGCGCCAGCCGCTCGAGCTCGGCCGGCACGGGCTGCCCGAAGTGCCGGCAATAGGCCAGTCCGTCCAACCTGCCGCGGTCCAGAAACGTCGTTCCTTCGGCCGAGCAACGCTCCTCGAGTGCGACCTGCCGGTGGATGACGCGCGTCTGGAAGTCCGCCCGATTCTCCGAGCGCCAGGCCTTCTGCCCCTCGAGGCCGAGCTCGTCGTTGAGCTCGTCGATCACCTGGATCGCCGCCTCGGGGACGGTCGCGAAGCCGAGCTTTCCGAGCGCGTCGACCAGCGTCGTCTTGCCCGATCCCGGGCCTCCGGTCACCACCACCAGCATCGGCCCAGATTAGACAATCCGAGGAACCCAACCGCTGCGATCCCCGTCCTTGATCTACGCTGGACGTTCCCCTTTCGGCCTCTCCCCCTTCCCCTTCCATGCACCCATCCATGCGTTCCCTCAGCACCTTCGCGTCCGCGCTCGTCGCCCTCGGCGCCGCCGCCGGCGCCCAAGACCCGGTCTTCCCCGACGGGCAACGCTGCGGGCTGCCCGACCGCGAGGCCCGCTCCCTGCCGTCGCCGGCGGACGTGCCGCCGTCGGACTGCGGGCTCTTCTCGACGAACCCCAGCTCGGCGTACGACCCGACGTTCCTCTACGACATCCCCGTCGTCTTCCACGTCATCCAGAACACGAGCGGCACGGGCTTTATCAGCGCGACGCGGATCCAGCAGCAGATGGACGTTCTCAACGAGGACTTCCAGGCGCTTCCCGGCTCGCCGGGAGCACCAGGAACGAACGCGATGATCCGCTTCTCGCTCGCCACGGTGGACCCGAGCGGCAACCCGACGACCGGCATCACCTACTCGACGAACAACCAGTGGTTCAACGACAACGGGTCGTACTGGAACTCGCTCGCGTGGGATCCCGACCGCTACATGAACGTCTACACGAACGACGCGAGCGGTTACCTCGGCTACGTTCCCAACCTTCCCCAGGGCGGAATCGTCGGGCAGAACTCGGACCGCATCGTCGTTCTGTGGTCGACGGTGGGAAGCCCGGCGCCCTACGGCGCGCCCTACAACCTGGGGCGGACGCTGACGCACGAGGTCGGCCACTACCTCGGCCTCGAGCACACCTTCAACGGCGGCTGCGCCTCCGCGAGCGGCTGCTACACGAACGGCGACCTGATCTGCGACACGAACCCCGAGTCGCAGGAGACGTTCGGTTGCCCGGGCTCCAAGTCGAGCTGCGGCAGCTCCGACCCGTTCCACAACTACATGGACTACACCGACGACGCCTGCATGTGGGAGTTCACGCCCGAGCAGGCGAATCGGATGCGCTGCACGATCCAGCACTGGCGGCCCGACCTGCCGCTTCCGGCGCCGCCCGGGCAGGCGTCGAACCCGAGTCCGCCCGATGGCGCCACCGACGTGTCCACGAACGTGATCCTGAGCTGGACGGGCGGCAGCGGCGCCACCTCGTACGACGTCTACTTCGGCACGGACCCGACGCCCGACGCGGGCGAGTTCCAGGGCAACCAGGCCGGGACGTCGTTCGATCCCGGCCCTCTGGCGTTCGACACGACGTACTACTGGCGGATCGACTCCGTCAACTCCGCAGGCACGACCACCGGCCTCTTCTGGGACATCTCCACGGAACCGGAGATCGTCACCCAACCGCCCGGGCCGCCCTCGAGTCCCGTTCCCTTCCCCGGCGAAACGGCTGTGGATGTGTTCAACACGACGCTGTCGTGGCAGCCGGGCTTCGCCGCGAGCTCGCACGACGTGTACTTCGGCACGGACCCCAGTCCCGATGCGGGTGAGTTCCAGGGCAACCAGACGGGCACGAACTTCGACCCCGGTCCGCTGTTGTACAACACGACCTACTACTGGCGCGTCGAATCGGTGAACTCCGCCGGCACCACGCCGGGTCCCGTGTGGAACTTCACGACCGAGGTCGGGGGCAGTCCACCCTCGAAGGCCACGGCGCCCGTGCCGGTGGACGGTGCGAGCGGCGTCTCGATCCTTGCGAACCTCTCCTGGAACGCCGGCGGCGGCGCGACCTCGCGCGACGTCTACTTCGGCACGGACTCGACGCCGGACGCCGGCGAGCTCCAGGGCAACCAGACCGCCACCTCCTTCGACCCCGGCACACTGGCCTTCGGCACGACCTACTTCTGGCGCGTCGACGAGGTCAACTCCTTCGGCACGACGCCCGGCGACGTCTGGTCGTTCGCGACCGAGGCCGGACCAAGCCTCTCCGTCACCGGCATCTCCCCGTCCACGCTCGACGCGCTCAACGTCGGGACGGGCCAGATCGTGACGGTCACCGGCACCGGCTTCACGCCGGCGACGACGCTCGAGATCGACGGCGTGCCCGTCTCCGGGTTCCCTTCGCCGTACACGGTGGTGGACGGCACGACGATCACGTTCGACCCGCCGCTGCCGGTCTCGCTCGGCGTCAAGACGCTGACGGTTCGCGAAGGCGCGGCCTCCGACTCGATCGGCTTCACGTTCGTCGCGAACGACCCGCCGGCGCTCCAGGCGGGCACCGGAAACGAGCCGGTGTCCATCTTCTCGTTCGCCGGTATGGACGTGATCAGCGCGGGCGGGCCGTCCGACGTCTTCCTGTTCCTCGTCTCGTCCAGCAACGTGCCGACGGTCGTGCCCGGCCTCTTCAGCGTGGACATCGGCAACAACTTCTCGTCGCTGTTCCTGCTCCTGAGCCCGGTGCTCGACGCGCGCGGCCTGGCCGAGTTCAACGTCCCGATCGGCGCGGGTGTGCCCGCGGGAACGACCTTCTACATCGAGGGTCTCACCGTGGACGCGCTCTTCACGCTGCCGCTTCGGGACAGCAACACGCAGGAGGTCACCCTGCTCTTTTAGAGCACTACGCGCACGGTCCCTCCCGGTGTGACCTTCACCGGGAGGGGCTCGCTGAGCGGGACGAAGACGCCGTCCGGGCCCCGACCCGCCCAGAGGAGCTCGTACGAGCCCGGAGCGACCTCCCGGAAGAAGAGTGGCTCCCCGTCGAGCTCCCGGACGTCTCCCAACCTGCGCGACCACTTCGGCCAGTCGAGGTCCCACGTGCTCAATTGCAGGCGCGCCCCCGGCGCTTCCTCCGGGAGCGCGTCGAGATGGAGCTCGACCACGACGGTTCCCGGTTGCTCGACGGCCACCGTCAGCTCGTCGGCGCCCTGCGGTAGCTCGACGGCGTGCATCCGTTGGCCGGCCGTCGCGTACACGGTCACTTGACCCTCCGGGACGTCGGCGAGCTCGAACACACCGCCGCCGAGGCTGCGACCGCTCCGGCGGGCGACGTGAAGGCCTTCCGGCGTGAAGGAGACGCCCCGGCACAGCGTGGCGGGAGAGCCGTCCCCGTAGACCGTCGTCACGCGCACGGTGCGACCGCGCGGCAGGCGGAGCTCGACCTCGCCGCTCGCGGGGAACTCGTAGTCCGCGATGGCGAGCGGCGGGTGCCGGCGCGAGAGCACCGCGAGCTGTCCGCGCCGCCCGCCGGCGTCGTCGATGGCGAAGCGCCCCTCCGCGTCGGTGACCGCGGCTCCCACCCGCGCCCCGGGGCCGAAGCGCACCGACGCGCGGGGGACCGGCTCTCCGTCGGCGTCCACGACGCGACCCGTGACCGGGAGCGGCCGGTCGTTCAGGACGACGTGGCGCTCGCGAGCCTCGCCCGGCGCGAAGGGCGCGAGCGTCTCGACGTGCAGCGGCGTGCGGTAGCGGTCGAGCAGCTCGAGATCGATCGCGACGCCGGAGCGGATGCCGCTCAAGAGCAGGCGCCCGTTGCCGCGAAAGCGGAACACCGCCTCGGCGCAGCCCGCGTCGTTGCGGAGCCTGGTCGAGTAGGACTCCGGAAGCGCGGGCCAGAGCTTGTCCAGCTCGCCGAAGTCCTCCGGCGATCCACCCTCGCCTTCGACGAAGAACGGCGCGTCCGCGGCGAGCCGAGCGCTGTAGTCCTTGGGTCTCGCCGCGGAAGGTAGGTCGATCGAGAGCTCCAGGGTGCTCGTCGCGTCGAGCTCGAAGAGGAGCACCTCCTCCCGGTTCTCCGGCACCGGAAGCGACTGGCTCCGGAACCCGACGCGCACGCAGCGGACCGCCGCGGTGCTCGCCGGTAGCTCGACGAGACCGCGTCCATCGGGACCGGTCAGCGAGCTGTCGGAGCCCGCTTGACTGCCCTCGGCGTCGAGCGCGCGCGCCACCGCGCCGTAGAGCGGCTGGCCGTCGGCGTCGGTGACGGCGAATCGCACGCTTTGCGTCGCGTCGAGGAACACGTCGCCGAGATCCCACTCCCGGGCGGAGGTCGCGGCGGGGGGATGGGGGAGCTCGAGCGCCGCCAGGGTGTTCGCGTTGTGCGGTCCGAACTCGAAGCGCGTCGGTCCGAACGGCCGGCGCATCGACAAGCGGAAGCGTCCGTCCGCGTCCGCGCTCTCGAGCCGGGCGCGCGTCCACTCGCCGTCCTTGCCCGGGATTCGGTACCCGACCTCGGCGCGTGCGACCGGCAGCGCGTCGCGCGGATCGACGATCCGTCCGACGAGCCAGCCGGCCGATTCGAGCCGGAGCACGACGTCCTCGCGCGGCGCGGGGAGCCGCAACACGGTGGCCTCGTAGAACCTGTCTTCGCGCGGTACATCGGTCCGGTAGTAGTCCGTGCCCCAGCCGAGCCGTCCGCTCCAGTCGGCGGTGCCGAGGTCGAAACGAAACGCGCCGCCCGGCTTCGTGAGCGCCGTCCGGGACGTTCCGCCGGTCGTGAGCAGCCAGAGCTTGAGCGGCTCGGCCGGCGGCGAGCCGTCGACCAGAACACGCCCGGCGACGGCGGCGGACGCTGCTTGGTTCGCGCGAGCCTCGGCGACGACCTCCCTCCGGAGGGAAGGCTCGTCGGGCGGCGGCTCGCCGGTCTCCGCGGGAGCTTCCACCTCGACGGGAGCGCGTGTCTCCCCGCCCGCTTCCGTCGCGACGTCCTGAGGCGGCGCAACAGCCTTGCCGCTCTCTTCGCCGTGCGACGCGAGCCGCCAGGCGACCGCGACCACGGCCAGCGTGGCGAAGACCAGAGCGAAAGCGCGGCCGCGGGTCACTCCATCGCACTCCTACGGAAGGACGTCGAACCCGTCGGCCACCGTCGCCACCGGCGTTCCCGTCAGCGTGACCGCCGCCCAATCGAGGTGCAGTCCGACCGCGGTCGCGAGGGCCCCCGGCCCGGGATCGAACGACGCGGTGGCGCGTCCCTGGCCGTCGAGGGTACCGAGGGAGCCTGGCAGGAGCGGCGGGCCCGGGTTCAGGAACGTGAAACTCGTGAACACGTCGGGGTTGAGCGGGAGCACCGCGCCGCCGGGGAGCAGGACGCCGGGCACCGTGCCGTTGCCGCTCGCGAGGACGACGTAGGTTTCGCCGGACGCGCCGGCGCCGAGGTCGACCGTGAAGGGAACCGACGCGCCGTCCGCGGCGGAGATGGCGTCGAAGCCGCAGTGGAACGAGGCGGCGGGCGCGAGCTCGACCTCGAGATACGGGAAGAGCGTCGCCGCCACGGTTCCGTCGTCGGCGACGATCGCGAGCGACGCGGTTCCGGTGGTCACGCCCGCCGTCAGCGCGAAGGTGTAACTGCCGTCGCCGTTGTCCGTCACCGGGCCGACGGTCACCAGGGAAGGCGTGCCGTCGACCGGCCCGATGGAGAGCGTGGCTCCGCCGCTCGTCAGCGGGACGCCGTCCACGTCGACGAGCTGCACCGTCACGTCCGTCGTGGTCACGCCGTCGGCCGGAAGGCTGTCCGCGCCGGCGGTCACCGTGGAGAGGATGTGATCGGGATGCCCGAGCAGTCCCGCCCGCCAGGCGTCGTACATCGTCTGCAGCGTGAACACCGGGTCGGGGTCGGCGAAGAAGCCGATCACGTTCAGATCGAGGTAGTAGAGGCCGGCCGCGCAGTCGGGACCCGAAGCGCACGCGCTGTCGACGTCGCCGACGCGCGCGAGCTGCACCGAGCCGACGTGCGCCGACTTCGTGAACCCCGGCGGCGGAACGCCGCAGGAGGTCGGGGCTCCGACGCTGCAGGAGCAGCGCCCGTCGCCGCCGAGGGCGCGCGCGGCCTCCATGGCCTCCATCACCTTCTGGCCCATGTCGCCCGGCGCGTTGATCAGTGCGTTCTCCGCGGCGGTCAGGACCTGCGTGCCGGTGAGCACGTTCCCTTGGATCGAATACTTGTAGTCCCCGAAGGTGCCCTGGATGTCGCCCTTGGCGATCCCTGCCGACGAGCCGGTGTGTCCCGCGGACGGGTTCACCATGTCGACGATGCCGAACTGCCGGCCCTGGTAGAAGCCGTCCATCGACTGGATCACCGCGAGGATCTCCGTCGGCGTGGTGCCGTTGCAGAAGCCGTCGAAGATCTTGACCTTGGCGTTCTGCGAGACGAACGACTGCGCCGCCGCGGCGCCGACGCCGACCTTGAGCACCGGCACGGCGTTCTGGATGTCGGTGCCGGTGAGGCACGTGGCGGTGGCGACGCAAACCTCGCCGGTCTGCGTGTTGACGACGACGATCGACCAGGTCGCGTGTGCGGGCGAGAAGAGGAGGAACGCGGCGACGGCGGAGGTGAGCAGGCGGCGCGGGAGCTTCATGGAAGCCAGCCTAGCAAGGTCTCCGCGGGCCGTATGCTAGGGGGGTGCAACGCCCCTCGCCGCTCCGCAAGCTCGCCGCGGTCGCCGTCGCGCTCCTCCTCGGCTTCGCGCTCTGCGAGGGGGTCCTGCGCCTTGCCGGCGTCCTCTATCTCGGCGCGGCGGACCGCGCCGTGCGCGGTGCCGACGAGCTCGGCCCGGAGGGGAAGACCTTCGTCTCGCTGGGCGACTCGAACACCTTCGGGCTCTGGGTGCGGGCCGCCGACGCCTACCCCGCGCGGCTCCAGGACCTGCTGGACGAAAGGGTCCCCGGCGGGCCGCACCGCGTCGTGAACCTCGGCGTTCCGGGGCTGAACTCCCGCCAGGTCCGCACGGCGCTGGAGGACGCGGTGGAGGAGTACGAGCCCGACGGCGTCTTCGTGCTCGTAGGCTTCAACGACCGCTGGGCCTGGACGCCGGGCACCGGGGGGGAGGACGTCTTCGCCGATCCGCCCTGGTACGAGAGCCTGCGCACGGTGAAGCTCCTGCGCCTCGCGTTCGGGCAGGAGCCCGGCGAGGACGAGCGAATCCGGCAAGCGGTCAGCGAAGGGAAGCAGGCCGGCACGGACCGCACGGGGCGGGAGTTCCTCTTCGAGCCCGCAAACTACGACGTCGAGCGCGACATCGGCGCGGTCCGTCGTTCGCTCGTCGCGAACCTCGAGGCGATGTGCGACGCCGCGGCGGGCTCCGGGACGCCGTTGCACCTGCTCACGTACGCCAGCGACCGCGAGGCCTACGCGATGGCCAACGCGTCGATGCGCGACGTGGCCGGCCGGCGCGGCGTTTCGTTGATCGACGCGCAGCGCTGGTTCCGCGGGCAGGACGCCCTGCCGCGGGACGAGGTCTTCTTCGCCGACGGCCACCCGCGGGAAATGGGGTACGAGGTCTTCGCGCGGCTCGTGCTCAACGGCCTGATCGACGGAGGAGCGGTTTCCGGCGAGCGGGTCGACGCCGTGGCCGAAGGGCTGGTCAGCTCCTCCGCGCCCCCGGTCCTCGTCGTGCAGCGCAGGAAGGGCGCGATGCTTCTAGAGGTCCGTCACGAGCGGCCCAAGCGGCGCTTCATGGTCCTGTTCTCGCGCCCGGGCGACGGCCCCGCCGCCGAGGTCAACGGCACGACCTTGCCGCTCGTCGACGACGCGCTCTTCCAACGCACGCGCGCGGACGCCCGCCTGCGGGGCACGATCAACGGAAAGGGGATCGGAGCGGTCCAGGTCGACCACCTGCTGCGGAGCGACGCGGTGACCGCGGGCGAGACCCTGCGCGCGGTCAGCGTCTCCTCCCATCCCGACGGCGTGACGGTCTCCACGGCGATCGAGATTGAGGTACCCTGAGGTTCCGATGCGCGCTTCCCGCCCACGCCTCGTCTCGCTGACCCCCACCCAGGGCATCCGCGTCCTCCCCGGCGTGGGCGACGGGACGCTCCAGCCCTTCGTTGCCCACGACATCGGCCACAACGCGTGGACGATCGCGCTCGGCGACGTAGACGGCGACTTCATGCCCGACGTCGCGGTCGGGCGCGAAATCGAGGACACCGTCGTGGTCGTGCGGAACGGGCTCTTGCCGTAGAGTGCTGCCAGGATGATTTCGCTCGAGCTCAAGGAAGACCCGGTCGGCGACCTCGAAGCCGCCGCCGCCGCCAAGAAGGCGGAGTACCAGTCCGCGAAGCCCTTCCCGCACTGCTGCTTCGACAACCTGTTCTCCGACGAGCTGCTCGAAAAGGTCGTCGAGGAGTTCGAGAGTCACCAGACGGACCACTGGCAGCACCTCCGGTCGCGACCACAGGCCTCCCAGGGCAAATCGATTCTCGACGGCCGCGAGGGCTACGGCCCGTACAGCGCCTATCTCTTCAACCTGCTCTCGTCTCCGCGCTTCCTGCGGTTCGTCGAGGAGCTCACCGGCATCCCCGGCCTGATCGTGGACCCGTACTTCCAGGGCGGCGGTCTGCACGAGATCAAGGCAGGCGGGTTCCTCGAGCTCCACACCGACTTCAACTGGCAGGGCCACCTGCACATCTATCGGCGGTTGAACCTCCTGCTCTACCTCAACAAGGACTGGAAGGAGGAGTGGGGCGGCGCGCTGGAGCTCTGGGACCGCGACCTCAAGGAGGGCAAGAAGTACCCGCCCTTCTGGAACCGCGTCGTCATCCAGCACGTCACCGCCGACGCGATGCACGGCTTCCCGGATCCGATTTGCTGCCCGGAGGACCGCTCGCGCAAGTCGCTCGCGATGTGGTACTACACCTCCGAGCTCCCGACGAACGTGCAGGTGGGCTACAACCTGTGCGCCCCCGCCTTCGTCGATCGCAAGGGCGAAGCCAAGCCGCTCGCGCGACCGTTCTGGAGGAAGCTCGTCCCGCCGGTCTTTGCGACCCTGATCAAGCCCTCGGAGCACACGAAGACCTTCTCGCAGCAGCAGTTCCGGGGAGCTCTAACGAGCTTCCTGCCGCCGGTCCTGATCGAGGCGTTCCAGAAGCTGCGGGGACGGCCGGTCTAGTTCGAAGCCACAAGTAACGAGGAGCGCCCGGATGCAGCCCATCTTCCTGCCGCTGTTGCTGGCTGCCGCCGCCGACGCTCAGATCCTCGACGTGCGCGCGACCGACCTGGAAGGCGTCGTGCGGCTCCTCGGGACGGGGGACGGCCTGCGGCCGGTCGCGCTCGTGTTCCTCGACGCGCAGTGCCCGATCTCCAACCGCTATGGGCCCCGACTGAACGAGCTTCACGGCGTCGCTCGCGAGGCGGAGGTCGAGCTCTACGGGGTCCTGTCCGATCCCACGCTGACCCCGGCGGCGGCGCGCGAGTATCGGGACGACTACGAGCTCGATTTCCCGATTCTCTTCGACTCCGCCGGCGACCTGGCCGCGCGTCTCTCTCCGACGCACGTCCCCGAAGCCTTCGTCGTCGACAAGCGCGACGCGCTCGTCTACCGCGGTCGCATCGACGATCGCTTCGAGGCGCTCGGCAAGCTGCGCCCGCGGGTCGACTCGCACGATCTTCTCGACGCGATCGAAGCCGTGGCGGAAGGACGCCCGCCGGCGCATGCGCGCACGGAGCCGGTCGGGTGCCTGTTCGAGGCGTGGGGTGACGGCGGCACGCCGGCCGACGTGACGTACACCCGGCACGTCGCGCCGATCCTGAACGCCAACTGCATCGACTGCCACCGCCCCGGCGACATCGGCCCGTTCCCGCTGGAGACCTACGAGGACGCGCGGCGCCGCGCGCGGATGATCGCGCAGGTTGCGCGCGACCGGCGGATGCCCCCGTGGCACGCCGAGCACGGCTTCGGCCACTTTCGCGACGAGCGCGCGCTCGGCGAGCGGCAGATCGCCGTGCTTCAGGCGTGGGCCGAGGCGGGCGCGCCGCAAGGCGACGCCGAAGCGAAGCTGCCGCCGCCGCCTCCGCGCGATAGCCGCTGGCGCTTGGGCGAGCCCGACCTCCTGGTCGAGATGCCGGAGCCGTTCGAGGTGCCCGCGCAGGGCGACGACATCTACCGCTACTTCGTGATCCCGTCCGCGCTCACCGAGAACAAGACGGTGGCCGCCGTCGACTTCCGGCCGGGCGACCCGAGCGTCGTGCACCACTGCATCGCCTACCGCGATCCGGACGGCTGGGCGCGAAAGATGGCGGCGAAGGACCCTCAGCCGGGCTTCGACAAGTTCGGCGACTACACGCGCGGCACGAACATCGATCGGAAGCTTCTGCTCGAGTGCGAGCAGATCGCCGGCTGGGCGCCGGGCGCGCAGCCGTACGTGCTGCCGCCCGACGCGGGGATGTGGCTTCCCGCGGGCGGCGACTTCGTGCTCGAGGTGCACTACCACCTGAGCGGCAAGCGCACGAGCGACCGCAGCGCCCTCGCGCTCTACTTCGCGGACGAGCCGGTCGAGCGCTACGTCGAAGGCCTCGTCATCGGAACGGAGCAGATCGACATCCCCGCCGGCGAATCGCATTACCGCCGCCACGTGTGGATGAACGTGCCGGCCGACGTGGACCTGATCGACGTGTCGCCGCACATGCACTACCTGGGCAAGGAGGTCGAGGCGGTGGCGACGCTTCCCGATGGGACGCGGGAGCCGCTGATCAGGATCAACGACTGGGACTTCCGCTGGCAGGGGACGTACTTCTTCCGCGAGCCGGTGCGCCTGCCGAAGGGGACGCGCCTCGACGTCCGCTTCCGGTTCGACAACTCCGCGGAGAACCCGTTCAACCCGAGCTCGCCCCCCGTCCGCGTGAAGGAGGGCTGGAGGACCACGGACGAGATGTGCCTTTTCTATCTCACCGTGGTTCCGGACGATACGGGCGAAGCCGAAGGGCTCTACCGGGCGATGTTCGCGTCGTTCATGCGGCCCGCGGACGGTTGATTTTGCAGGAGGATGACGCGGTGTCGCCGGCCGGTTCGCGCGCGACGTGACAGAATGGGACGGCTCCCGGCCCGGGATCCGAGCCGCTCTCTCTCAGGGAGAACCGTCATGCTCCGTTTCGTCCCGATCGCGTTCGCTCTCGCGCTTCCCGCTTCCGGCCAGGGCTTCGAGCTTTCCGAGGTGCTTCCCGCGCCACCCGTCGGCGACCCGCTCGTCGAGCTCGTCAACGACGGAGCGATTCCGCTGGACACCGCGTCCGTGCGGCTCGTCGTCGGCGTGGACGACGAGCCGCTTCCCTCGGCGGTCGTCGCGCCGGGGGGATTCGTTCGCATCCACGTCGGTGTCGCGGGCGTCGACACGCCGACCGATCTGTTCGTTCCGGGCTTGACGCAGCCGGCGCTCGCGGCGGACAGCGTCGCCCTCTACGTCGAACCGGGCGGACCGCCGCCGGCGGGCTACCTCGACGACCCGGCGAACCTCGTCGACTTCGTGCAGTGGGGCGCGCCCGACCAGCCGTTCGCGGACGTGGCGCAGGACGCCAACGAGTGGTTCTTCGCGAGCACGTTCGTCCCCGCGCCGTTCGCTGGCGCCTCGGTCGCCTGGGACGGCGCCGGCAGCGCGTCGCTCGACTGGTTCCGCGACGCCTCGCCGACGCTCGGGGGCGTCAACGTCCAGCCGAGCGCGGCGCTTTCCAAGTTCGGGAACCAGTGCTCCGCCTTCGCCGCCGGCCCGATGCTCGACGCGGTGAGCCCGCCGGCGCTCGGCAACGTCGACTTCCGGATCGACTTCTGGACGCAGTCGCTGAACCAGCCGGCGATCCTCTTCTTCGGGACGAGCACCGTGACCGTCCCGATCTTCGGCGGGACGTGCGACTTCTACGTCGGCGGCCTCTTCGGGCAGCTCGCGTTCGTGTCTCCTCCGTCGGGAATGGCGACGTTTCCGGTGCCGGTGCCCGACGTACCCGCGCTGCTCGGCCAGCGCTTCGTGGTCCAGGTGGGGGTCGACAACGGCTTCGGGCCGCCCTTCGCGCCGCCGGCGGATCTCAGCTCGGCGCTGGTGATCGACGTCTGAGCTCCGCCGGAGTTTTTTCGCGGAACTCCTGCCACCGCTCGAGCCCCCGCCCGGTCTCGGGGTCGGCAGGGGAATGGGCCCCTTCCTTTTCCTAGGGACCATGCAAGTCGACTTCACCGATACCAGGGACATCGCGGAGTACGCGTCGATTCCCGCGGGCGTCTATCTCTGCCGCGTCACCGACGTGCGCGAGAGCGTCACCCGGGACGGAAACGCCCGCTGGGGCCTGCGCCTGGAGGTGGCCGACGGCGAGTACGCCGGTCGCACCGCCGGATGGGACGCGCTGATCTGGAGCGACCGCGGGATGCCGCGGGCGAAGCACGTCCTCGACCGGTTCGGCTTCGTCACCGAAGGCTGCGTCGAGATCGAGCCGTCGGACCTGCTCGGCCGGCAGGCACACGTGCACTTCGTGCCCGAGGAGCGCGAGGACCCCGTGACCGGCAACCGCGTGATGCGGTTGCGGGTCCCGTACATGGGCTACGGTGCGAACGGAAACGCGGCCGTGGTGACGGACTCTCCTTACTAGACGGCTCCTAGACGAGGGCGGGGGGCGGCACCAGAATGGTCGCCCCGTGACCGAGTCGAAGGAAGAGCTGCTGGCGGCGGCCCGCGCGGCCGCGGAGAAGGCGTACAGCCCCTACTCGAAGATCCGCGTCGGCGCCGCCCTGCAGGCGGCGGACGGGCGGGTCTTTGCGGGCTGCAACGTCGAGAACGCGAGCTACGGCCTCACGATCTGCGCGGAGCGCGCGGCCGCGACGCGGGCGGTCATGGACGGGGCGCGCGAGTTTCGCTCTTTGGCAATCTGGGCGAGCCTGGACGAGCCGCTGCCCCCCTGCGGGGCGTGCCGGCAGTTCCTGGCCGAGTTCGGCGGCGACCTCGCGGTCGTGATCGAGGGCGCGAAGGGCGGACGGATCGAGACCTCGCTGGGCGAGCTCTTGCCCCAGGCGATGGGCCCGGACCACATCGGCGGATGACGAAGGCCGCCGCGGAGCGCGTGCGCGAGCTGCGCGAGGTGATCCGGCACCACGACCGGCTCTACTACATCGAATCGACGCCGGAGCTCTCGGACGCGGAATACGACAAGCTCTTTCGCGAGCTCGAGGAGCTGGAGGCGGCGCAGCCCGAGCTCGTCACCGCGGACAGCCCGACGCAGCGCGTGGGGGCTCCGCTTCCCGAGGGGCAGGGCTTCGACAAGGTCGAGCACGAGGTGCCGATGCTCTCGATCGAGAGCCTCTTCGGCGAGGAGGAGGTGCGCGAGTTCGAGGAGAAGATCCTGCGCTTCCTCAAGCTGGAATCGGGGGACGAGCTCCTCTGGTCCGTCGAGCCGAAGTTCGATGGCGTGAGCGCCGCGCTGGTCTACGAGGACGGCGTGCTCGTCCGCGGCGTGACCCGCGGCGACGGCCGGGTGGGAGAGGACGTCACCGCCAACCTGCGGACCGTGCGGAACATCCCGCTCCGGCTCCACAGCGAGCAGCGGGCGCTCCCGCGGCGCCTCGAGGTCCGCGGAGAGGTCGTGATGTCGCGCGAAAGCTTCAAGCGCTTCAACAAGCAGCGCGCGGCCGAGGGCGCGCCGATCCTGGCCAACCCGCGCAACGCTACGTCCGGCGCGCTGCGGCGGAACGACCCGAGCGAGGTGGCCAAGTACCCGCTCGAGTTCCACTTCTGGGCGGTCGCGCGGCACGAGGGCGGCGAGGCCTTCGCGACCAACGAGGAGCTCGTGGCCGCGGTCATCGACTGGGGTCTGCCCGACTCCGGCTTCGGCGAGAAGGTGACCGGCCTCGACGCCTGCCTCGCGTACCACGACCGCGTCGAGGCGCGCCGCTTCGAGATTCCCTTCGACGTGGACGGCGTCGTGGCCAAGCTCGACGACCTCGGTCTCCGCGAGCGCCTCGGCCGGACGGCGCGCGCGATGCGCTGGCAGTACGCGCACAAGTTCGCGCCGGTCGAGGCGACGAGCCTCCTGCGCGCGATCGAGGTGCAGGTGGGCCCGGTGGGCCGGCTGACGCCTCGCGCGCACGTCGATCCGGTCGAGGTGGGGGGCGTGACGGTGCGGCACACGACGCTCCACAACGCCGATCACGTCGAGAAGCTCGGCCTCAAGATCGGCGACCGCGTCTTCCTCGAGCGCGCGGGCGACGTGATCCCGCAGGTGATGGGCGTCGCGAAGAAGGGCGCGGGCAAGGCGTCGGGCTGGGAGGACGACGTTCCGGAGGAGCTCCTCGACCCCGAGACCGGCAAGGTGCGACCCGGCGTGATGTGGCGCTACGGCGAGGCGTTCCACATGCCGTCGAAGTGTCCCGCCTGCGGGACCGCGGCCGTGGCCACCGGCAAGTACTGGACGTGTCCCAACGGGCTCGACTGTCCGCCGCAGCTCGTCGGGCGCACGACGCTCCTCGCCGGCCGCGGCGCGTTCGAGATCGAGCGGCTCGGGAAGAAGCTGATCGAGCAGCTCGTCTCGGAAGGCATGATCGAGTCGCCGCCCGACGTGTTCCACCTCGACCCGGCGAAGCTGATCGAGCTCGAGCGGTGGGGCGAGAAGAGCGTCGAGAACCTCCTGGCCGAGCTCGAAGAGCGGAGGCGCGTGCCCTTCGATCGCTTCCTCGTCGCGCTCGCGATCCCGGAGGTCGGAACCGCAACGGGGCGCCTGCTCGCGCGCGGGTTCGCCGACCTGGACGCGCTCCGGGCGGCGAGCGAGGAAGAGCTCTGCGACCTCGAGGGCATCGGTCCGGAGATGGCGAAGAGCATCGCCGGTTGGTTCGCCGACGAGCGCAACCAGGCCTTCCTCGCGCGGCTCTTCGAAGGCGGCGTGACGATCGAGTTGCCCGATCCGGAGGACGCGGACGCCGGCGGCGCTTTCGCCGGGAAGACGCTCGTCCTGACCGGAACGCTCGAGAGCCTCTCGCGCGCCGAGGCGAAGCGCCTCGTGGAGGACCACGGCGGCCGGGTCGTGTCCTCGGTGAGCAAGAAGACGGATTTCGTCGTGGTCGGCGACAAGCCCGGCTCCAAGAAGAAGAAGGCGGAGGAGCTGGACGTCGCCCTCCTGGACGAGGAGGCCTTCCTGCGCCGGATCGGGGAGCGGGCGTGAGCCACGTGGCGAAGTTTTTTCGCCATCCCTGCGCCCGGTTCGGCCGTACTGGTCAAAGAAGCGCCTCCCGGATAACGTTAGGCGTGCCAGTCCGATGAGCGTCCCCGAGAAAGAAGACCGTCCCGACGAGCTGAAGCCCGTTGCCCCGAGGGATCTCGACCCCGGCCTGCCGGAGAGCATGCAGACCGACGAGACCGCGACCCTCGTCGACCGCGCCAAGGACGGTGACGTCGACGCGCTGAACGAGCTCTTCACGCGGTACCACGGCTTCATGGTCGAGGTCGCGCGCAAGCGCCTCGGCGCCAAACTCAAGCTGAAGGAGGAGGCCGACGACCTCGCGCAAACGACCTTCCGCGAGGCGACGCGCGACTTCCGCCGCTACGAGTACCGCGGCGAGGGGTCGCTGCTCCGCTGGCTCCTGCAGATCCTCCACAACAAGATCCGCGACAAGGCGGAGTACTACGCCGCCGGCAAGCGCGACGTCACCCGCGAGCGGACGATCGAGAACACCCGCCCCGACGACGACGGCGCGCGGATGCTCCGCGAGCCCCAGAGCGAGGATCTCTCCGTCACCCGCCAGGTCGCGCGGTCCGAGGAGTTCGACATCCTCCGCCAAGCGCTCGAAGAGCTCTCCCCCGACCACCGCAAGGCCATCACCCTGGTCTTCTTCCGCGGCATGAGCCTCCGCAAGGCCGGCGAGCTGATGGACGGCCGCACCGAGGACGCCGTCCGCATGCTCCTCCGCCGCGCCGAAAAGCGCGTCCGCGAGATCACCCAGGCGAAGCTCGGCTCGTAGCCTTGCCCGGAGCGGCCCCCGCCGCTAGAGTTCTCGCCCCGCTGGGCCGCTAACTCAATTGGTAGAGTGCCATGTTCACAGCGTGGAAGTTACTGGTTCGAGTCCAGTGCGGCCCACCATGCTCCCCAGCAATGGTCCCAACGAACAACGGCGGCGTCCGCAGACGCCGCCGCTTCCTTGGAGAGACTTGGGGCTCTTACGTCACTGCGCGACGCCGATGAGCGCGTTGCTCGCCGTGAGGCCGAAGGGGCCCGTGGCGTCGAGAATCCAGTACTGGCTGTAGTACGGCGTCCCGGTGGACACGCCGGTCGGCCAGGTCGCGGAAGTCGTCGCGTCGCCGCCCGCGTCGGTCGTGCTCGCCATGACCACGTCGGGCGAGGGAACCAACGTCCCGCCGAAGAGCGGGAAGTCGAGTCGCGAGGCGCCGAACACCAGGAAGGCGGGGCTCGTCGCGGCGGCGTCGTCGAGGGAGAGAGAGAAGGCGGTGTTGGGGAGGAGGCTACCGCTCCCGCTCAGGTTCGGCGTGCCCGTCGCGCCGGCCAATCCGGCTCCCGCGTCCTCCCAGACCTGCCCGACCAGGCGCGCGAGCGCGCAATCCTGGGGGGCCCCCTCGCCGTCGTAGTAGGACGTGGCGACGACGAGCTTGCCGTCCGGCTGGATCGCCACGTTGCCCGGCTCGGTGAAGCCCGGCCCGAAGGCGACCGACGCCGTGCCGCTGCTTCCGAAGGTAGGATCCTGAGCGCCGTTCGTGTCGACGCGCGCAACCACTTTCTCGGTGAACCCGCCGACGGCGATGATCTTCCCGTCTGGCTGAAGCGCAATCGCTTCCAGGGCGTTGCCGGCGCCCAGATCGACCGGGGCGAGACCGTCGCCGTCGAAGCTCGGGTCGAGCGTCCCGTCGGCCAGGAAACGGGCAATCGAGGAGTCGTAGGAGCCGGGCCCGGCGAAGACGAATCCCCCCAGCAGGATGCGCCCATCGTCGTGGATAGCCATGCTCGTGTCCTGAACGAGCCCGATGGACGCGAAGGCCATCCCTCCCGCGCCGAAGCTCGGCGACAGCGTGCCGTCGGACTCGTACTTCACGACGGCGAGGCTGGCGGACGTGTCATAACCTCCGGCGACGATCCCACCGTCGGGCAGGACGGCGACGTGGTAGCACACGCCTCCCGTCGTGCCCCCGGTGTCGGTGAGGACCTTCCCGTCGCCGCCGAAGCTCGGATCGAGCGAACCGTCGCTGAGGTAGCGGACGACCGCGAAAGTCCGTCGCGAGCCGTCATCCCGAACGCCCGCTGCGAGGATCTTCCCGTCGGGCTGAATCGCCACCGCGAAGGCGATTTCGAGGAGGGAGCCGGCCTGGAGCTCCGTGACGACGAGCCCCGCGGTTCCGAAGCTCGTGTCGATCGTGCCGTCGGAGTTCAGCCGGAGTGCCGCGAAGCGCCTCGTGAAGATGACGTCCAGGGACCCGGCGAGGACGATCTTTCCGTCGGCTTGAAGAGCAGCGGCCTCCACACCGAACCAGTCGGGACCCGCGGGGTCGATCGCGCTGATCCCGCCGGAACCGAAGCCGGCGTCCAGCGAACCGTCGGGAAGGTAGCGGTTCGCGAACGACTGCTGCGCGCCACCGCTCGTGAGCAAGCCGGTGACGAGGATCTTCCCGTCCGGTTGGATCAGCGAGGCCCGGGTCCGGTAGGAATCACCCGTGTCGGTGACGACCTTGCCGGCGGTCCCGAAGGCGGGATCGAGCTCGCCCTGGGCGCCGGCCACGGCGCAGGGGAGAAGCGGAAGAAGAAGGGCAGCGGAAAGGAAGGTGTGGCGCGACATGGCTCGATCTCCAGTGGAAGGAAGAGGTAGGTGAAGGCGGCCCTGCCGCCCTCTGCCACGCCACGCGACAAGCGACGGGGGAGAGTCCGATCCAGGGGCAAGAAAAACCGAGGAGCGGCTTCCCCGTCCCCGAGCGAGGGCCGGTCAGCCGTCTTCGTCCGAGGTCGGCCTCGAGCGGCGGACAGCCTCTCCGAAGTCCCTGTTCGCCGCCTTGCGCTCGGCCAAGGTCCTCTCCCCCCAGAGGCGCACGGTGCCATCGCCCCCCGTGGTGACGAGCTCGGTGCCGTCGGGGGAGAAGCTCGCGCAGTAGACGTAGCCCTTGTGCCCCGAGAGCGACACGATGGCGTCGTACGTCTCGCCGTCCCAAATTCGCACTAAGCCGTCTTCGCCGGCGGACACGAGACGCTTCCCATCGGGCGAGTAGGCGACGGTGTAGACCGCCGCTTCGTGGCCCTCGAGCCGAGCGACCTCGCTCATCGTCTCCAGGTTCCAGATGCGCAGGGTCGCGTCCAGTCCGCCGACCGCGAGCTGCGCGCCGTCAGGACGGAAGGCGAAGGAGAAGCCCTCGCCGGCGAAGAGGATCGGGCCCGGGCGGAGTCCGTCGAGCTCGAAGAGCTGGACGTTCCCCGCGGCGGTGGTGGTCACGAGCCAGCGGCCCAGGGGATCGACACCCATCTTGGCGCCGAAGGGGAAGTCCAGGTCGACCGACCCGGGCAGCTCGACCGCGGTCCAGTCCTTCGTGCTCCACATCTCGAACCCCGCCTCGCTTCGCGTGACGAGCCGCTGTCCGTCCGGCGTGACCGCGAGGGCCTGGAGGTTCGCTTCGGCGGCGGGCGTCAAGTCCGCGAGCGTCGCGCCGGTGGCGACGTCGAAGGCGCGCACGCGCTTGTTGGTGAGCATCGCCCCCCAGCCAGCGGGAGAGACGACCAGGTCGTTGACGTGGGGAGGGCCCGGAAGCGGGGGAAGCTCGCGCACGAGGACCGACGA
>JANQEJ010000188.1 GCA_028278425.1 Planctomycetota bacterium | reverse complement strand
CAGCGTGAACGAGCGCTCGAAGCGGCCGAACTGCGACTCGACGGAGTGGAATTCCTTGTCCTTCTTCTCCTCTTCCCACTTGCGCTCGCCCGAGATGAGGAGCTGGTTGCCCATGACCTCGACGTGGAAGTCCTTCTCCTCCAGGCCGGGGGCGTCGAGCGTGACGCAGAACCTGTCCTCGGTCTCGGCGACGTTCATCGCGGGGAAGCTCGAGCGCTGGAAGGCCTCGGGGAGGCGGCTGGCGAAGCTGCCACCGTTGGTGTCGAAGAAGCGGTTCCAGAGCTCTTCAAAGTCGGTGCGGAAGGGCGTCATGGCCTCGCGACGCTTCCAGGGAATGATGCTCATCTGAAGTCTCCTGCTTTCGTGCCGGTGGGCGGGTCTTCCTCGACCCGACGGTGAGCAGTATCGGGCCCGAAGCCGGCGCGGTCTGTGGGGCACGGAACGTACGTCCCCGGGAGAAACCGGCGTAGCCCCCTACGGAGAGCCCCGTAGGCCGCCTACGCACCTCGGCGCATGGCTGGCCCGCCGCGGGCGGTCGAGGATGGATCCGGCCCCGGAGAACACCCGCTCCAACCCCGGAAACGACCCGATGAAGGAACTCGAGAGCATTGTGGTGGGCGTCGACCTCGTCCCCGACGGCAGTGACGTCACCGACGGCTCGCGCCGCGCGGCGAAGCAGGCCCTCTGGCTCGCCGGGCAGGTCGGCGCCAAGGTCACCCTGTTCCATTCGACCGCCAGGGACGAGTACTGGGACCCGCTGGGCAAGCACTACGTCGTCGTCGGCGAGGGCCCGCCGGTCGAGGGATCGGAGGCCATGGAGCGCCTGGTCGAGGCGTTCCGCGGCGCCGACGTCCCGTGCACGCTGGTCCAGAAATACGCCCGCCCGGCGATCGGGCTCATCGCCGAGGCGATGCGCGTCAACGCGGACCTGATCGTCGTCGGCAAGCGCGCGAAGGAGGAGCGCGACGGCCACCGGCTCGGTCGCATCTCGAAGAAGGTCCTGCGCAAGTCCCCGCGCCCGGTGTGGGTCGTCAAGCCGGACCACGACCGCGTCGCGAAGTCGATCGTCGCGGCGACCGACCTGACGCCGGTGAGCGACAAGATCCTCGCCTACGCGCACTGGCTCGCCGAGGCCATGGACGCCGAGCTCCACGTGCTCCACGCGTGTCCCTTCGAGTTCCTCCCCTCGGCGCAGTTCCAGCAGCCCAACTTCACCGAGCGAAACTACGACCACGGCAACCGCATCGAGGCCACGCGCGGGGCCATCGAGGAGCACCTGAAGCGCATCGGCGCGCACGAACGCGCGAAGATCCACGTGGTATCCCAGCCGGCCGACCTCGCGATCCGCTCCCTCGTGGAGGAGGTGAAGGCGGATCTCCTGGTCATGGGCGCCGTTTCGAGAACGGGCATCGCGGGGCTTCTGGTGGGCAACACCGCCGAGATGGTCCTCGAGAAGGTCGACTGCTCGATCCTCGCCGTGAAGCCGGAGGGCTTCGTGACGCCGGTCGAGCTGAAGTCCGCGAGCTGACGGAGAAGAACCCCATGGACAAACTCAACAAGAAGGCGGTCGTGATCATCGTCGCCGCCGTCTTTGGCCTCTTCGGCGTGATCGAGCTCTACGGCATGAGCGTCGTCGGCGACTGGTCCGTCCTGTATCCGACGATGATCTTCCAGCTCATCGCCATCACGGTCATCGTCTCGCCGATGGTCTACGGCGTCGTCTGCACGCACGAGGAGAACGAAGAGCTCGACGACCACGCCTGACGCCGCGGGCGCCGTTCACACCGCCGCCGCCGGCGCGAAGACGACAGGGTCGCCGCGGCGCCGCAGCGTGACGGCGTCGCCGCTCTCCGGCACGAGGATCGGCGCCGGCGCGGCGCCGTGCAGGCGGCGCTCGAGCGCGTCGCGCTGATCGGGCTCGCCGTGGACGAGGGCGAGCCGCGCCCCGTTCGCGAGCATCGGGCGCGCCCAGGCGACGAGCTCGGACTGGCCCGCGTGCGCCGAGAAGCCGCCGATCGTGTGGACCTTCGCTCGGACGAGGACCTCTTCGCCGAGGATCCGCAGCTTGCGCGCGCCGCCGACCAGCGCGCGGCCGCGGGTGCCGGCCGCCTGGAAGCCCGCGATGACGACGTGCGTGCCGGCGCGCCAGAGGTTGTGCTTCAGGTGGTGGACGACGCGACCCGCGTCGCACATGCCGCTCGCGGAGAGGATCGTGACGCCGCGCTTCGCGTTGATCGCCATCGACTCCTCCGGCGTCCGGCAGAAGTGGAGGTCGCGCGGCTCCAGGGCGCTGCGGATCGGTTCCTTGAAGCACCCGGCGTGGCGCGGATAGAGCTCGGTGACGTGGATCGCCATCGGGCTGTCGAAGTAGACGGGCCGGACGGGGATCCTCCCCGCGTCCTCGAGCTCGGCGAGCGTGTGCAGCACGTCCTGCGCGCGCCCCACCGCGAAGGCGGGCACGATCACGTTGCCGCCTGATCGATCCGCGTCGCGGAACACCTCGGCCAGCTCCTCGACGGACTCTTCGGCGCTCCGGTGCTCCCGGCCGCCGTAGGTGGACTCGAGCAGGAGGAGGTCGGCCTCCTCCGGCGGTTCGGGGTCCTTCAAGAGCGCTTCGTCCGCGCGCCCGACGTCGCCGGAGAGGACGAGCTTGCGCTCGAAGCCGCCCTCGTCGCGCACCCACACCTCCAGGGACGCGGCGCCGAGGATGTGCCCCGCGCGGCGGAAGCGGACGTCGACGTCGTTCGTGAGAGCGAAGCGCTCGTCGAACGGATACGCCTCGACGCGTCCGAGCGCGCGCTCGGCGTCCTCGGCGGTGTAGAGCGGCTCCACCAGCCGCGCGCCGCGACGCTCGCGGCGGCGGTTCTCGCGCGCCGCGTCCTGCTCGTGGATGCTCGCCGAGTCGGGCAGCATGATCCGCAGCAGGTCGCAGGTCGCCTCGGTGGCGTGAACGCGGGCGCCGCAGCCGTCGCGCACCAACTTGGGCACGAGCCCCGAATGATCGATGTGCGCGTGCGTCAGCGCCACGGCGTCGAGGGCCGCCGGGTCGAAGGGGAACGGCCGGCGGTTGCGCGCCTCCTCGCGCCGCCCGCCCTGGAACATCCCGCACTCGAACAGGACGCGCGAGCCCGCCGTCTCCAGGAGGAAGGACGAGCCGGTGACCTCCCCGGCGGCGCCGTGGAAGGTCAGGCGAGCGAGCTCATCGCGCTCGAGCGGACGGAAGCCGCGCGGTCCCTTGCGCCGCCGCACCGGGCCATCGTCCCCGCGCCGGCTCCGGCGTGCACTAGGAAAGACGACTTACCCTTGCATACGCACTTGTTCCCGCTCAGCCTGCCTTCAGCGTGCGATGGGTCACCGGCCCTACTCCGTATAGTCTGGCGGTCGGATGACGCAGCACGAGATCGCCGTGGGACCCGCGACCGAAAACCGCCCGAGCCGCCCGGTCGTGGGACCGTTCGGGCTGCGCGCCTTCCGGATCGGCCGGGTCTTCGGCATCGACCTCGCGGTCGACGTGTCCTGGATCCCGATCTTCCTCCTGATCACTGCGGGGCTCTCGTTCCACTTCGCCGAGGCTCATCCCGACTGGACGCGCCCCGTGACCTGGAGCGCGGGCGTGATGGCCGGGGTCCTCTTCTTCCTCGCGATCGTGCTCCACGAGCTCGGGCACAGCGTCACCTCGAAGGCGCTCGGCCTTCCGGTCCGCTCGATCACGCTGTTCCTCTTCGGCGGGCTCGCGCAGCTCACCGGCGACCCGAAGCGCCCCCGCGACGTCTTCCTGATCGGCATCGCCGGGCCCGCGGTCAGCGTCGCCCTCGCGATCTTCTTCCTGGCCGCGTCCTTCGTGATCCCCCAGGGCCCGATCGCCGGCGAGGTGGCGGTCGCGGTCTTCCGCTGGCTCGGCTTCATCAACCTGGTGCTCGCGGCGTTCAACCTCGTTCCGGGCCATCCGCTCGACGGCGGGCACGTCCTGCGCGCGTTCGTCTGGGCCGCCACCGGCGACCGGCGCAAGGCCACCGCCGTGGCGAGCGCGGCGGGCTCCGCCTTCGCCTTCTTCCTCATGGCGCTGGGCGGCTTCATGGCGCTCGCCTTCGGCCTCGGTGCCAACGGGCTCTGGCTCATCCTGATCGGCTGGTTCCTGATGCGCGCGTCGCGCGGGACGGCGCTCCAGGAGATCATCGCCGACCGCCTCGGCGCGATCCGCGCCGCCGAAGCGATGGACACGCACTTCCCGCGCGCGGATGTCGACGAGAGCGTCGCTCAGCTCATCTCCGAGGAGGTGCTCCGTCGCGGGGAACGCTCCTTCCTCGTCGAGCGCGACGGGATGCTGGCCGGGCTCGTCACGCTGAAGGACATCAAGGAGGTGCCCGAGCGAGACTGGAGCTCCACGACGGTCGGCGCGATCCTCGTGCCGCGCGAGAACCTGGTCACGATCGACCGCGACGAGACGCTCTGGGACGCCTTGAAGCGCATGGACGACGCCGCGGTGCACCAGCTCCCGGTCACCGATCGCGGCCGGCTCGTCGGCGTGCTCACACGGGAGCACGTGCTCCGCATTCTGCGCAACGCCCTCGACCTCGGCGCGCGAGCCCGCGCCGTCTCCGAATGACCTCCGACGCCTGGTCCCCCGCCGAGATCGCCGCCCGCGTCGAGTCCGCCGGCGTGACGAAGGCGCGCGCCGACGCGATCTCGGTGCTCGTGCTGTCGATGCTCGCCGGCGCGTTCATCTCCCTCGGCGCGCTCCTCTACATGGTCGTCGTGACCGGCTCCGAGCTCGGCTTCGGGATGACGCGCCTCGTCGGCGGGCTCGCGTTCTCGCTCGGCCTGATCCTGGTCGTGGTCGCCGGCGCGGAGCTCTTCACCGGCAACAACCTGATCGCGATGGCGTGGGCCTCGCGGAAGATCGGCTTCAAGGAGCTCGGGCGTAGCTGGGTGCTCGTCTACCTCGGCAACGTGCTCGGCGCGGCGGGAACGGTGCTCTTCGTCCGGCTGGCGGGCGTCGACGCGCTCGGCTCCGACGCGTTGCGCGAGACAGCGCTAGCCATCGGCCGCGCCAAGGCCGAGCTCGGCCTCCCCGAGGCCTTCGCGCGCGGCGTGCTGTGCAACGCGCTCGTGTGCCTCGCCGTCTGGCTCGCCTTCGGCGGCCGCTCGGTCGCGGACAAGGCGGTCGGCATCGTGTTCCCGATCACCGCGTTCGTGGCGTGCGGTTTCGAGCACTCGATCGCGAACTGGTTTTTCCTGCCGTACGCGTACGTGCTCGGCGTGGAGGCGCCGAACTTCGTCACCGGCGCGCTGCACAACCTGGCGGTAGTGACGGCGGGCAACGTGGTGGGCGGGACGTTGCTCGTGGCCGCGGTCTACTGGCTGGCCTATCTGCGGCCCGGGCGAAGCTAGCCGGGCGGCTGCCCGGCCTAAACTGTCGGCTCGACCCTGGAGCCTTAGACATGAACGTCCTCTGGCAACTCCTGGCCCTGGCCGGCGTGCTCGGCGCGGGCGCCATCGGCGGAGTCTTCCTCGCCTTCTCGAGCTTCGTGATGCCGGCCCTCGCGCGGCTCCCCCCGCGGGAGGGTCTGGCGGCGATGCAGTCGATCAACGTCACGGTGATCCGTCCGAGCTTCCTCGGGCCGTTCGTCGGCACGGCGGTCCTCTCGCTCGGCGGCATCGCGGTCGCGGGCCTGCGCTGGAGCGAGCCGGGCGCGGTCTTCCTCGCGAGCGGTGGAGCCCTCTACTTCGTCGGTACGTTCCTCCTCACGGGGACCCGCAACGTGCCGCTCAACAACTCCCTCGCGAAGGTGAACCCCACGGATGCGCGCGCCGAGGAAGCGTGGGGAGACTACCTGCGGCGCTGGACGTTCTGGAACCACGTCCGGACCGCGGCCGCGCTGATCGCGACGCTCTCGTTCGCGCTCGTGCTCGCGCGTCAAGCCGGCTGACGGCGAGCCCTCAGTTCCGCCCCGACCGCAGGATCGACC
>JANQEJ010000180.1 GCA_028278425.1 Planctomycetota bacterium | reverse complement strand
CACGATCGGCGGCAGCGTGAACGACCAGTAGTAGAAGCCGCCCTTGACGAGCACGACGTCGCCGTCGCCGGCCGCCTGGATCGCGTCGATCGGGTGCGTGAAGTCGACGCCGGGCCCGCCGTCGTCGTCGACGACGATCACGCTGCCCTGCGCCGACGCGAGCGCCGTCAGGGCGAAGAGGGCGAGCGGAGTGAAGCGCTGCACGGCTCAGATCCCGTCGTCGAGGAGCAGGATCATCGAGCCGGATCCCAGGACGACCGAACCGGTCAGCGGGACCATGCCCACCTGCGGGTAGAGCGCCACGCCCTCGAGCACCGGGTCGAGCGGCGGGGCGGCGATGACGAAGTCGAGCTCGCCGCTGGCGGAGATCGTGCCTCCCGCGAGGACCGCCACCGCCGGGACGGGGAAGTGTACGACCGCGCCCTGGAACGCCGGCGTGAAGAGCCCGCCCGGCGCGAGGGAGACGCCGATCAGCACGACGTCCCCGTCCTCGCCCGTGAAGCTCATCGTCATGTTGGAGCCCTCGCGCTTCGGCGTGTTGACCGTGAAGGTGCGCGCGGTGCCGGGGAACTGCGACACGGTGCCGCTGTCGATCTGGGCGGTCGGGTTCGACGAGAGCAGCCACACCTGCGGCGATCCGGTGGTGAGGTGCAGATCCGCGATCCCGCCGCCGCCGGAGACGAGCTGCGTGTCGGCGGCGAAGAGGAGCGAGCCGTCGGAAACCCGCGCGCCGGGCTGCGGCCCGGTCTGGTTGTCGGGACCGCCGCCGACGAGCGTGCTCTCGTAGACGTACACCGACGAGCTCTTCGCCTCGAGGCCCGCGGACGATCCGCCGGCGGGGTCGAAGAAGGCGTCCTCGCCCTGCAGCGTCGAGCGGAAGACCGTGACCGCGGCGCAGTTCTCCGCGTAGAGGCGCGGATCCGTGCCGCCGGCGCCGTCCAGCCCGAAGTCCACGTCCTCGATCCAGATCGCGCCGGCGTTGTTGCGCAAATCGAAGGTGCTCCCGACGCCGCGCATGCCGCGGATCGTGACCGTCTGGCCCGGCGCGAGGTTCTCGATCTCGATCGGCGTGTCGCTCAGAAACAGGTTCGACACGTGGCCGAGCTCGGCGACGATCGCCAGGCTCTTCCCGTCGAGGCGCAGCGGCTTGATCCCGAACGGCGGCGAGGTCTCGAGCAGCGCGCCGTACGTCCCCTTGCGCACGAGCAGGACGTCGCCGTCGGGCACCGTCTCCGCCGCCGTCACCGGGTGGCTGAAGTCGACGTCGGGCCCGGGGTCGTCGTCGACGATCCAGACCTGGGCCTGGCCGGCGAGGGAGGGGGCGAAGAGGGCGAGGGAAAGGGCGGCGAAGCGGGCGCGCATGGGGAATCTCCTGATCCTGCCGGGGAGGCGCTACGATCCTAGCGGACCCTGGACCTCCTTTGGGGAGAAAGGAAGACATGGGAACCCTATTCCGCTCACTCGTCCTCGCGTCTCCGCTCGCCGCGCTCGCGGGTTGCGTCACGCCGGTCTCGACGTCGCTCTTTCCCCTCTCCGCGCTCCTGATCAACTATCGCGGCGTGACGTCGCCGGTCGAGTTCGACGACACCATCGTCGGCGACATCAAGACCACGGCCATCGCCGTCGTCAACGTCGGGCACCAGGACATGTTCCTCCTCGGCGCGGACATCACCGGGCCGGATGCGCAGTACTTCAGCGCGAACATGGGCGCCGGAAGGCCCTTTCCTCCCGGCGGCATCCGCGTGGAGCCGAGCGGGCCGCTCGCGTTCATCCACTTCACGTTCCAGCCGGACGAGCCGCGCCGCTTCGACGGTTTCGTCATGCCGCGGGTGCGGGGCGGCCAGATCGCGACCTTCCCGGTGGCGATCACCGGCCGGGGGGTGGAGCAACGGGAGCTCGGCAACCTGCTCATCCGCGACGTGCACACCGGCTTGCCGTTGGAGTTCGGCCAGGTGCCGGTCAACGTGATCGCCCAGACGACCTTCACCATCGAGAACGTCGGCCCCGATCCCCAGGACATCCTGCGGATCTACACGATCCGCCACCGGCCGCTCATCTTCCTGCCGTGGAGTCCCCGGAGGGGGTTCACGCTGGCGCCGGGGGAGAAGAAGGTGATCACGGTGCGCTTTCGTCCGCTGGACGACATCGAGTACCGGAACGCCCTCTTCCTCCAGGGGACCGACGGCCGCATCGAGATCGCGCTGACCGGCGAGGGCGTCCGTGAAGAGTGAGGGCGGCGGCGGGAGACCGCCGTTGCGAACGCTCGCCCTCGCGGCGACATCCGCATCCGGCCCAACGGTCCTCCAGAGCTCATCCGGTTGCAGTTCGTGCCCGACGAGGCGCGGACCCGGCGGGCGAGTGACGCCTAACCCGGCACGCGGAAGTCCGCGAGCACGAGCTCGAGGCTCGTCTCGCCGCGGAAGGTGTTCCAGCGCGGCGTGTAGACCGCCTCGATCGGCGCGCCCATCTTGAGCTCGTCGCGGCGCTCGCCGAGCCGGAAGCCCATCGCCTTCAAGACGTGCGTCCCGCGCCGCAGGCGCAGGAGCAGGTGATCGCCCTCGCGCCCGACCTCGCGCGGCTCCTCCGCGAGACGCAGGTCGCGCGAGAGGAACACCGGCGAGGCGTTGTCCTGCCCGAAGGGCTCGAGCCGGTCGATCTCGCGCATGAGCTGCGGCGTCATCGCCTCGAACGGCACGTCGGCGTCGATCGCGAGCGCCGGCTCCTCGAAGCCGCCGGTCGCGCCGAGCATCTCCTTCGCCTTCGCGTTGACCGCCGCGCGCAGGTCGTCGACCGCGTCGGCCCGCACCTCGCAGCCCGCCGCCTGCGCGTGTCCGCCGAAACGCAGCATGTGCTCGGCGCCGCCCGCCATCGCGTCGAGCACGTGGAAGCCGTCCACCGTGCGCGCGCTGCCGCGGCCGGTCTCGCCGTCGAGCCCGATCACGAGTGCGGGCCGGCGGAACTCGTCGACCAATCGCGCCGCGACGATGCCGACGACGCCCTGGTGCCAGCCCTGGGCGGCGAGGACGAAGACCGGGTGCGCGTTCGCGTCGAGGAAGTCGGTCGCCTGGGCCCGTGCTTCGGCCAGGACGGCGGTCTCGATCTCGCGCCGCTCGGCGTTGAGCTCGTCGAGCTCCGTCGCCAGGGCGCGCGCGCTCTCGTCGTCGTCGGCCAGCAGGAGGTCCACCGCGCGCTGCGCGCTGCCGAGCCGGCCGCTGGCGTTGATGCGCGGGCCGATCTGGTAGCTCACGTCCTCGGCGGTCAGCGGCCGGTCGTCGAGGCCGGCGACCGCGAGCATCGCGCGCAGCCCGGGGTTCCGCGTCCCCTCGAGCGAGCGGATGCCCGCGCGCGCGAGGATGCGGTTCTCGTCGAGCAGCGGGACGACGTCGCAGACCGTCGCGATCGCCACGTACGCCATCGCGTCCTCGAGGAAGCGCTTGAAGGCCGGCGTCACCTTCGGCGCTCCGGAGAGCTCGCGCGCGAGCCCCCAGGCCAGCTTGAAGGCCACCGCGCCCCCGCAGAGCTCGCGCCACGGATAGGTCGAGCTCGGGAGCTTCGGGTTCACGATCGCCGTCGCCTCCGGCAGCGGCCCCGGCGACGCCTCGTGGTGGTCGGTCACCACCGTGTCGACGCCGCGCTCGCGCAGGGCGGCGATCACGTCGTGCGCCGAGGTGCCGTTGTCGACGCTGATCACCACCCGCGCGCCGACGGCCTCCGCCCGCTCGATCGAGTGCGGGCCGAAGGAGTACCCGTCGACCAGGCGGTTCGGGATGTGCCACTCCGCCTTCGCGCCGACCAGACGGAAGAGCCGCATCAGGAGCGCCGTGCCGGTCACCCCGTCGACGTCGTAGTCGCCGTGGACCAGGATGGTCTCACCCGCGCGGATCGCCCCCGCCAGGCGCTCGGTGGCCGCCTTCATGCCGGGTAGCAGGAAGGGGTCGTGCAGCCCCATCGGGCTCGCGCGCAGGTGCTCGACGACCGCCTCGGCGTCGGTGTGGCCCCGCGCCGCCAGGAACCCGGCGACGACCTCGGGCACCCCGGCGCCCCGCGCGATGCTCGCCAGGATCGTCGGATCGGGCTCTCGCATGCGCCAGCGGGGACTCATCCGTCGCAGGATAGGAGCGCTGGCGCGGGCAGGCCACCGGCGGGCACACTATTCCGCGCATGAAAGAGCAAGCGACGAATCCGTACCGGCTGCTCCCGGCCGTCGAGGAGGTCCTCCGCGAGCCCGCGGTGTCCGCCTTCGAGGCGCGGGTCGCGCGCGACGTGCTGGTGACGCTCGTGCAGGCGACGCTCGACGCCTGGCGCGGCGAGATCAAGGCCGGCGAGCTCGACGCCGACGGGCTGCAGGCGCGGCTCGCGTCCGGCGGCCTCGCCGCCGACCTCGAGGCCCGCGTCCGCGCCGAGGAGGGGAGCGGCCTCATCCCCGCGGTCAACGCCACCGGCGTCGTGTTGCACACGGGCCTCGGCCGCGCGCCCATGCACCCGGAGGCGGCGGCGGCGATGGAGCGGGTCGCGCGCTCCTACGCGGTGCTCGAGGTCGACCGGTTCTCCGGCGAGCGCAACCGGCGCGACGACCGGCTGTCGACGCTGCTCCAGCGGCTGACCGGCGCCGAGGCCGGCATCGCGGTGAACAACAACGCCGCGGCGGTGCTGCTCGCGCTCCAGACCTTCGCGGGCGGGCGCGCGGCGATCTGCAGCCGCGGCGAGCTGGTCGAGATCGGCGGCTCGTTCCGCATGCCGGACGTCATGGCCCGCGCGGGCGTGCGCCTGGTCGACGTCGGCACCACGAACCGCACGCGCGCGGCCGACTACCGCGCGGCGGTGACCGACGCGACGGCGCTGCTCCTCAAGGTCCACACGTCGAACTTTCGCATGGTGGGCTTCACCGAGGAGGTTTCGGGCGCCGAGCTGGCCGAGCTCGGCCGCGAGCTAGGCTTGCCGACGGTGTTCGACCTCGGCTCGGGCCTGCTCGAGCCGGAGGGCGCCGCGCCGCTCGCCGACCTGCTCGAGCACGAGCCGCTCGTGCGCGACGCGGTGGCCTGCGGCCTCGACGCGATCACGTTCTCGGGCGACAAGCTGCTCGGCGGCGCGCAGGCCGGGCTGATCGTCGGCACGGCTGCTGCGATCGGGACGATGCGGCGGAACCCGATGTACCGGGCGCTGCGCCTCGACAAGGTCACGATCGCGGGGCTCGAGACGACGCTCGAGCTGCTCCTCGCCGGCCGCGGCGACGAGATCCCGGCGCGCGCGATGATGCGTGCCACGGCGGACGAGCTGCGGCCGCGCGCCGACGCGCTCGCGGCCGCGATCGACGGGCTCGGCTCGACGTGGACCGTCGAGGTGCTCGCGGCCACCTCGCAGCCGGGCAGCGGCAGCGCGCCCGGCGTCGAGCTTCCCACCTGGGTGATCGCGGTCGCGCGGGCCGGCTTCACCGCGACGGAGCTCGCGGCAAGCCTCCGCGCCGGGGATCCCCCGGTGTACGCCCGGATCCAGGAGGAGCGGCTCCGGCTCGACCCGCGGACCCTTCTTCCCGGGGACGAGGAGCGGCTGCTCGACGCCCTGCGCGCGCTTTCCTGACGGGCTCAAGACCGCGGGTCGCGCGCTCCGAAACTGTGGATCGTCCCCCCCGGCGCTCCACGGGGGCCCCGCTCCATGATCGGCATCGTCTTCACCGCGTTCCTCGAGCACGTCGAGGAGCGCCACGGAATCGAGGTGGCCGACCGGATCCTCGTCTCCACGGACTCGGTGACCGGCGGCGCCTACACCGCCGGCGGCGCCTACGACCACCGCGAGCTCGTGCAGCTCGTCGACAACCTCGCCGGCGAGCTGCACGAGGCCCCGCGGGAGATCCAGCGCCGGTTCGGGCGCCACCTGCTCGGCGTCTTCGCCGCTCGCTACCCCGACTTCTTCGCGGACTTCGACGACCCGCTGGAGCTGCTCGTGTCCGCAAGCGAGATCCTGCGCGAGGAGGTGGTCGTGCTGCACTCGTCGGCCGACCTCCCGGACGTCGAGCCGTACCGCTTCGGCTCCGGCCGGCTTGAGCTCGTGTACCGCTCGCCGGTCCGCCTGGCCGACCTGGCCGAGGGGATGATCGAGGGCTGCGCGGCGCACTACGCCAGCACCGTGCGCGTGACGCGCGAGGAGCGTTCCCGGACGGAGGAGCGCGTGGTGAGCTTTCTTCTGGAGGCGGCGTGACGAACGACGAAGGCGTCTACCGCCGCCGCTTCGAGCGCGAGCACCGCGCGCGCAGGGAGGCCGAGGACCTGCTCGAGCGGAAGAGCCTGGAGCTGTTCCGCGCGCACCGCGACCTGAAGAAGGCCTACGAGGAGCTCGAGGGGCGCGTCAACGACCGCACGCGCGAGCTGCGCATCGCCAACTCGCTCCTGCGCCAGGAGATCGCCGACCGGCGCGGCGCGCAGAAGGAGCTCGAAGCCGCCAAGGAGGCCGCCGAGGCGGCGAGCAAGATCAAGAGCGAGTTCCTCGCCAACATGAGCCACGAGATCCGCACGCCGATGAACGGCGTGATCGGGATGATCGGGCTCTTGCTCGATTCGGAGCTCACGGACGACCAGCGCGAGTGCGGCGAAACCGTGCGCCAATCCGCGGAGGCGCTGCTCACGGTCATCAACGACATCCTCGACTTCTCGAAGATCGAGCAGGGCAAGCTGACGCTGGACCCGCGGCCGTTCGACCTGCGCGGGACGGTGGAGGGCGTGCTCGACCTGTTGCGGTCGACCGCGGCCGACAAGGTGCTGGAGCTCCGCAGTGAGCTCGACGACTGCCCGCGCGCTCCGGTGTTGGGCGACGAGGGCCGCCTGCGTCAGGTGCTCCTGAACCTCGTCGGCAACGCGATCAAGTTCACGCCCTCCGGCCACGTGTCGGTGTCGGTGGACCACCTCGGGCAGGAGGAGTACCTCTTCCGCGTCCGCGACACGGGCATCGGCATCCCCGGCGGGAAGTTGGAGTCGCTGTTCCAGATGTTCCACCAGCTCGACTCGTCGACGTCGCGCAAGTTCGGCGGCACGGGCCTCGGGCTCGCGATCTCGAAGCGCCTGGTCGAGCTGATGGGGGGCGTCATCGGCGTCGAGAGCGAGGCGGCGCAGGGTTCGACCTTCTGGTTCCGCGTACACCTTCCGGAGGCGGCCGGCGCGCAAGTCCCCACGGCCGCGGAGGAGGGGGCCGCGGAGACCGTGCTCGAGTGCGGCCCCGAGGCGCGGATCCTGGTGGTCGAGGACAACCCGGTCAACCAGACCGTGGTGCGACGGATGCTCGAGAAGCTCCGCACGCGCGTCGACGTCGTCGGCGACGGCGCCGAGGCCCTCGAGGCGCTGCGGCGCGTTCCCTACGACGCCGTGCTGATGGACTGCCAGATGCCGGGGATGGACGGGTACGAAGCGACGCGAACTCTGCGCGGGGAGGAGTCGGGGGTGCTGGATCACGAGGTGGTCGTGATCGCGATGACGGCGCACGCGATGGAGGGCGACCGCACGAAGTGCCTGGAGGCGGGGATGGACGACTATCTCGCGAAGCCGGTGCGGCTGGATGATCTGCGCGCCATGCTCGAGCACTGGGTCGGGCGGATTCGGGAGAAGCGGCGGGCGGGTTGAGGGAGGCTTGCCGCTCCTGCGAGGCAACGCGTTCTGAGCGGGAAGACGAAGAGGCTCTGACGACGCGGGTTGGCCGGGAGGGGAGTGAGGAGGGCCAGGCCGCGTCGGGCGGTTCGGCAGCGCGGGACGCAACGGCCGGGCTTTAAATCGTTTGCCGGGCTCGAGGGCGTTTTCCCTGTACTGACTGAAGTAGGCCGCTTCGCTTCTGGAGTGCGAGCGTAGGGCACTTCAGAGCCCTCGCCCCCTGATTCTTGTGAG